>DRFF01000104.1 GCA_011050685.1 Aurantimonas coralicida
GGCCAGCACGTAAGGCGAGATCGTCGCCGGGATCAGACCCAGTTTTGTCTCCGTGAAGGCAAAGCGCGCCGCATCGTTCGCGACCGCCACGTCGCAGACCGCGATCAGCCCGAGGCCACCGCCGAAGGCCTGGCCCTGGATGCGGCCGATTAGCGGCTTCGGCATCTCGTTGAGGGCTTTGAGCATCCGCGCCAGCGCCGTCGCCTCGGTAATACGTTCCTCGCGGCTGGCCGTAAATTGCGCCTTCATCCAGGCAAGGTCCGCCCCGGCGGAAAAGCTCCGGCCTTCGCCGGTGAGGACAACGACGCGAACGGTGGAGTCGGCGCCGAGCTCTTCGGCCGCCTGTGTCAGTTCGGCGATCATCACGGCGCTCATGGCGTTGTGCTTGTCCGGCCGCGCCAGCGTCAGCGTCGCCACGCCGCGCGTGTCGGTCTCGATGCGGATCGTCCCGGTCACCTGCCCCTCCCCGCCGTCCCGGCGGCGCTCTCCGGCTGCAACGCCAGCAGCAGCGCGCCGTCCTCGACCTGATCGCCGGGCGAAACCAGAAGCTCGGCAATCGTGCCGTCGCGGGGGCTCTTCAGCGTGTGTTCCATCTTCATGGCCTCCAGCACGATCAGCGGCTCGCCCTTCGTCACCGCGCCGCCAGCCTTGGCCGAAACCAGCTTGACGAGGCCCGGCATCGGCGCGGCGATCCTGTCGCTGGCGATCCCCTCCTCGGCGTGGGCGCTGGCGCTCCAGCGCACGAAGCGATGCGCCGCACCGTTAGCGAACACTGTGACCGCTTCGGCCTCCCGGGCCAGCGTCACCCCGAAAATGCGGCCGTCGAGTGACAGGCGCACAGCGTCGCCCTCGATCGTTACGATGTCGAGGTTCAGCGGCGCTTCTCCGGCAGCCACGGCGAAACGGCCGCCGCCGCGATCGGCGACCGCCACGTCGCGGTGCCCTCCTTCCCCGGTCTCGAACCGCGCCGTCTGCCGCGCGGTGCCCCATACCCGAAAGCCGCGCAAACGCGCCCAGGGATCGTCGCCGGCCTTCGCCGCGATGGGCTCCGCAAGATGGTCGAGCTGCGCCAGCGCGGCGATCGCCACGATATCCGGCGGAGCCGGCGCGATTGCCGTCAGCGTTTCCTGATCGCGGCCGATCAGGCCGGTATCGACATCGCCGGCGGCAAAGCCCTCATGTGCCGCGAGCTTTGAAAGAAACGCGACATTGGTCACCGAGCCGGCGATCTGCGTTCCCGCCAAAGCCCCGCGTAACAGCCCGAGCGCGCTCGCCCGGTCCGGGCCGTGGACGACCAGCTTGGCGATCATCGGGTCGTAATGCGGGGTGATCCGGTCGCCCGCGCGAACCCCAGTGTCGATGCGCACGCCCTCGCCCACCGGAAAGCTGAGATGGGTCAGTATGCCGGTCGCCGGCAGGAAGCCGCGGGCCGCGTCCTCGGCGTAGATCCGCGCCTCGAAGGCATGGCCGTCGATCGCCAGATCGTCCTGCGTGAACGGCAACGCGTCGCCGGTCGCGACGCGCAATTGCAGCTCGACCAGATCGAGGCCGGTGATCGCCTCGGTCACCGGGTGCTCGACCTGCAGCCGCGTGTTCATCTCCATGAACCAGAAGCGGTCCGGCCTGAGGCCATCGGAGGCGTCGACGATGAACTCGATGGTCCCGGCCCCCGCATAACGAATAGCCTTGGCGGCGGTGACCGCCGCTTCCCCCATCGCGGCGCGCATTTCGGGCGTCATGCCGGGCGCTGGGGCCTCCTCGATCACCTTCTGGTGGCGGCGCTGCAAGGAACAGTCGCGCTCGAAGAGATGCACCGCGTTGCCGTGGCTGTCGCCGAACACCTGGATCTCGATATGGCGGGGCTTTTCAACGTATTTCTCGATCAGGCAATGGGAATCGCCGAACGATGCCTCGCCCTCGCGCCGGGCGCCTTCCAGCGCGGCGCGGAACTCGGCCGGATCATCAACGCGGCGCATGCCCTTGCCGCCGCCGCCGGCCCGCGCCTTGATCAGCACCGGATAGCCGATCTTACCGGCCTCACCGGCGAGGAAATCGGGATTCTGTTCTTCGCCGTGATAGCCCGGAACGACCGGCACGCCGGCCGCGTGCATCAGCCGCTTGGCGGCGTCCTTCAGGCCCATCGCCCGTATGGCGGAGACGGACGGGCCGACGAAGATCAGCCCGGCCGCTTCGACCGCCGCGACGAAATCCGGATTTTCCGACAAGAAACCGTAGCCGGGATGGATCGCCTCGGCGCCGGTCCGCTTCGCCGCCGCGATGATGCGCTCGCCCTTGAGGTAGCTTTCACCGACCGGCGCCGGGCCGATATGCACCGCCTCGTCGGCCATTTCGACATGCAGCGCTTGCGCGTCGGCGTCGGAGAACACCGCGACGGTGCGGATACCGAGCCGTTTCGCGGTGCGGATGACCCGGCAGGCGATCTCGCCGCGATTGGCGATGAGAAGCTTGGTGAACATCGTCGTCGTCACATCCCAGTCATGCGGTATCGCCCGCGAATCCCCGCCGGTCGCGACATCGATCGGAGCCCATCCTTCCACACGATGCGAGACCGGTCTAATGTGATTTCCGCCCATCCATGTGCGGCTAGGGTTCCGTTGCTTCGCAAGCTGGTCCGAGCGCCGTTATGAGTCGTGTACAGCAGACACCTGAAAGACGAAAAAACTAGGGGGGATGGCTGGGTGCGCTTTTGCGCGCCTTTTTCGTCCCGATCGCCTTCAGGAGCCCTCATGTCAGTTTCCGGTTTCGTCCTCGTGCTGGCGGCGGCGTTCTGCCACGCGACATGGAACTTCCTGGTCAAGAAAATCCGCGGCGGCCCCGAGTTGATCTGGCTCTTCTCGGTGGTCACGCTCGTCCTGTATTTTCCGCTGGCCATCTATGTCGTCGTCTCCCAGCGCCCCGATTTCGGCGCCTGGCAGGCCGGCTTCATCCTCGGCAGCACCGGGCTGCATCTCGGTTACATACTGCTGCTGCAGCGCGGCTATCGCGACGGCGATCTGTCGATCGTCTATCCGACCGCCCGTGCGACCGGGCCATTCCTGGCCACGATCTTTGCTGTCACGATGCTGGGTGAACCGCTGACGTGGCAGATCGCTCTCGGCGCGATCATCATCATCGCCGGCGTCCTGTTTCTGTCGGGCGGGCTCAAGCGTGGCTCCAAGAGCGTCACTGCCTCGACCCTGTTCGGCGTCGGCGTCGGCTTGCTGATCGCCAGCTACACGGTCTGGGACGCCTACGCGGTCACCGCCTTGCTGATTCCCCCGCTGCTGCTCGAGTATGTCTCCAACATCGGCCGGGTGATGCTGCTCACGCCTTACGCAATGCGACGGCGGGCAATGGTGACGGCGCTCTGGGCGAATCACTGGGCGAGTGTCGTCGCGATCGCCATTCTCAGCCCGCTCGCCTACATCCTCGTCCTCTACGCCCTCACCTTCACGCCGATCATCTATGTGGCGCCGACCCGCGAACTCAGTGTCGTCCTCACCGTCCTGATGGGCAGCCTGCTCTTGCGCGAGGGCGAGTTGCGGCAACGCTTGTTCTGGGCGGCCGTGATTTTTGGCGGGGTGATCCTGCTGGCGACGGGCTGAGGAACGGAGACGGTCACCTCCGGTCTTCCCATTCGTCGCGCAGTGCCCGAATATCCGCGACGATCTCCTCGACAGACCGGTTGCTCGGAGCCGACCCCGCGAGCGAAAGAAGCGAACGCTGTTCCAGCTTCGGCTCGCGCGCGGATTTCTCCAGAAGGTCCCGGATCTCCGCCTCCGTCGAGCGCTGGTTCGCCTTCGCGCGGGCCTTCAGGGTCTCAAGAACGTCGTCGTCCAGCTTTCGCACCGTGATCTGTGCCATTGAGGCCTCCGCGTTTGCTATCCTTCCCAGCTCGAACCTCTTCTCAATCGCAATCCTCAGCGACGGACGGGTCGTTCGCACCCGTCGGCAAGCTTGAAATTGGTGGCGAAGTATCGGCCGGATTTGGTAATGCCCAACTGAACGGACGGCTTTTCCCTGACCACGATTCGGGCTTCGGAAATTTGCGTCGAACCCTCGACAGCATTGAACAGGCTGATTGCCGGCAGCATGTAGCCCTTGCAGATTTCCGACAGTGGAGAATAAATCTCGTCGTCGAGCGGCTCATTCAGGTTGACGTCGAAGTTGCGGCCACTGTCAAGAACGATTTCCAGACTTACGACAGGCTCCTCACCAGACGTATTTCGAGACTTCGTCTGAAGGGCGATGATCTTGGCGGAAAGCTCGTCGAGAGGGCCGGAAATATCGCTTGCCAGGGATGGCGAGGCAGCACAGAGAGCGCCCAAAACGCCTAGAACAGTTGAAACTCTTGATTTTTCGGTACCCACGACGATCCCTCCCGCTCTCATCCCGATTATGCCATGTCTCACATCCGAAACAACCCGAACCGCGTGTCCTCGATCGGCGTGTTGAGTGCGGCGGAGAGCGACAGCGCCAGAACATCGCGGGTCCTGGCCGGATTGACGATGCCGTCGTCCCATAGCCTTGCCGAGGCGTAGAGCGGGTGGCTCTGGCGCTCGAACATCGCGATGGTCGGGCGCTTGAATTCGGCCTCTTCCTCCGCCGACCATTCACCGCCGCGCCGCTCGATGCCGTCGCGCGTGACGCTCGCCAGCACGCCCGCCGCCTGCTCGCCGCCCATCACCGCGATGCGGCTGTTCGGCCAGGTCCACAGGAAACGCGGCGAATACGCCCGCCCGCACATGCCGTAATTGCCGGCGCCGTAGGAGCCGCCGATCAGCATGGTGATCTTCGGAACGGCCGTCGTGGCGACGGCGGTGACGAGCTTCGCCCCGTGCTTGGCGATGCCACCTGCCTCGTATTGCCGGCCGACCATGAAACCGGTGATGTTCTGCAGGAACACCAGCGGGATCTTGCGCTGCGAGCAGAGCTCGACGAAATGCGCGCCTTTCACGGCGCTTTCGGAAAACAGCACGCCATTGTTGGCCAGGATTCCGACCGGCATGCCGCGGATATGGGCGAAGCCGCAGACCAGCGTCGGCCCGTAACGCGCCTTGAACTCGTGAAACCTGGACCCATCGACGATGCGGGCGATCACCTCGCGCACATCGTAGGGCGTCTTGGCGTCGGCCGGGACGATGCCGAGGATTTCCTCCGGGTCGTAGGCCGGCTCTTCCGAGGTCTGGAACTCCACCGCCGGCCGCTTGTCCCGGTTGAGATGGGCGACGGCGTGGCGGGCCAGCGCCAGCGCGTGCAGATCGTCCCTGGCCAGATGATCGGCAACGCCCGACAGCCGCGTGTGAACATCGCCACCGCCCAGATCTTCCGCGCTGACCACCTCGCCTGTGGCGGCCTTGACCAGCGGCGGGCCTGCCAGGAAGATCGTACCCTGTTTGGCGACAATGATGGTCTCGTCGCTCATCGCCGGAACATAGGCGCCGCCGGCCGTGCAGGAGCCCATGACGACGGCGATCTGGGCGATGCCCTTGGCCGACATCTGCGCCTGATTGTAGAAGATGCGGCCGAAATGATCTCGGTCGGGAAACACCTCGTCCTGGTTCGGCAGATTGGCACCGCCGGAATCCACCAGATAGACGCAAGGCAGATGGTTTTGTTCGGCGATCTCCTGGGCACGGAGATGCTTTTTCACCGTCAGGGGAAAATAGGTGCCGCCCTTCACCGTGGCGTCGTTGGCCAGCACCATCACCTCGCGGCCCGAGACCCGGCCGATGCCGGCGATCATGCCCGCCGCCGGCACCGCGTCGTCATACATCCCGTTCGCTGCGAACATCCCGATTTCGAGAAACGGCGAGCCCGGATCGAGCAGCGCCTCGACGCGATCACGCGGCAACAGCTTGCCACGCGACAGGTGCCGCTCTCGCGCCTTCTCGCCGCCGCCGGCCATCGCGGCCTCGGCGGCTTCCTCGACGACCTCCATCTGCCGCGTCATCGCCGCGCGGTTTTCAGAAAAGCTCTCGGAGCGCGGCGAGATGGCGGAGGTCAGCACGGACATGGCGAACTCATTGGCTACGGGCGATGCGGTCGTCCCGGACCATATCCATAGAAGTCCCCGCCCTGCTACCGGTAGTCTGGATTGGGATGGTCGAAGCGGCAGCCGGCCTCCCAGGCGTCGCGGTCGTTGCCATGCCGGGGCAGACCGCCGGCATCCTTCAGCATCCGCGCCATGTGCATCAAATTCCAGGTCATGATGGTGGCATTGCGCTGGGTGAAATCATTGTCGTAGCCCAGCGGCCCGTTGTCCGTCTCGTCACCGTAGCTTGGCCCCGGCCCGGCCTCGCCGATCCAGCCGCAATCAGCCTGCGGCGGAATCGTGTAGCCGAGATGGCCGAGGGCGTAGAGACAGGTCATCGCGACATGCTTGATGCCGTCCTCGTTGCCGGTGACGACGCAACCGCCGGTCTTGCCGTAGAAGAAGCTCTGGCCCTTGTCGTTCTCCAGCCCGCTCATGCCGTAAAGCCGCTCGATCACCAACCGGCAGGCGGAGCTTTCCTCGCCGAGCCAGATCGGCGTGCCGAGAATGAGAATCTCGGCCGCCCTCACCGTCTCCCAAAGCTCCGGCCAGGCATCTGTCGCGGCGCCGTGTTCGGTCATGTCGGGCATGACCCCGTAGGCGATGGGATGGTCGACAGGGCGAAATTGGCTGACCGAGATGCCGTTCCGCTCCATAATCTCGCGCGGAACCGACAACAGATCGTCCGTATGCGAGCGTTCGGGGCTGCGCTTCAGCGTGCAATTGACGATCACCGCCTTGAGATCGGTGAAATCGAAATCATGCCCCTTGCAGAGCGCTTCCTGACGATCGTTGAGCGGCATGGGGAGTTCCTTGGATTCGTGTATCCCTTAATCGGGTGATGGAAGCAGCCAAAATCGGCGTTCGACCTCCCCCATCCGGCCGACGCCCAATGATGTTTCACCACCGAGCGGTTTGCGGCAACGGTCAAGACGAACATACCGTATTCATCGAATGACCGTGATTTCGATGCCAAGGTCAAGCTCGACCCATATTCTGTCGGCCGTTATGACCCGCGCCTTTTCCTGGATCGCCAAAGCCAGACAGGCCCGATCACCAAGCGAGAGGCCATATCTGCGGGTGTGTGATCGGAGATCGCCGGCCAGTCGCGCCTGATCGGCATCGAAGGCGATCGCGGAGAGATTCAAGCTGGCAAACAACAAGTTGGCCGCCTCTCCGGCCATCCCATGGTCGATCAGCTTGGACAACACTTCCACGACATTGACGCTCGATATCCTGCCTTCCCGGATAAATTCGCCAATCCTGTCACTGTCCGGCTCACTCCACAGGTATGCCAGGACGGCCGAGCTATCGAGAACAACCGTCACGATTTGGGCACATGTTGAAGCGTTTCGGCCTCGTCCCGCAGAGCCTCCGCGCGCCTTTCCGAGATCAACTCGTCGACGGGCGACCCGCCGCCAAAGCTATTCTCTGCGATCATTCTTCGAACCTTGTCGATCGCCGCCATCGGTGAGGTCAGCCGCAACTCTCCATCCTCGTCGATCCTGACGATGAGGTTACCGTCATCGTCGAGTTTCATGAGGCGCCGGAACGTCTCTGGGATCACCACCCGGCCTTGGGAATCAACCGATACACGCGTGAAGGCGTCCGCGTCCTGATGCATCGTGAACGCATCCCGATCCGGAGCTGCAGCCTTCTGGCTCTCCGCTTGAGGCCTCTCGAGGGTGTTGCGGACGTGCTGATAGCGGATACCGAGGAAGCGGGCGATATCGGCCCGTTGGAAACCTCGCTCGTCCAGTGCACGTATCTTCGCGGCCTTGGTCGGAAGACCGTTCGTGATCACCGTCATGGTGTCCTGATCCGTGTTCATGAAGCCCTCCGCCGAGCTGCTACCCATAAAACCCCTACTTATATAGGTATATTTAGATAGGTTGTTATATTTCGTCAATCCGTCTCCCGGAACAGCTCGCGGCCGATCAGCATGCGCCGGATTTCGCTGGTGCCGGCGCCGATCTCGTACAGCTTGGCGTCACGCAACAGCCGCCCGGTCGGATAGTCGTTGATATAGCCGTTGCCGCCGAGCGCCTGGATCGCCTCCAGCGCCATCTGCGTCGCCTTCTCGGCGGCGTAGAGGATGCAGCCGGCGGCGTCCTTGCGGCTGGTTTCGCCCCGATCGCAGGCCGCCGCCACCGCGTAGACATAGGCCCGGCAGGCGTTCATCGTCACATACATGTCGGCGAGCTTGCCCTGCATCAATTGAAACTCGCCGATCGGCTGACCGAACTGCTTGCGCTCGTGGACGTAAGGGACGACCACATCCAGGCAGGCCGCCATGATGCCGAGCGGGCCGGCCGACAGCACCACCCGCTCGTAATCGAGGCCGCTCATCAGCACCTTGGTGCCGCCGCCCTCCTCGCCGAGAATATTCTCATAAGGCACCTCGCAATCCTCGAAGACCAGCTCGCAGGTGTTCGAGCCGCGCATGCCGAGCTTGTCGAGCTTTTGCGCGGTGGAGAACCCCGCCATCTCCTTCTCGATCAGGAAGGCGG
The DNA here is from genome assembly GCA_011050685.1 of Aurantimonas coralicida. Classification (GTDB taxonomy): domain Bacteria; phylum Pseudomonadota; class Alphaproteobacteria; order Rhizobiales; family Rhizobiaceae; genus Aurantimonas; species Aurantimonas coralicida_A. Next base: position 8,545 of record DRFF01000104.1, read on the forward strand.
TGATGCCGCGCGGGCCGGCGTCCGGATCGGTCTTGGCGTAGACGATCAGGGTCGAAGCGTCCGGGCCATTGGTGATCCACATCTTGGTGCCGTTGAGGACGAAGCGGTCGTTGCGCTTGTCGGCCCTGAGCTTCATGCCGACGACGTCCGACCCGGCGCCGCTCTCCGACATCGCCAGCGAGCCGACATGCTCGCCGGAAACCAGCTTGGGCAGATATTTCCGCTTTTGGTCCGCGGTGCCGTTGCGACGGATCTGATTGACGCAGAGGTTGGAATGCGCGCCGTAGGACAGGCCCACCGAAGCCGAGGCACGCGAGATCTCCTCGATTGCGACGCAATGCGCCAGATAACCCATGGCAGAGCCGCCATACTCTTCTTCGACCGTCACCCCGAGCAGGCCGAGCGCGCCCAGTTCCTTCCAGAGCTCGTTCGGGAATTCGTTGGTGCGGTCGATTTCGGCGGCGCGCGGCGCGATCGTCTCCTGCGCGAAGCGGTGCACCATGTCGCGCAGCGCGTCGATCTCCTCGCCGAGCGCGAAGTTCATCCCCTTGTCGAACATATCTACTCCTTGAAATCCCGCCGCCGCCAATCTGGCGACATCGGAGATGAGCGGCAACATTATTTCCGGACAGGGCCCCGCAAAGCGTCGCCGACTGGCCGCAAAAAGGCTAGTCTGACCATCAAGGAACCTTGAAAGACCGGAGAAACGAGATGAGCCAGGCCGCGATCAGAACCTCCGACGAAGGCGAGCGGCGCGCACTCGTGCTGGAGAAAAAGGGCGAACTTTCGCTCCGCGAAATTCCGGTCGACGAACCGCTCGGCCCACGCGACGTTCGGGTCGCTATCCACACCGTCGGCATCTGCGGCTCGGACGTCCACTATTACACGCACGGCGCAATCGGACCCTTCGTGGTCAAGGCCCCCATGATCCTCGGCCACGAGGCATCGGGCATCGTCACCGAAGTCGGCGATCGGGTCGAAACGCTCGAAATCGGCGACCGCGTCTGCATGGAGCCTGGCATCCCCGACCCGGACAGCCGCGCGACGCGCCTCGGGCTCTACAATCTCGATCCGGCCGTGCGCTTCTGGGCGACGCCGCCGGTGCATGGCGTTTTGAGATCAAGCGTCGTTCATCCGGAAGCCTTCACCTTCAAGCTGCCGGACACGGTCTCCTTTGCCGCTGGCGCCATGGTCGAGCCGCTGGCCGTCGGCGTCCACGCCGTGACCAAGGCGCGCGCGGCGCCCGGCAATGTCGCCATCGTCATCGGCGCCGGTCCCATCGGCCTCGTCACCGTGCTCGCCGCTCTCGCCGCCGGCTGCGCCCATGTGATCGTCTGCGATATCGACGATAGCAAGCTGGACCTTGCCCGCACGCTCGGACCGGTCTCAACCGTCAATGTGGCGCGGGACAACCTCGTCGCGGCGGCAATGGCCCAGACCGGCGGCTGGGGCGCGGACGTCATCTACGAATGTTCCGGGGCGGAACCCGCGATCGCCGGAATCTTCGAGCCGCTCTGTCCGGGCGGCACGGTGGTCTTCGTCGGGATACCGCTGAAACCCGCCGCCTACGATGTCGCTGCGGCGATGCTGCGGGAAGCGCGGGTCGAGCATGTGTTTCGCTATGCCCATGTCTTCGACCGCTGCGTCGCGATGCTGGCCTCTGGAACGATCGACGTCGCGCCGCTGATCACCCGGACCTTTCCCTTCGCACGGAGCGTCGAGGCATTCGAACTGGCCGCGAGCGCGCCGAAAGGCGAGGTGAAGATGCAGATCCAAATGGGACTTTGACGCCAGCAAGAAGCGCATTCGCGGAAAACCGGCAGCGGCCGAGCCTGTTCTCTACCGGTCGTTGGGAATGGTCAGCAGGACCGACAGCCCCTTCGTCCCCTCGACCTCGAGGCTGCCGTTCAGTTTGCGGGCGCAGCCCTCCACGATCCGCCAACCAAGCGACTTGGAATTTCGAAGCACTGTTTCCGGATTATCCAGTCCCGGCCCATCGTCACCGACGCGAAGACAAAAATTGGGTCCCTGCTGATATGCTTGAATGTCCACATGGCCGTTCTCGCCGCCGTATTTCGCGGCGTTTGTCACCAGTTCGTTGACCACCAGCGCGATCTCCGTCGCCGCTTCGAACCCGATGGAAATCGCCTCGGCATGGCAGTCAATCGTTAAGCCACTGGAGCCGAAAGCGGAGGCGAGTCTGTCGGTGAGGCTCTCTAAATGCTGCCGCATATCGACCTGGGTCACGTCTTCAGCCTGATGCAGAAAATTATGGGCGTTGGCAAAGGCCTGTATGCGGTTCGTCAAAATCCCAAGCGCTTCCTGCGTCTCTCCCGATTTGGCCTGCCGCGCCTGCATCAGCGCTAACGACTGGATGATCGCCAGATTGTTTTTGGTCCTATGATGGATTTCACGCAGGAGGAATTGCTGTTCGGCCAGGGAATCGCGCAAAGCGCGATTCTGCTCGGCGAGTTCCTCGATCGGGGACCCTTGCGCGGCGTCGATGAGGGCGCCGGCAGTCGCCTTTGCGAGATCGTCGGTGTCGCGTTTCCCATTCAGGTGAAGCCCAAGCGTCACCAGTGTGCCCCCCGCGCCGGTCTTCAGGTCGAAATAATCGACCAGCTTCTGCGAGCCACTTAGGCCGAGACCGAGCCCGGTGTGCGCCTGATGCCGAGCCCGCAGCATCGTCTCGACGGCCGCGATCCCGGGCCCCTTGTCCTGCACCCGGGCCATCAGCCGGGTCCTCTCTTCAGGGCGGTCGAAGGCGAATTCGGCAACTCCCCCGCCCGCATATTGGAGCGCGTTGCGGGCAATCTCCGACACAGCCGTCGCAAAGCGAATCTGATCTCGCGTGGCAGCTCCCGCAACTTGGGCGGCAAGGCGCGCGGTGCGGCGTGTATGTGTGACGTCCGCGTCCCGCTCGACACGAATCGACGTGACGACCGCCTTCACGGCCTTGCTCGCGCGACGACCACGCCGCAGTCATCGGTTCCCCGCCGCCTCCGCTTGTAGAGCGTCGCGGCAATTGTCATCGGCTCGCGAAAGAACAGCGACGAAGGTTCCGGCACACGCTCACTGCCCCGCAGACCATCGGTCGAAAGCACCAACATTCCTTCCGCCGGCCAGTCGTGCTCCGTCACCCGAGGCTGATTGGCGCTCGCGCCCACAATGCCGGGCGTCGATGGAATGCCATGCCGGGCGCCGTCGGGGGCCAATATCTCACCACGGACATTTCCGAGCGACATCGCCCGTAGTTTGCCGGCGGTATGCGGCAGATCGACGAGCAAAGCGGCGGCGCCGCGCCCGCCGCGCAGCGCCGCCGAAATTTCTGCCGCCGTCGCCTCCAGCGAGGCTCCTGTCGACCGCGCGAAGGCCTCGACACCTTTTTTAGCCTCGACCGCCGCCGCGGGTCCGTGGCCCAGAACATCCATCAGCATGATCATCGTATGGTGCGCCTCCAGGCGCAAACCGAAGGCGTCCCCGCCCTCGGAGAAATCCGGCTTTGGGACGATCAGGCCGACGGCCTCCAAGGCTTTCCCCAAGTCCTGCTTCAGCTTGCCAATGGTGATCGCGAGCGTCGTGCCCTTTGTATCACTGTAGATGTCAAAGGCGTCCGACATGCGCGCGATCGCGCCGAGCCCGCCGCCCAATCCTCGTTCGCCGCCCTGGGCCGTTGTATAACCATCGGCCATTGCGGTCTCGACATCCGAAAATCCCGGTCCGTCGTCGAGAGCGATAACGTCAAATCGCGCCGCCGCGCCCTGCGCACACGGGATCAAAATGATCTCGCCCCCGCGGGCGTGCCGGACCAGATTTGTTGCCGCTTCGGTGACGACCAATGCCAGCCGGTCGCGGTCATCGGCGGACAAGCCGATGGTCTCGGCTTCGTGGAGAGCTTTTCTACGCGCTGCACCAACTTGACTGATTTCCGTGACTTGTAGCGAGATCATCGGGCACCGGACTCCAATATGACGGTTGTGCCGCTCTCGCGGGACGATTCAACCTCGAGCCGGTCGACCAGGCGCCGGGCTCCGCTTAAACCGAGCCCCAACCCCCCTCCGGTCGTAAAGCCGTCCGTGAGAGCCTGTGGGATGTCGTCGATGCCGGGGCCTCGGTCCGAGCATGTAGCAACGACCTTGCGGAACGACCCGTTCCCGATAATCGCAAATGAAATCAAACCTCCGCCACCGTAGACGATTGCGTTGCGGGCAATCTCCGAGACGGCAGTGACGAATTTCGTTCGCTTGATCGCGCTGGCGCCCAGAGACGCCATCGCCTTCATTGCGGCTTGGCGCGCGAAAGCCACATCGGTGGCTCGGGCGAGCCTGACGGTCACAACTTCCTCGCTCACGGATCGCTCAATGCTCTATTGGTGGAGGATCAGATCGATCGCCCTGTCCGCGTTCAGCGCCGTCTCGACGCCGTCCAGCGTCATGCCGAGTTCGACAAGGGTCATGGCAACGGCCGGACGCATGCCGACGACGATGGTTCGCGCATTCATCATGCGCGCCATCTGGGCCATGGCCCCGAGCATCCGTCCCGCAAACGTATCGACGATCTCAAGACTGGAGATGTCGATGACGACACCGCGAGCCTTGTGACGCGCCACTTCCTCGACGAGTTGATCCTGGAGAGTCACGACTCCTTGGTCGTCCAGATCGTCGCGAATCGCGACAACTACGCATCCGGTGATCGTGACAATGGGGGTGGTGCCGAAGGAAGGTTCCACCCCTTAGCTCTCCTTCACGGAAACGCCGATGCGCTCGAAAGCATGGGCGAGGCCGCTCTGCAGATCGACGCGCGTGACGATATTGGGCAGTTCCACGCCGAGATTGACGATTGTCTGGGCGATCTTCGGGCTGATACCGCAGATGACGCATTCGGCCCCCATCAATCGTACCGCCGCCGCCGTCTTCAAGAGGTGCTGGGCCACCAGCGTATCCACCGTCGAAACGCCCGTGATGTCGATGATCGCGACTTCCGCTTCCCACTGCACGATCGAGTCCAGCAGATTCTCCATCACAGCCTGGGCACGGAACGAATCGAGGGTCCCGATCAGCGGCACCGTGACGATCCGATCCCAGATCTTGACGACCGGCGCCGAAACCTCGGTCATCTCGGCCTGCTGGCGTTCGATCACCGCTTCGCGCTTCTGAACGAGGTACTCAATGGCCTGAAGCACGATCTGATCGACGACCCGGGTGGTGTTCCAGATCTCGTCTGAGAAGGCTTGCGGGCGGTCGGCGAGGATCGACCGCAACTGATCGAACAAGGGCTGCTTGATCGATGCGATGAACCAGCCCATTTCCTTCGGGGAAACCCCGCGCTGGGTGCGGCTCTCCGTGATCGCCTCCAGAGTCTCGCGGAATTGATCCCAGGCTGGCTTGCCGAGATCGAACCCCTCGTCGACGGCGGCGTTCTCCATCGCCCCCGTAAGGACACTCAGAAGTTCCCGGCTCTGCTGCTCGGTTTCCTTGGCGGAAACGAGATCCGTTCGCTTGACGCCTTCCCGCGCCTGGGCCTTTAGCCATCCAGCGAGGACTTTCTCGAAGTCCGCCCGGAGAAGCGCCACGGTCGGTGAGATTTCGACTGCCATTTCATGCCCTTACTATCAGCGTCCCTGCGCGTCTATCGCCCGGTGCGGCCGTTGACGCAATCCGGTTTTTACGCATTTGGCCAAATTGGAAACTTTGGCAATGGCTTTTTGCCTCTATCGCGGTCGGGTTCCGGGTACATATTTTCGCATCGGTGGGCCAGCCATTTACGAGTGCGGTGCAATATCCACTCGTGAATTCTCTACCGTACATGTTGCAATGCAGTATATCCGCAGACTTCGGCGTTCATCCGAAAGTACTATTGGCGAACGCCCCCACTTCGGAAACGATAGCAGGTGTTCAAGCTGATTGTCGGCGTTCAGCGGCCACACGGTCGACGCCCGGCGCTCGGCTGGAATCCAATAATTCGGGAGGTCACCAATGGCATTTTTCAAGGACGGATGGACCCGTCGGCAGTTACTCACGACAGGCGTCGGCGTTGGCGCCGGCCTCGCCATGCCGCACGTCTTCACACGTGGCGCCTGGGCGCAGGATCAGGCTTTTTGCAACAATCCGAACGGCGACACGGTCACCCTCGGTTTCAACGTCCCCCAGTCCGGTCCCTATGCCGACGAAGGCGCCGACGAGTTGCGGGCCTACGAGCTGGCAGTCAAGCACCTGAATGGCGAAGGCGATGGCGGGCTGATTCCGCTGTTCAAACCTTCCAACCTCAAGGGTAATGGCATTCTCGGCAAAAAGGTCGCCTTCGTCACCGGCGACACCCAGACCAAGTCGGACGCGGCGCGGGCCTCGGCCAAGCGGATGATCGAGGCCGACGGCGCGATCATGATCACCGGCGGCTCGTCCTCGGGCGTCGCTATCGCGGTGCAGTCGCTCTGCCAGGAGATGGGCGTCATCTTCATGGCGGGTCTGACCCACTCCAACGACACCACCGGCAAAGACAAGCGGCGCTACGGCTTCCGCCATTTCTTCAACGCCTACATGTCGGGGCAGGCACTCGGACCGGTGCTCGCCGAGGAATACGGCAAGGATCGTGTCGCCTACCACCTGACGGCCGATTACACCTGGGGCTGGACCCAGGAAGAATCGATCAAGAACGCCACCGAGGCGCTCGGCTGGAAAACGGCGCAGGCCGTTCGCACGCCGCTCGGTGCCGGCGACTTCTCGCAATATCTGACGCCCGTGCTCAATTCCGGCGCGGATGTCCTGATCCTCAACCACTACGGCGGCGACATGGTCAATTCGCTGCGTCAGGCCGTCACTCAGTTCGACATGAAGAGCAAGCAGGTCAACGGCAAACAGTTCGAGATCGTCGTGCCGCTGTTCTCCGAGTTGATGGCGCAGGGCGCCGGTGAAGCGGTGAAGGGTATTCTCGGCACCGCCAACTGGGATTGGAAACTCGACAACGAGGCCTCCAAGGCCTTCTCCAAGTCGTTCGGCGAGGCCTATGGTCGGCCGCCGTCGCAGGCTGCCCAGACCTGCTACGCGCAGACGCTGCTCTATGCCAACGCCGCCGAGACTGCCGGCACCTTCTATCCGCCGGAATTGATCAAGGCGCTCGAGGACTTCGAGTTCGACGGGCTCGGCAACGGGCCGACGCTGTATCGCGGCGCCGATCACCAGTGCTTCAAGGATGTGCTGGTGGTGCGCGGCAAGCAGGAGCCGACCAACCAGTTCGATCTCATGGAGATCGTCAAAGTCGTGCCGCGCGACGAGGTCACCTACGATCCGGAGATCTTCGGTGGTGAACTCGGCCCCTCGGAAGTCAAGGGTTGCGCGGCCTGATCCACGGCTGACATGATGAGGGCCGCCGGTTGAATTGCCGGCGGCCCGTCAAGCTTTCGCGAGGATCGATAGAATCGATCAGAGGGACCTATGGACGCCATTATTCTTCAGGTCTTGAACGGGCTCGACAAGGGCGGCGCCTACGCGCTGATCGCCCTCGGCCTGACATTGATCTTCGGCACTCTGGGTGTCGTCAATTTCGCCCATGGCGCGCTGTTCATGCTCGGCGCCTTCTGTGCTGTGGCCTTCACCAAATTGCTGACGATCTCCGAACGCGTCCGCGACGAGAGCGTCACCTTTTTCGAGGCCTACAAGGAAATTCCCTATCTGGAGATCTGGTGGGGAGACACTGGCCGCACGATCGTCGACTGGGCTGTCCCCCTGTCGGTCGTGATGGCGATCCCAGTCATGCTCCTGATCGGCCTCGCCATGGAGCGCGGCCTCATCCGATTCTTCTACAAGCGCAGCCACGCAGAACAGATCCTAGTGACCTTCGGCCTCGCGATCGTGTTGCAGGAGATCGTCAAGCACTATTTCGGCGCCAACCCGATCCCGCTCACAGCGCCTCCGCTGCTCGCCGGCAGCGCCGACATTGGCCAATGGTTCGGGGTCACGGGCATCAGCTATCCGATGTGGCGGATCGTCTATTTCCTGTTCTCGCTCGTCGTCATCGCCGCCGTCTTCGCCTTCTTGCAACTGACCACCTTCGGCATGGTCGTCAGGGCCGGGATGGCGGATCGCGAGACCGTCGGCCTGCTCGGGATCAATATCGGCCGCAAGTTCTCGATCGTCTTCGGGCTGGCCGCGGTCGTCGCGGGCCTTGCCGGCGTCATGTACACGCCGATCCTCGCGCCGAACTACCATCTGGGGATGGATTTCCTCGTCTTGTCATTCGTCGTCGTCGTCGTCGGGGGCATGGGATCGCTTCCCGGCGCGGTGGTTGCCGGCTTCTTGCTGGGAATCCTGCAGTCCTTCGCCTCGCTGACCGAGGTCAAGGACATCGTTCCGGGCATCGACCAGATCATCATTTATCTCGTCGCCGTCGTCGTCCTGCTCGTCCGTCCACGCGGCTTGATGGGCCGCAAGGGCGTCATGGAGGTCTGATCCGATGAACAGCGCTGTTTCACCCTCCGTATCGACCGCCGAGACCGGTCCGCATCGTTCGACTCCGCCGGCAGCCAAGCGCCAGCGCGGCTTCTTCGAGGGGCCGATGGGGGATTATGTCTATGTCGCGCTTTTCGCGGCGGCGATCCTGACTATGCCGATCTGGCTGGCGCCGATCGGCGCCGGTTATCCGGACATCCTGCAGAAGTTCGCGATCTTCGGGATCTTCGCGCTCGGCTTCAACATCCTGTTCGGCTTCTCCGGCTATCTGTCCTTCGGCCACGCGGCCTTCCTCGGAGCGGGCTCCTATGCCGCGGTCTGGATGTTCAAGCTCTTGTCGATGAACGCCGTCTTCGGGCTGGTCTTCGCGATCCTCGTCGCCGGCGTGTTCGCGCTGGCCATCGGCTTCGTCAGCCTGCGCAGGTCGGGCATCTACTTCTCGATCCTGACGCTGGCCTTCGCGCAGATGTCCTACAACCTCGCCTATTCGGTGCTGACACCAATCACCAATGGCGAGACCGGCCTGCAGATCTCGCGCAGCGATCCGCGGATCATCGACCGTGCCTTCGGCACCGCCTCCGCGTCGCTGCCATCGCCAAACTTCTTCGGAATCGAATTGCAGGGATGGGCCGGCTTCTATTTCTGCGCGATCCTTTTGATCCTTGCCTTCTTCCTGGCGATGCGGATCAAGAATTCGACCTTCGGCATGATGTTGCTCGCGATCAAATCCAACCAGAACCGGATGGCCTTCACCGGCTTCAACACCCGACCCTATCTGCTGACCGCCTTTGTCATTTCGGGCATGTATGCCGGCCTTGCGGGCGGCCTCCTGGCCGTCACCGACCCGTTGGCGGGCGCCGACCGTATGCAGTGGACCGCATCCGGCGAAGTCGTTCTGATGACCATCCTCGGTGGCGTCGGCACGCTGCTCGGGCCGGTCATCGGCGCGGCGGTGATGAAATATCTCGAGCAGATCTTCTCCTCGTTCAACGACAGCTTCCTCTATCGTACCTTCGACTTCCTGCCAGACTGGGCGCAGGAGACGATGGTCGCGATCACCAGCCCCTTCGTCGGCGAAGGCTGGCTGTTGACGCTCGGCCTTCTGTTCATGATCCTGGTGATCGCGCTGCCGGGCGGCATCATGGAAGGGCTGCGGCGGATCGGCGGAATCGTCCGCAAGCCGAAGACGGCAGGCGATAAGCAAATGCCCGACATGCCGCACTCGGCCCATTCGGCCGCGGAATAGAGGAACCGGCATGGATATTCTCGCGATCAGCGGCGTCAACAAGCGCTTCGGCGGGCTCAAGGCCCTCGACAACGTCAATCTGAACGTCAAGGAAGGGACGATTCACGCCATCATCGGCCCCAACGGCGCCGGCAAGTCGACGCTGCTCAATTGTCTGGTGGGGCGCATCGTTCCGGATGAAGGCTCGGTCGAGTTCAACGGCCATGGGCTGCTCGGCCGCCATCCGCACCAGATCAATCAGGCCGGCATCGCACGGGTGTTCCAGACGCCGGAAGTCTTCGGCGAGATGACGGTGATGGAAAACGTCATGATCCCCGCCTTCGCGTCGGCGGACGGGGCCTTCCGCATCAATCTGTGGAAGCGCGCGGCGGACCGCCGACAGGTTGAGGCGGAAGCCGAGGAAATCCTGGAAGACCTGCACCTGGCGGACCAGCGCGACCAGATCGTCAATTCGATGTCGCGCGGCGACAAGCGGCGTCTGGAGCTGGCCATGTGCCTGGTCCAGAAACCCAAGCTGCTGCTGCTCGACGAGCCGACCGCCGGGATGTCGCGCGCCGACACCAACAACACCGTCGAGCTGTTGAAGAAGATCGCCAAGCGCAAGATCACCAAGGTGATCATCGAGCACGACATGCATGTGGTCTTCTCGCTCGCCGACACCGTGAGCGTCATGGCGCAGGGGACCGTCATCGCCGAGGGCACGCCGCAAGACATCAAGACCGATCCGCGCGTGCAGGAAGCCTATCTCGGGGGAGCGCATCTATGAGCGAGACCATCGCCACGACGGAACGCCCGGCCTCCCCTCGCCCTGCGGCCGGGACCGGTGCGACGCCGTTCTTCGCCGCGCGGGACCTGCACGCCTATTACGGCGAAAGCTACATTGTCCAGGGCGTATCCTTCGAGGTGCGCGAGGGCGAGATCCTGGCGCTGCTTGGCCGCAACGGCGCCGGCAAGACCTCGACGCTGCGCACCATCGCCCGCGCCGGGCAACCCGAACTCAAGCGCGGCGAGATCTGGCTGGAAGGCCAGCCGCTGCACGAAATGCAGAGCTATCAGGCGGCCCAGGCCGGTATCCAGCTCGTTCCCGAGGACCGGCGGATCATCCCGGGCCTGACCGTCGAGGAAAACCTCAAGCTCGCCCAGATCGAAAAGCCCATCGGCTGGACGCTGGAGCGCATCTACGATCACTTCCCGCGGCTGGCGGAGCGCCGCACCCAGGAAGGCACGACGATGTCAGGCGGCGAGCAGCAGATGCTCGCGGTGGCGAGGGCCCTCGCCCGCGAGGTGAAGCTGCTGCTGCTCGACGAGCCCTATGAAGGCCTGGCTCCGGTGATCGTGCAGGAGATCGAGCGGATTCTGGAAGAGATCAAACAGCTGGGCATCACCACGATCCTGGTCGAACAAAACGCCATCGCCGCGCTGCATCTGGCGGACCGGGCGATCATCCTGGAAATGGGCGAAGTGGTTTTCGACGGCACCGCCCAGGAGATCATCGACAACAAGGAATTGCGTCTCCAGTACCTGGCGATCTGACGACCCCGGATCGACCGGCCCCGCCCCCGGGGGAGAGAGAACCATCGCCGTATCCGCCGGAACGACGATGCCTGTCTTCGACAGAACGGTCGCCATTTTTAACGTATACATTGCACGCTTCTCCGCGATATGTCATGAGGCCGAAAGGTTGAATCGGCGCATGGCGCCATTGGGGGATCTCATGAACCGCATCGATCTTCAGGGACGCACGGCGATCATCACCGGCGGCGCGCGAGGCATCGGCCTGGCCACCGCCGAGCGAATTCTCGCCAGCGGCGGTTCCGCGGTACTGTGGGATGTCGATGGCGCGGCGATCGAGGAAGCGGTGACTCAGCTCGGTGCGAAGGCCAGCGGCCAGACGGTCGAACTGACCGACGCCGACGCGGTGGCAGCGGCCGCGAAGGACGCCTTCGCCAAGGCCGGAGCGATCGACATCCTCGTCAACAATGCCGGCATTACCGGCGGCAACGGCAAGACCTGGGAGTTGGAGCCGGACGTCTGGCGCAGGACCATCGAAGTCAATCTCGTCGCGCCATTCCTGACCAGCCGTGCGGTCGTGCCGCTGATGCTGGAAAAGGGCTATGGCCGGATCGTCAACATCGCCTCGATCGCCGGCAAGGAAGGCAATCCCAATGCCTCGCATTATTCGGCCTCGAAGGCCGGCCTCATCGGCCTGACCAAATCGCTCGGCAAGGAGCTTGCCGACACCGGCATCCTGGTCAATTGCATCACCCCGGCCGCCGCGCGCACTGCGATCTTCGACCAGATGAGCCAGGAGCACATCGACTACATGCTGTCGAAAATCCCGCTCAATCGCTTTGTCGAGCCCGCCGAGGTCGCCGCGATGATCGCCTGGCTCGCCTCCGAGGACTGCTCGTTCTCGACCGGCGCGGTGTTCGACATTTCCGGCGGCCGCGCCGTCTACTGAGGCGCCGACGCCTTTCCTGCCCATCACGTTAGAAGGACGGACAACGCACCATGAAACTCGTTCGCTATGGCCCCTCGGGCAAAGAAAAGCCGGGACTTATCGACGCCAACGGCACCCTGCGCGATTTTGGCGCCCATGTCGGCGACATCGCCGGGGAGGTTCTCTCCGACGCCGGGCTTGCCAAGCTGAAGGCTCTCGATCCTTCCAGTCTCCCCGCGGTCGACGGCACGCCGCGCATGGGCCCCTGCGTCGGGCAGATCCAGAAGATCCTGTGCATTGGCCTGAACTATTCTGACCACGCCGCCGAGACCGGCGCCGAGCCGCCGAGCGAACCGATCCTCTTCGCCAAGGCGCTGTCCGCGCTGTGCGGTCCCAACGACGACGTCGAAATGCCGCGCGGCTCCAAGGCACTCGACTGGGAGGTCGAACTCGCCATCATCATCGGAGCCAAGGCGAAATACGTGTCCGAAGCCGACGCGATGGACCACGTCGCCGGCTTCGCGATCATGAACGACGTGTCCGAGCGCGATTTCCAGACCAAGCGCATGGGCCAGTGGACCAAGGGCAAGAGCCACGACACCTTCGGTCCACTCGGTCCCTGGCTGGTGACCCGCGACGAAGTCGGCGACGTTCACAATCTCGCCATGTGGCTCGACGTCAACGGCGAACGCCGCCAGACCGGCAACACCAATACGCTGATCTTCAACGTGCCGCACATGGTGTCTTACCTGTCGCAGTTTCTCACGTTGATGCCTGGTGACGTGATCTCGACCGGCACGCCGCCGGGAGTCGGGATGGGTATGAAGCCGCCGAAGTATCTCAAGGTGGGCGACGTCATGACGCTCGGAATCGAAGGCCTCGGCGAGCAGAGGCAGACGGTCGTTTCGGCCTGACTTGGCGATCAGCGGCGGGGATGGCCGGCAAGGCTCGTGAAGCGCCCCCGCCGCCGCCTTATAAATCTGAGGCAGTGTCGGCTCAGCAGTCCCGACGCCGCGCCAGCACCAGATGGCCTGGGGCCGGCTGCCCCTCCTGGAGACGGACGACGATCGGTCCGCATTCCAGGCAATCGAAACCATGCGAGGCGAGCCGGTCCAGCAGATACGTCTCGCGGTGATGGAAGCGCTGGTGCGGGCCGACCATGAAGTCGCGTCCGGCAAATGTCGCCTCGGACAGCGTCTCGGTTGAAAATCCGAAAATTCCGCCGGGCGCCAACCGTGCGGCGACTCCGGAAAACAGCGCGTTGAGGCCGCCGAGATAAGGCAGCACGTCGGCGGCAACGATCAGGTCGAACGGTTCTTCTTCGTCGAAGTCTCCGAGGAAGCCGACCGCCTCTCCGATATAGAGATCGTCGTAGATGCCCTTGTCGAAACACGTCTCGATCATGCCTTCCGACAGATCGACGCCGATCAGTGTCGTCGCCCGGTCACGCAGCGCCTCGCCGGCAAGCCCTGTGCCGCAACCGAGATCGAGCACACGCTGGTAGGGACTAGGGGCGATCTCCGCGAGCCGAGCAGCCATCAGCGCTGGAACGCCGTAGCCGAGCTGGCGCACCAGAATGTCATCGAACGCTTCGGCATGCTGGTCGAACAGCGTCGCCACATAGGCTTCGCCGGCCGATTCCGGGGCTTCGCCAAGACCCATCGCCGCGATGCGGACTGCCGCGCCGCCATGGTCCTCGGGATCGATCGCCAGACACTCGCGATAGGCTTCGGCTGCGGCTGCGTGCGCGCCAGCCTTTTCCAGCGAAAGCGCCCTTTCATAGGCGTCCGTCAACGCCGCTTCGTCGAACCCGCTCATAAATACGCTTCCTGGCTCGCGTCCGCGCCGGCATTGAGCGCCGCCGCCAGCGCCCGTGCCGCCCGTTCGATGGTTGCCGCCGGAACGCTGCAGAACACGTCCGGCACCGCTTCGCTCGCGACGGTGTCAGCCACCGCCTCGTCGCTCAGCGGAACATGGATGAAACCATAACGCCGCACGCCGAGCGCGGTGGCATGATGGGCTAGGCGGTAGAACGTATCGTTGCAGAGATAGCCGCCGGCATTGGTCGACCACTCGAAGGAGGCGCCGGCACTGCGCAAGGCGGCAGCGACGTCGTTCCACGGCAGATTTGCGGGCAGCGACTGCGGACCGTCCAGCACCGCCGGTCCAGACGGGAAGCCGCCGACCGCGTCGGCATGGCCGAGCTCGCGACGATTTCGCGCGACCAGTTCGATGCGAAGGCGTTCGGCGCGCTGGTGGAGGCCGAACAACACGACGGTCGTCGGGTGCACGGCTTCGATTGCCGCCTTGAGCCGCGACCAGCTCCCCTCCCACTCGACCGGCAGAATCTCAGCGTGGAGACCATCGGAGCGGACTCGCTCGCACTGCAACGCACGCGCCAGATCCTCGGTCGGATTGCGCGGCGCGCTTGGAAAGGAAGAAAAGCCGGCGAAGAGTAACGACATGGAACGCATGAGCCTGAACAGTGGACGGTGCGGGAGGCAGGGTGAGACCGCCTGTCCCGAAATGAAACGTGAAGCTTGCCAAGAAACTTTTACTTGCAACGCCCGGCGCGGGATAGCATTCAAGGGATGTTTGGGCAATTTCGCGAACAAAGGTAATGGACGAACTGCGTATCGGGGGCGCCTCCTCCGGGTGGTATACCGAAACCGGATACCACGATGTATCGGTTCCCTTCCTCGTCAAGACTTGCCTGCCACCGCCACACGGCGACACGTAATGCCAGGATAAGGACTCCGATAATGGCACAAACCGGGACGGTCAAATTCTTCAATACCGAGAAGGGCTTCGGCTTCATCAAGCCGGACGACGGCGGCGTGGACATCTTCGTTCATATCTCGGCAGTGCAGGCATCCGGCCTGCCTGGCCTGGAGGAGAACCAGAAGGTCTCGTACGAAACCGAACCCGACAAGCGCGGCAAGGGCCCCAAGGCGGTCAACCTCGAAGCGGCCGACTGACGGCGGACGGAAGCGCCGATGAAACCGGCGCGAAAGTGCCGTAACGGCACAAAAATAGCTTGGGATAGCCCGCCGCGCATCGCACGGTGGGCTTTTTTGTCTCACACCTCCGTGGTGGAGTGCCGGAATGGAACAGAATCGTCTGGCACGCCACGTGCAAGGGCTCTGCCGAACGCCTCGCAAGGGGCCTAAACGGGAGATCGTCATGCAAACCCGAAATCGCTCGGCAATTCGCACGACCGCAGCCGCGCTGTCCTTTCTGATGCTGGCCTCGGGGCCCGCTTCGAGCGAAACGTCCCACAACAGTAATCGCGACGTCAGAACCGCCCAGATCATCGACTTTTCCGCTCAGGGCGAGGAGTTTCTCGAGGATGGCGGTGGCATCCGGACTGCGCCCGATATCTACGTCACGGACGAGCGGGAAGAGTTGATCGAGGATGGGGGCGGCATCCGAACCGCTCCCGATATCTATTCCACCAATGAACGGGAGGAGTTTCTGGAGGACGGTGGGTCGATCAAACGCAAGCCGAATTTCGACGTGCTCACCGTGCGTGGGCGAAATCGTGCCTGGCGCGCAGTGGAGAAACAGGGGGCCTCGGCACGCTCGCAGGGTTCCTTCACGATGATATCCACCGGATCCTCCGATCGCCGCGCCCTGCCCTCCCGCGCCTCGGCATGGAAGCGTCACGACGGCCTCGGCGCCATGCCGAACGGACCGCGAGTCATCGACGTGGCGCGCGAACGGCTGGATCGCCGTCCCATGCCGGCTTCCGGCATCGACATCATCGAGACCGGCGGCGCGAAGATCATCCGCATCGCTCCAAACTATGACCGACATGCCGCCGCAAAGTTGGATCGAAGCGCGCGCCCTGTGCGCAAGGCACGCTCTGGCGAGCCGTGGACGCGGGAATGGCTGAGCGCTTGCACCCGCGCGTATCCCAGCTTCGATCCGAATTTCGGCACCTATATGGACGCGGCGGGCAATTCGCTATTCTGCACCGGCGGCTGACCGCCGGTCCCGGCGGGGCGCGGCTATCAGGTCAGAAACGGGTTAGTGCGCCGCTCGTCGCCGAGGCGTCCGCCCGGCCCGTGACCGCAGATGAAGCCGACATCGTCACCGAGCGGCAGGACCTTCTGCTTGATCGAGCGGATCAGGGCAGCGTGGTCGCCGCCGGGAAGGTCGGTGCGTCCGATCGAGCCGGCAAACAACACGTCACCGGCATGCAGGAACTTCGCCTGGCGATGGAAGAACACGACATGGCCGGGCGCGTGGCCCGGCGTGTGCAGCACCTCGAAGACATGCCCGGCGAAGCCGACGGTCTCGCCCTCCTCCAGCCAGCGGTCCGGCGTGCAATTGCGCACCGCTCCGCCGACGCCGAACATCAGCGCCTGATCCTCCAGGGCTGACAGCAGAAACGCGTCGTCCCGATGGGGTCCGACGATGTCGCCGCCGAGCCGTTCCTTCAACTCCATGGCACCGCCCGCGTGGTCGATATGGCCGTGGGTCAGCCAGATCGCCTCGATGGCAATGCCGGCGGCCTCGATCGCCGCGACGATCCGCTCGACATCGCCGCCGGGGTCGACCACGACGCCGGTCTTGGCCTCGGTGTCATAGAGGATGCAGCAGTTCTGCTGAAACGGCGTGACGGGCACGATCTCGGCGCTGAGTTGTGTCAAAACGGGAGTCTCCTCAACCAGTTGGGCGTCGGCGTTGATGTCCCGCCTTAGCCAGGATTGCGCGGCCGCCATGTTGAGCACGGGATAACCGCCGCTGCCCCTTGGCGCAAATGCTGCTTGGCTCTGGGAAAGCTTTCGCGAAACGTTTGGACGTGGCCTCCGCGAGCGCGGACCTATGCAGCCGCGATCCAGATGACGTGCCGAGCGCCTCGCCCCTTGCGGCTGGCGCGCACCCGCTGCTCGTCGACCCTGAAGCCGGCCCGGCGAAGCCGTCCGGTAAAGCCGCTGTCGGGTCCCTGCGACCAGACAGCCAGCACCCCGCCGGGACGCAGCGCGTGTCGCGCCGCTTCCAATCCCCCAAGATCGTAGAGGCCGTCATTGGCGCGGCTCGACAGGCCCTCGGGGCCGTTGTCGACATCCAGGAGGATCGCGTCATAGGCTGCCTTGCCGCCGCGAATGAGCTCGGCGACGTCCGTTACCGCAATGCTGACGCGTGGGTCATCGAGGCTCCCGTCGACGAGATGCGCCATCGGGCCTTTCGCCCAGGCGACCACCGCCGGCACAAGCTCGGCGACGATCACGCTGGCGTCGCCGCCGAGATGGGACAGGACGGCGCGGAGCGTAAACCCCATGCCGAGCCCGCCGACGAGGACGTTGGGCTTCGCCCGGTCGGCGATCCTCTCGCAGGACAGGCGCGCGAGCGCTTCTTCCGAGCCTGAGAGGCGGCTGTTCATCAGCTCGTTGTCGCCGAGCATGATCGAGAACTCGGTGCCGCGCCGCATCAGCCGGAGCTCACCGGTCGTTCCGGGAATCGTCGCGCTGTCGAGCTTTTGCCAGGGGATCATTGCCGCATCGCCGTCCGGCCGGCCCGCCGGGCGCCCTACTCCGCCGCCGCGCGCTTCAGTTGTACGGCGTCGGTGTAATCGTCGACCAGCCGCCGGGTCGTCTCGCCGGGGGTGAACCGCCAGTCGGCGATCTCGGAGACCGGCGTCACCTCGGCCGCCGTGCCACAAAGGAAGCATTCCTCGAAGCTCGCCAGTTCCTCCGGCATGATCACCCGCTCCCTGACCTCGATGCCGCGGCGGCGCGCGAGATCGATCACGGTGCGGCGAGTGATGCCGTCGAGGAAGCAATCCGGCGTCGGCGTGTGCAGAACGCCGTCCTTGACGAAGAAGACGTTGGCGCCGGTCGCCTCGGCCACCTGGCCGCGCCAGTCGAGCATCATGGCGTCGGCATAGCCCTTGGCCTCGGCCGCGTGCTTGGAGATCGTGCAAATCATGTAAAGGCCCGTGGCTTTGGCCTTGGAGGGCGCGGTGCGCGGGTCCGGCCGGCGATACTCAGCCAGATCCAGCCGGATGCCCTTCATGCGCTGCTCGGGATCGAAATAGCTCGGCCACTGCCAGATGGCGATGGCCACGTTGATGCGGTTCTTCTGGGCCGAGACGCCCATCATCTCCGAGCCACGGAAGGCGATCGGCCGGACATAGGCGTCGGCGAAACCCTGCCGCTCGAGCAGTTCATTCGTCGCCGCGTCGATCTCGTCGGCGCTGTAGGGCAGCGCGAAGCCGAGCATGCGCCCCGACGCGATCAAGCGCTCGGTGTGCTCGCGCAGCTTGAAAACCGTGCCGCCGTAGGCCCGCTCGCCCTCGAAGACGGCGCTGGCATAATGCAGCCCGTGCGTCAGCACATGGATCTTGGCGTCCTTCCAGGGCACGAACTGGCCGTTGAACCAGATTTCGCCCTCAAGCTGGTCGAATGGAACATTGCTCATGGTGCTCGCGACGCCGGTTCCGGCGTCCTCCCTATCATCGTCTGGCGGCGGTCGACTGTCGGCCGAGGGGTGGATCCGCGTCAATGTCCCTGGCCCATTCATGGCGGACCAGCGACGGTTTCCACTCTTCGCCGTCCGGTGTAACAATGGTAGGAAATTACGTCAATAGTGCTGACCTAAATTATGGATGCTGCTCTGACCTCCGACGTGCGCACGGACAATGCCGCCGAAGCCATTGTGCGGGAGCCCCTGCCGACCTTCGGAAATCCGGACTTCCGGATGATCGAGTTGCTGTTCTTCGCCTATCGCGAATTCACCGCCGATGCCGATTCGATTCTGGCCCGCTACGGGTTCGGGCGCGCCCATCACCGAATCCTGCATTTCGTCAACCGCGCGCCCGGCATGACCATCACCGATCTCCTCGACCTCTTGCAGATCACCAAGCAATCGCTGTCGCGGGTGTTGCGCCAGCTCATCGACGATGGCTTCATCCGTCAGATGCCGGGGGTGGAGGATCGCCGACAGCGCTGCCTCTATCCGACCGTGAAGGGGCGCGAGCTGACGCTGGAGCTCTCGCGGGAGCAGGCACGTCGCATCGACGCGGCGTTGAGCGATGCCGCGCCCTCCGACGCGGCGCCGATCGGCGCCTTTCTCAGGCAGATGGCGGCGGACCGGCCGGCGACGCGCGAGTGGTTCAAGAAGCAAGGCATCAATTGGAAAGACCCGCTATGAACGAGTTCGCCGGGGAGACCTCGGGCGAGATGACTTCGCTCGGAGACGATGCCCCCCACATTCTCGTCGTCGACGACGACCGCCGCATCCGCTCGCTGCTGTCGCGGTTCTTGTCGGAGCAGAATTTTCGCGTCTCGATGGCCGCTAATGCCAGGGAGGCCCGGCGAATCCTGGAGGGGCTCGACTTCGATCTCCTGATCGTCGATGTGATGATGCCCGGGGAGAATGGCATCGAACTGGTGCGCTCGTTCCGCGCCGACCGACAATCGCCGGTGCTGATGCTGACGGCGCGTTCGGAGACCGAGCAGCGGATCGAAGGACTGGAAGCCGGCGCCGACGATTATCTGCCGAAGCCGTTCGATCCACGCGAACTGCTGCTGCGCATCAACAACATCCTGCGGCGCGGGAGCCAGGCCCCGATCCAAAAACTGGAACATGTGCGCTTCGGCCCGTTCACCTTCACGCTGTCGCGCCGCGAACTCAAACGCGGGCCGGAGATCATCCGCCTGACCGAACGCGAGCAAGAGATGATGTGCCAGTTCGCCGGCAATCCGGGCGAGACGATCCAGCGTCAGGATCTTCTTGCAGACGAGACGGAGGTTGGCGAGCGCACCGTCGACGTTCAGATCAACCGCCTGCGTCGGAAGATCGAAAGCGACCCGGCAAATCCCCTGTGGCTTCAGACGGTGCGCGGCATCGGCTATCGCCTGAACACGGATTGAGGCCGGAGCGGTCGTGACCCTGCTCGAACGCCTCATCCAAAAGCGGCCGTGGCGGTTCGGGGCGTCTACCCGGCGCCGCGCGTGGCGGCCGCGCTGGCCGTGGGGCAAGCTGCCGACGATCGACATCTGGCGGGGGCCCCTGCGACATATTCCCCGCATCACCCAGCGTTTCATGCCGAAGGGGCTCTATGCACGCTCCCTGATCATCATCATCGCACCGGTGGTCCTGCTACAAGGCGTGGTGACGGTGGTGTTCATGGAGCGGCACTGGCAGCTCGTGACCCATAGGCTGTCGACCGCCGTGGTGCGCGACATCGCGGCTATTACCGACCTCGTCGAAGCACAGCCGCCGGGCAGCGACTATTCCCAGGTCATCGGCATTGCCCGCAACCGGCTTGGCCTCAACGTCTCGGTGCTCCCGCCGGGTCCCCTGCCCCCTCTGGCTCCCAAGCCGTTCTTCAACATCCTCGACGGCATCCTCAGCGAGGAGATCACCGACCGGATCGGACGACCGTTCTGGATCGACACGGTCGGCCAATCCAAGATCGTCGAAGTCCGCATCCAGCTGGACGACAAGGTTTTGCGCGTGTTCGCGCCGCGCAACTCCGCCTATGCTTCGAACACCCATATTTTCCTGGTGTGGATGGTCGGAACATCGTTGGTGCTGATGATCATCGCCATCCTGTTTCTACGCAACCAGATCCGTCCGATCCAGGCTCTGGCCGCGGCGGCCGAAGGTTTCGGGCGCGGCCAGCCAATGCCGCCGGACTTTCGCCCGCGCGGCGCTTCGGAGGTCCGGCGCGCCTCGCTTGCCTTTATCCAGATGCGCGACCGAATCGAGCGTCAGATGGAACAGCGCACAGCCATGCTGACCGGCGTCAGCCACGATCTGCGGACCATCCTGACGCGTTTCCGGCTGCAGCTTGCCCTGCTCGGCGAAGGCGAAGATCAAGACGAGTTGAACGCCGACGTCGACGAAATGCAGCGCATGCTCGAGGGTTATCTCGCCTTTGCCAAGGACGAGGCGGCCGAGGAGGTCGGTGAACTCGACCTTGTCCCGGTGCTCGGCAAATTCCGGACCGAAGCCAAATTGAAGGGCAAGCAGATCTCGGTCGAAATCGTCGGCGATCCGCGCCTCGCGGTGCGGCCGGATTCCTTCACCCGCATGGTGACCAACGTCGTCACCAACGCCTTGCGCCACGGTGACCGCGTCCGCGTCCGCGCCAACCACCAGGGGCGGTGGCTGACCATCACCGTCGAGGACAACGGCACCGGGATCGCCGCCGAACAGCGCGAGGAAGTTTTCAAGCCGTTTGTGCGGCTCGACACCGCCCGCAACATCGACAGCGGCGGCACTGGCCTCGGCCTTGCGATCGCCCGCGATATCGCCCGCAGCCACGGCGGCGACATTCTCCTGTCGGACAGCGATCTCGGCGGCCTGCGCGCGCTCATTCGCGTGCCGGCTTAGGCCGACTCAGAACATCCGGCCGCCGTCGGGCACGGTGTGGCCCGGCGCTAACAGCACGACCTCGCCCGCCGCGTCCGGGACGCCGAGGGTGAGCACCTCCGACATCATTGGGCCGATCTGCCGCGGCGGGAAATTGACGACGGCGAGCACCTGCCGGCCGACCAGCGCCTCGGCGTCGTAATGCTTGGTGATCTGGGCGGAGGATTTCTTGCGGCCGATCGGCGCGCCGAAATCGATGGTCAGGCGAAACGCCGGCTTGCGCGCTTCGGGAAACGGCGCCGCCTCGACGATCGTGCCGACGCGGATATCGACCTTCATGAAATCGTCGAAGCCGATTTCCGGCGCCGGACCCTTGCCTGCCGACATTCGCCTACTCCTTCGACAATGTCTCGGCACGGTCGCGCGCGGCGCCGACGGCGCGCCGCATCAGCGGCGCCAGGCCGTCGTCCGCCATCAAGACATCGAGCGCGGCCTGGGTAGTGCCATTCGGCGAGGTGACGTTCCGGCGCAGCTTTTCCGGCTGGTCCTCGGACCGGATCATCAACTCGCCCGCGCCGGCGACCGTGTGCCGCGCCAGCCGCATCGCGAGATCGGCCGGCAGTCCCGCCGCTTCGCCGGCTTTCGCCAAGCATTCGGCGAGGTAGAACACATAGGCCGGGCCGCTGCCCGAGACGCCGGTGACCGCGTCGATCAGGGCCTCGCTCTCGACCCATTCCACCGGGCCGCTCGCCGACAGAAGACCGTCCGCCACGGCGTGCCGCGCGGCCTCGACCCGCGCATTGGCGTAGGCACCCGTGATGCCCCGACCGATCAACGCCGGCGTGTTCGGCATGGCGCGCACCACGGGCCTTTCGCCGAGTTGCGTTTCGATAGTCCCGACGCTTGTGCCGGCGGCGATCGACACCACGAGGCTTGCCGGCTTGAGCGCCGCGCGCAACGCCGGAAGCGCCTCCCCCATCACCTGCGGCTTGACCGCCAAAAGCACGACGTCGAACGCCTCACCCGGGACACCTGTCGCATGGCGCACGCCGTAGCGGTCGATCAGCGGGCGCAAGGCATCGCCGATCTTTGGATCGACGACGAGCACGCGCGATGGTTCCAGCCCACTTTCCAGCCAGCCGCCAAGCAGCGCCGCGCCCATGTTGCCGCCGCCCAGAAGCAGGATGCGCTGCTGCGCGCCGGCCATACTCACGCTTCGCCTTCGGTCTCGAAAATCGCGCAAGCCAGCGCATCGTCGGCCATCCTGTCGGCCCACACGACGAACTGAAATGCTTGATAGAAGCGCTCGCAGCTTTCCAGCGCCGTCGCCAGCATCCGTTCGGCCTGCTGGCTGGTCGGCTCGGCGCCGCCGGACAGCAGCAGTGCGTGGCGGAACATCACCGCCCCTTCCTGCTGCCAGAGGTCGAAATGCCCGACGAGCAGCTTCTCGTTGATCAGCGCCAGTAGCCGGAGCACTTCGGAACGACGATGCGCGGGGATCTTGAGGTCGAAGGCGCAGCCCAAATGCAGCGCCTCGATATTCTCCAGCCAGGAGAACGAAACCGAGTAATCGGTCCAGACTCCGGCCACCGCCACCGCGATCTCGTCGTCGCCCGAGCGCTCGAACGCCCATTCCCGAGCCGCAGCGACCCATTCGATCATATCGACCGGATGAGACTGCCTCAAAGAGGCAAATTCAATCAGACTCATGTCCACGTCCCCGTATCCAATTCGGCGGGGATGCCGATTGCCGCCAAGGCGCCCCGCAGGGGTGACACCGCCACCGCACAGCGTCGAATCACCCTTATGAATCAGCATATAGACCGCGAGTCCTCGCGCTAAGGGGCGTTAACCAAATATTCACCCTCAAACGATTTTTGCACCCCGGAGAAGAGCCTCGCCGGGAGTCTTAAGCGACTCTCGGCAAAGGATAATCCGGTTCGACCACAGGTTGTTCGAAAGCTGTTGATTGCCTGTGGAGAACCTTCAGCCGGCCTTCGGCTTGGCACTGGGCATGCGTGCCTCAAGGTCATCGAGCCGCTTCTTCAGGACTTCGTTCTCCATGCGCGCCTTCGCGGCCATGTCGCGAACAGCTTCAAATTCCTCGCGTTGGACAAGGTCCATCTGGTTGAGGAAGCGCTCGCCCTGAGCCCTGAACACCGTCTCCACCTCACGGCGCACCCCTTGGGCGGCACCGGCGGCGTCGGTCATCATCCGCGCGAACTCGTCGAGCATTCGGTTGGGGCCTTGCCGGCCGGGACCTGAAGTGGACATGGATCGTCTCCGCTATGGTGTTGTGGCGTTGCTTCTGTTGGGAGGTAGAGAGCGCTTGGCCCCATGGCAATGGTCTGGCCTACCAGAACGCGGTTCGATCGGTTCCGCCGCCGCCGCAGATGGGCGTGAGCCGCCCCCAACGTTGCCGGAAGCCGGCCGGTTTCAGGAATTCTGGATCAATGCCTCGATACGGACCTGAACGCCTTGCGGCAGGTATTTGATTTCGACACCGCCCGCGAGTTGACGCCCCAGCAGCCGTTCGAGCAGAGTCGTTCCGAATCCTCGCCGGGTAGGCAGGGAGACCGGCGGACCGTCCCTCTCGATCCAATCCAGGCTCAGCTTGCGCCCTTCCTGCGAGGCCTCGGTCATCCATCGGATGTCCAACCGACCCTCTTCGACCGACAGGGCTCCATATTTGGCGGCGTTCGTAGTCAATTCGTGGACCGCCATGGCGAGTGGCACGGCCGCATCGGCGGGCAGAAAGAAAGGCGGCCCCTCGAGTTGCAGCCGTCCGCCGTCGTCATAGGGCTCCAGCTCCGCGCGGAGAATGTGCTCCAGTTCCGCCCCGTTCCATTCATTGTCGGTCAACAGTGTATGGCTTCTTGCCAGGGCGCCGATCCGATTGCCGATGCCGGCCTGAAATGTTTCCATGCTCTCGGATGTGCGGAAGGTGAAGTTGATGATCGACTGCACAGTGGCGAGATTGTTCTTCACACGGTGATGCAGCTCGCGAACCAGCAGAGCCTGCCGCTCCTCCGCTTGCCTTGCCTCGGTAATGTCGATGACCACCCCAATGAAGCCGATGACGGTGCCCGCGGCGTCGCGCTGCGGACGACCGCTCACCTCGATCTGTCGCCGCGCGCCGTCCGCCCGTTCGATGCCACATTCCAGGTGCCACTCGGTCTGACCTTCGACCGCGGATTGGAAACATGACTGGACCCGGTCGCGCTCCTCGGGCAGGACATGGTCGAGGAAGCGCTTGAAGCTCCACTCTACCACCGGCGTCTCGTAGCCGAAGATCGCATCATGTCGCGGTGTGCGATCGGCGCTGTCGCGGCCGATGTCGAGCGACCAGGCCCCGATGCGACCGGCATCGAGGGCGAGATGCAGACGCGCATCGCTGCCCTGCAGCGCCCGCTCTGCCCGGGCGCGTTCGACGGCGTCCCAGGTTTGGTCGGCGACTTCCCGGACAAGGCCAATCTCGTCGTCCGTCCACGCACGCGCCTCGGCGTGATTGACGTAAAGGCCGGCCTGCCAGCGGCCCTCGCGAATGATCGGCGCACCGATCAGCGAAACGGTCCCGATCTCGCCGAACAACGAGTCCGCGGTCAGCGGATCCGCTCGCGTATCGCTGATGCCCAGCGTCTTGCCGGCCCG
This sequence comes from Aurantimonas coralicida, assembly GCA_011050685.1. Taxonomy (GTDB): domain Bacteria; phylum Pseudomonadota; class Alphaproteobacteria; order Rhizobiales; family Rhizobiaceae; genus Aurantimonas; species Aurantimonas coralicida_A. The sequence goes on from DRFF01000104.1 coordinate 33,653, forward strand.
AACCTCGGCCAAATAGCCTGTGCCGATGCCGATGGACGGCAAAGGGACCGTCAACAGCGGCAGCCGGCCATCGGTCCACCCCGACAGAAACTGAAGCGTGTCATCTTCCGCCATCTCGAAGAAACCGACCCGATCGACGACGAGATGTCGGCCAACCGCTTCGGCAGCGGCCTGCATAATGAATTGGTCGTCATGCGTCTTGCGTTGCCCATCCAGCAAACGCAGCAGCAGGTCCTGCCGCCGGTGGTTTTCGCGCAGGGCCGATTCCGACCGCGCACGCTGGACCTCCGCCCAAGTGCTCTCGGCGACCTCGCGTACGAGTCCTTTTTCGGATTCTGTCCAATGCCGGGGTTCCCGGTCGTGTACGTAAAGGACCCCGGCCAAGGTTCCGTTCTTGACGAGCGGCATGGTAATCGCCGCGCGGGTGCTGACCGAATGGAAGGCTTCGGCGACGCCCTCGCCCGATGTCAACGGCTCCATCAGAACATCAGCGAACGCGACCGCATTGCCGGCGCGGAACTCCGCGATCAGCGCCGGGCCAAAATCGTCGAGGCGATGGCGGCCGGCGAGACTCGGCATGCCGACGTCGCACCAATCGCGTTCAACGAAAAACATGGTGTCGGCTTCGATCTCGGCATAGCCCACACGATCTGCACGCAGATGAAGGCCGAGGATTTCGGCGGCGGCAAACATCACCTCACGCGGATCGTCCAGATCGCGGAGCCGGTCCTTCAGCGCTATCCGAAAATTCAGGCGTCGATCGGCCAGCACGTCGCCGGTGGTTTCGACGCTGATCACCAGAATGCCGCCGACCGTTTCGCTCTGAGTGTAGACCGGCGAACAGGAGAAGCTGAAATACCGCTGCTCTTCGAGGCCACCTGGAATGACGATCGGCAGGTTGTCGGCCCCCGTCGTCTCACCCGCGAGGGCGCCTTCAACGAAGGGTCGCACGCCCGACCAGATCTCCTCCCATACCTGCGCCAAAGGGCGGCCTAGTGCGTCGCAATGCCGGTCGTTCAGGAGCGGCGCATAACTGTCGTTGTACAGGACGCGCAGGTCGGGGCCCCATGCGGCCAGCATGGGAACCTTCGAGCCAAGCAGCGTTCGCACGGTCGTCAGCAACGGCAACGACCAGTCCTGTGGGGGACCGAGCGGCGAATCCCGCCACATATGCGCCCGGATAAGCGCGCCCATCTTGCCACCCCCGCTCAGGAAGACGGGGACCGACGGGCCGATATGCGTTACGGACTTCTCTATCGCATCCATCCGCCATGCCCCCAGGGCGGCATTGCGCCAACCCTTCACTGCCACAAATCGTCCCGTTCCGTAAGACGTTCAGCCATGCTGCCACAGCAGAGGCTTTGTCGGCCTTGGCGTGGCGTAACCACGCAACCTGCGATCTGTTCCATTATTGTCAATATTTCCGTTCCGGTCTCGGCGAAAAAAGCTCGACGATCAACGACCCCGGGAGCGGCGCTCCTAATCAGAACTCCTCATGCCGCCGGATCGACTTGCGCGAGCCACGACCCTATCCGGGCGAGGATCGGTTCGGGCGGCTGATAGCCGGCGGTGACGAGGGCGTAATTGCCATCCGCCTGCGGCCCGGCGATCAGGGTTGGAAAGCCGGTGACGCCGGCGCGCTGGGACAGCGCGAAATCGCCCAGGGTTTCCTGTTTGGTTTCCTCGCGCGCGAACGCCGCCACAAATGCCGTGCGATCGAAGCCCAATTCAGCCGCCAGATCGGCCAGTGTGTCGGATTCGGTGACGTCGCGGTTCTCGGCATAGAATGCCCGCGCGATCCTGTGTTCGAGCGCGATGGCCTTCTCGGATCCGAGCTGGCGGCCGGTCACAACCGCCCGCGCGGCCGGTTCGGTATCGTAGACGAAGCCGTCCCGCTCGAAAAAGGCAAAGTCGAAGGGCTGGCCCGAGGCGTCGCGCACGTGCTCCCAATGGTTGCGGATATCTGCCTTGGCGCTCGCGTCCATCGGCTTGTCGGTAAACGGCCTGAGGCCGCCCAGCACGAGGCGGACTGCTAAATCCGGATAACGTTCGGCGATCGCATCCATGACCGGCGCGAAGCCCCAGCACCATGAGCACATGGGATCGGCGAAATAGATCAAATGGGGCGTTTGCGGCAATGAAGACGGGTTGTCGGACATGATGGCAATCGGCCTTTCGAGTCATGGGTGGCGATACAGCGCCGCGCCCTTCACCTGTCGCGCGGGGACATACCGGCAAGGGGCGTGCTGAGGGCTATCACAGTCCCGGCGGTTCGGGGCTCCCGACCACGCTTTCGTGAGCGCCCATTTTGTTCAGGAGCCGTTCAGCTTCCCAATCGTTACATAAGTGTTAAAGCATTGGTAATGCAGGAGGTCGACATGAAGTTCTTCAAACCATTTGCGGTCAAATCCCTCACTCTGGCGCTTGCGCTCTCGCTCGCCCCGGCCGCAGTGCCCGCCAACACACCCCTCGTCGGGATATCGCAGGCGGAGGCCGGTCACTATGGCGGCGGCTCCTTTGGCGGCGGTCGATATTACCGGGGAGGTCGTTATGAGGGGGGCCATCGTGGCTTCCGCGGCAACCGCCGTTACTACCGTCGCCACCGGGGCCTCGGTTCCGGCGGCGCGGCGATTATCGGCGGTATCGTGGGCCTCGGCATCGGCGCAGCGATCGCCAGCCAGCCACGCTACTACCGTCCGGCACCGCGTTATTATCGGGCCGCCCCGCGCTACTACAGCGGCAGGCCGGCCGCCTGGACAGGCGAGTGGTATCGCTATTGCGCGGCCAAGTACCGGTCGTTCGACGCGCGCTCGGGAACCTTCCAGCCCTATAACGGCCGGCGCCGCCTCTGCCGCTGAGGCGGAACGGCGACGCCGCCCGATGGAAAGGCCCGGCGGAGCTGTCAGGCCGCGCGGACGGGGCGTGTCGCCGCCTCCAGCCAACCCCGGTCCTCGGCCCGCATCAACGGGGCGAGCGTCCCTCGCACGCGTGCGTGGTAGGCATCGACCCAGTCGACTTCCTCTCCGTTCATCAGCGTCGGCTCGATGAGCCGGCGGTCGATCGGCGCGAGCGTCAATGTCGTGAAGGAATGCATCGGAAGATCGCCGCCCTCTACGGTCGTCGCGGGCTCGACCAGGATCAAATTCTCGATCCGGATGCCGTAAGCGCCCTCGCGATAATAGCCAGGTTCGTTGGATAGGATCATGCCGGCTACGAGCACCGCCATGCCGCGCTTGGAGATGGACTGCGGGCCCTCATGCACGGCGAGATATGACCCGACGCCATGACCGGTGCCGTGGGCGTAGTCGCAGCCGGCCTTCCACAGCGCAATCCGGGCCAGCGGGTCGAGATCGACGCCGCGTGTCCCCTTGGGAAACCGCGCCGTTGCGATGGCGATCATGCCTTTCAGCACCAGCGTGAACTTCGTCCGCATCTCGGCGCTCGGCTGGCCAATCGGAATCGTGCGGGTGATGTCGGTGGTGCCGTCCTCGTACTGGGCGCCGGAGTCGAGCAGAAAGAGCTCGCCCTCCCAGAGAGGCCGGTCGCTGCCCCGGTTGACACGATAATGCACGATCGCGCCGTTTGGGCCGGAACCGGCGATCGTGTCGAAGGAAATGTCCTTCAAGGGATGCCCGTCCCGTTCACCGTATTCGGCGCGCAACGCTTCCAGCCGCTCGGCTGCGGCGATCTCGGTGACGCTTCCCGGCGGCTGGCGATCGAGCCAGGCGAGAAAGCTCGAAACCGCCGCGCCGTCGCGTTGGTGAGCGGCCCGCGAGCCGGCAATCTCGCCGGCATTCTTGATCGCGCGGGGCAGCCGCGCCGGGTCCGGCATGTCGACGAGCGTGCCGCCGGCCGCCTCGACGATGGTCGCCAGCCGCGCGGCACCCAATTGCGGATCGAGACCGATCGCGCGGCCGGCCGCCTCCCGCTTCAACGCTGCCTCGAAATCGTCCGGCGATGCCAGATCGCAAAGCGCCGCGAGATAGTCCCTGACCTCGGAGTCGAGCTTGTCCGGATCGACGAACAGGGTCGGGCGACCGTCAGCGCGCAGAATGGCGAAGGCCAGCATCAGCGGGGTATGCGGCACGTCGGCGCCGCGAATGTTGAAGGTCCAGGCGATCGAGGCGGGGTCGGTGAGAAGCGCGGCGTCGGCCTTCGCCTCGCCGATTCGTCCGGCCAGATCGGCAAGCTTGCCCGCCGCCGGGCGTCCGGCGAAGCGCTCCGGATGGACGACCGCCCTCGCCTTTGGCGGCGCCGGCCGATCGTTCCAGATCCGGTCGACCGGATTGGCCGGAAGCGCGACAAGTTGTCCGCCGGTCGCCTCAATCACGTCCGTCAGCGTGCGAATCTCCGACACCGTATGCAGCCACGGATCGTAGCCGATGCGCTTGCCGGGCGCGGCGACCGTCAGAAAGTCGGTTAGCGAGGTTTCGACGGACGATAACGGCTCGAAGACCGCGGGATCGATTTCGGAGCGGACCTGCAACGTGTATCGGCCATCGACCAGAATCACGGCGCGATCGGCGAGCACGGCCGCCGCCCCCGCCGAGCCGGAAAAGCCGGTCAGCCATTCGAGCCGCGCGGCCGAGGGGGGGATATACTCGCCCTGGTGCTCGTCGGCGCGCGGGACGATGAAACCGTCGATGCCGGATTCCCCGAACCCAGCGCGGAGTTGGCGAACCCGTTCGGCACTGCGCGAGAAATCGGTGGTCTGGTCGAAATTCTGAAACATCGGCGGCTCTGGCAGGAAACGAGTAAAGACGGGGTGAAAACGGCGCGACCCGCAGCCGACCGCGGGGACCATAAGCGGGCAGAGCGCGGCGCGAAAGGTTAACGAGACATGAATCGCCCTACCGTTGTGCAATGCAATAACGGGAGGCACCTATGCAGGAATGACTCTACCTGAATCGGACCCCAGGTCGCATATTGGTTGCAAGGGGAGGCCAGCGAACCGCATCAGGAGATATTGCGATGGCCACGACGACCTACACCGAATTGTCCCACCGCGGCACCGGCCGCTCCAAAGGCTTCATGCGCAGCATGCTGGACCGCATGATCGAAGCGCGCGAGCGCGAGGCCCGGCGCTACATCGAAGACCGCATGGCGTTTCTCGGACGCGATGGCTTCGAGCTGGGCGGGCGAGAGTCGCTGTTCGAGGGACGCACGCCCGAGCGTCGCTGATCCCGCGGACGCTTCGCGCGCCATCGGCACGTCACACAGCATCAAAACGCCGGCCGCGGGAAACTGCGCGCCGGCGTTTTCGCGCCTTGACGCCGCTTGCGCTCCTCATCGGGCCAGATGCAGCGTCACCCAGTCGCCGATCACCAGCGTGCGCCGATGGAAAAGCCCTTGCACGCGAAAGGCCGCCAGAACCGCGTCCCGCTGGCTGACCAGAATGCCCGACAGCACGATGTCGCCGCGCCGCGAAAGATGCCGCGCGAATTGCGGCGCCAGTCGCATCAGCGGCCCGGCGAGAATGTTCGCGACGATCAGATCGAACGGCGCGCGCGCGCGGATCCCCGGCGCGGCGAAGCCGACCGCAGTGACGCTGGTGACGAAGGGGTCAACGCCATTGGCCACGACATTGGCCTTGGCAACACGCACGGCCACGGGATCGATGTCGGTCGCGAGCACCGGGACGCGGGCGAGCTTGGCCAGGCCGATCGCCAGCACCGCGCTTCCCGTGCCAAGGTCGAGCGCGTTGCGCGGACGGCGCCGCGCGGCGATCTGTCCGATCATCGTCAAACATCCGGCCGTCGTGCCGTGATGGCCGGTACCGAAGGCTTGCCCGGCCTCGATCTCGATCGAGAGGTCGTTGGCCGCGATCTTGTCGCGATCATGAGCCCCATGGACGAGGAAACGGCCGGCACGCACCGGCTTCAACGCCTTGAGAACGTCGGCCATCCAATCCTTGTCGGGAAGCTCTTCGCGCTCGATTCGACCAGCCAGAGCCGGGCCGACAGCCTCGGCGAAGGTGCCTTCCCAAGCGTGGGCGTCGGCGGCGTCAAAATAGGCGGAGACCTCGAACAGCCCCCTCGCCTCGTCGATTTCGCTGATCGCCACCGGCGAGCCATGTTCTTCGAAGGCTCGGTCCAAAGCCTCATAGACGGCCTCGGCCTCGGCCTTGCCAGCCCGGAGGAAGTAGCGCGACTGGCTCATCAGTCGGCGGCCGCGCCGTTGGCGGACGCCGCTTCGGTGGTCTTGCGAGCCTTTTCGGCACGGGCCTCGCGTTCGGTCGTCGTCGCTTTCACGATCTTATCCTGCTCGCGCTCCGGCCGGGGCGGGCCGAAGGAAATGATGGTGTCGCCTTCGTCGGGCTCGCCCGATCCTTCGGATGCAGCGAAGACGAGACTTTCCGATGGCTTGATCCACAACAGGACGTGGGTTTCCTCCGGCCGGGTCTCGGCGAAGCGCTCGTAACCAAATTCGTCGGTCAGCCGCGTCGCCTGGAAGGTCCAACCGTCGACGATGAGGTCGCGTAGCTCGGCATAGCTCTTGCCGGGCTTGAACAAGGGCAGGCCGCCGATGGTGAAGTTCATCGACTGGCGATCGGAAACGCCTAGATCGCCGATCTGGAATACATCGGAACGACCGATCTCCGGCGCGAAATCCGTGCAGATCAAGGCGTTGTAGGCGTCGTTGTCGGTTGCCGCCACCATGTGGTCGAAGCGCGAGAGGTTAAGTGAGTGGTGGGCCTGCTCCGACAGAATCTCGCCATACCAGACCTCGACTTCGGCCAGCCGCGCCTCGGAGGCGCGCGACCAATTGCCGTCGGCGATGAGAACCGGAACCTCCTGAGCCTTCAGGCGGCGGGCGAAGGCGATGGTAAAGCGGGACGCGCCGACGAAGAGGACGCCCGGCCGATCCGCCGATCGCAGATCGAGAAGGCGTGCCAGCGGCCCCAGCGAAAAGCCGTGCAGGACGATCGTGGCGGCGACCAGGGCGAACGTATAGGCGATCATCCGGTCGCCATCGGCCACCCCGATCCGCGTAAGCGTCGCGCCGAACAGGCCGGCGACGGCAACCGCGACGATACCGCGCGGTGCGATCCAGCCGACAAGCAGCCGCTCCTTCCAGCTGAGCCCGGCGCCGATCGTCGCCACGAAGACGGCCAGCGGCCGCACCAGGAACAGCACGACGGCCAGAAAGCCGACGACCCGCCATTCGAGGCTGCGGATTACGTCCATCTGCAAAGAGGCGGTCAGTACGATGAACAGACCCGAGACGAGCAGCGTGGTGATCGTTTCCTTGAACCGCCGGAGTTCGGTGATGCTGGCGATCCGGGCATTGGCCATGGTGATGCCCATCACCGTCACGGTCAGCAGCCCGGCCTCCTCAAGCACTAGATTGGTGATCGAATTCATCGCGACGACTGCCGCGAAGAGGATCGGTGCCTTCAGATATTCGGGAGCATGGCCACGGGTGAACAGCCAACTGAGCGCGCGCCCAGCCGCGATGCCGCCGGGCACCGCGATGACGATCGCCAGGATCACGTTGAGGATCAGGTTCTCGGCCTCGTGGGAGCCGTTCAGGACGAGGAAGGTTTCGAAGGAGATGACCGCGAACAACGCGCCGAGCGGGTCGTTGACGATCGCCTCCCATCTGAGGATCGACGCCGGCCGGTTCTTCAACTTGGCATGCCGCAACAGCGGCATGATCACCGTCGGCCCGGTGACCACCAGGACCGCGCCGAGGATGATCGCGGTCGGCCAGGACAAATTGCCGACATAGTGGGCGCCGAGCGCGGTCATGATCCAGACCAGCGGTCCGGACACGATGACGATGCGCCTGACCGCCTTCGACGTTTCCCGGATTTCCCGGAAATTCAGCGTCAGCCCGCCCTCGAACAGCACGATCGCGACCGCGGTCGACACCAGCGGCGTATAGAGTTCGCCGAAATCCGCGCGCGGATTCATGAATCCGGTGAACGGACCGAAAAAGAGACCAACGGCGAGCAGAAGCACGATCGCCGGGATCTGCAGGCGCCAAGCCAGCCATTGCGAGGCGATGCCCGCGGCGCCGATGAGGGCGATCTGGGCAGCGAGATCATCCATATGCGATTATCCTTGCGAACGACGACGCCCAACTAGGCCAGGACGACGCGAAGGAAATGGGCGACGCGATAGGCGATGCGGAGATAGAGGTCTTCGCCCTCACCGTGCCGAATGCTTGCTTCCGCCCCTGTGTCAAAGCCCGACGAGCCGATCCAGCTTGGCGCGCGCGGTGTCGGATTTTTCACCGTAGGCCAGCGTGCCGGCCAGCGCGCCGTCGGCGTCCAACAGGAAGGTCGTCGCCGTATGGTCCATGGAATAGTCCGGGCCGTCGCCGACCTTCGCCGCATAGACGCCCCAGCCTTTCAGCATGGCGGCGATCTTGTCCGGCGCACCGGTAATCGCGGTGATGTCCGGCCCGACGGCGGCGACATAGTCCTTGAGGATTTCCGGCGTATCGCGCTCGGGATCGACGGTCACGAAGACGACGCGCAGGGATTTTCCCTCCTCCTTCAGTCGCTTCTGATGACCGGCAAGCTCGTAGAGCGTCGTCGGGCAAACTTCAGGGCAATGGGTAAAGCCGAAGAACACGGCCGAGGGCTGGCCGGTCAGAACGGCTTCGGTGATCGGCGCGCCGTTCTGATCCACGAGCGCAAAGGGGGTCCCGTATGGCTCGCCGGCTACCGTGGGACCGCCCTGCCCGTAAAGGAAAACCAACGCCACGACCGCGCCCACCAGCAGGGCCACCGTTGCCCACAGAGCCGCGCGTAGGATTGAAACTGAGTTCATATCGTTCCTCGTGCGGGCATCGCGAAGACCCCGCCTACCTCTCCGGGGCGTCAGATTTGATTTCCGGACGCAGATAGCACGCCCCGACCGCACGAGGCGAGAGTTTATGACCCTTGCTTCGAGGAGCCAGACTCCGGGGTTTGCGGAACGCTGAACGGATTGCGGTAGAGGTCGTCATGGCTTTCGACTCCGACCGCGATGACGCAATCGGAACGGGGCCGGGCGACACACAGGAGGATATAGCCAGCCGCGCTCTGCCGGCGGTTCAGCGCTGTGCCCTTCGGCTGGCGCACCTTGCCCGAAACCAATCGCCCGGCGCAGGTGATGCAGCCGCCATAACGGCAGGCAACCGGCAGTACGAAACCGGCCGCCTCGGCGGCGTCGAGGATCGGCTGGTCCTCACCAACATCCAGGACGCGGCCGTTTCGATTCGCAAACGTGACCCGATGGGATTTCACTGCCCGTACCGGCCGCCGGCGAGGCCGCCCACCCGCGTCACATCCAGATGTCGCTGGTCACGTCGCCGCCCGGATAGCGCATCTCGTGGCAGCGCGCAGGACCGTTCGGCTCCTTGCCGAAATCGACCAGGAAGTCGGGATTGATGCTCATGCCGCCTTTCTCGGTGTCGCAGTCGACCATGAACATCTGCGCGCCCTTGTCCTTCATGTCCGGATAGAACTGATTGTCCCAGGTCGAGAACAGCGACGTCGTCACGTAGAGCCGCTTGCCGTCCAACGATAGCTGGATCATCTGCGGCGCGCCCTGCACCGTGACGCCATTGACCTCCGGCGCCTTGCCGAGCATGCCGCCGAGCCAGACCTGACCGGTCAGCTTCGGGTTTGAGCGGTCAGTGATGTCGTATTGCCTGAGATCGCCATGCAGCCAGTTGGCGAAATAGATGTAGCGGTCGTCCATCGAGATCAGGATGTCGGTGATTAGGGACGGCATCGGCACCGGGAAGCCCGCTACATCGATCGTGGGGATATCGATCACCTTCTCCAACTGGGGTTCGCCGACATTGTCCTTCCACCAGTGGAAGACGTTGGACGACAACGTCGCGGCGAAATAGCCGTGATGCGATTCCGGGTCATGCAGGCCGCGCACCTCCAGCGGGATCATGCCCTCGGCGCCGAGATCGACCGATTTGGCGATACTCTTGCTCTTGAAGTCCCAGAAATGCACCGACTGCCCATATTTGCCGGCGGCCACATCCTCGAGATCGAAGCCCGGCATGAAGGTATTCGGCGCGGCCCATTCCGAGCTCACCATCATGTTGTGGCGCGGCTGGTACCAGAAGTCGTAATTGTACTTCATGCCGTTGAGTTCGTTCTCCCAGCGGCCGACGATGTCGAAATTCTCGTCGAGATGCAGAAAGCCGCCGGGCGTGTTGCCATCGGCGTCACCCAGCATCGAGATAATGATGTCCGAGCCGAGGCAATGCACGGTATGCGGCGCCGACAGGTTGGTCTTCGCCTTGATCTCGTCGCCGGACACCGTCTTGTGGTGCTTCGGATTGCGCGGGTCGGCCGTGTCGATCACGTTGATGTTCGAGGTCCGCACGCCCGGCATCAGCAGATAGCGGCGGGATTTCGAGGAATCGTCGTGACAGGACGAGCAGGCGTTCCAGCCCGAATGGTGCAGCTCGTCGCCGATCTGCGGCATTTCGGTGCGCGCCACGACGCTGGAATAGGTGGGGCTATCCGGGTCGACATCGACCGTCGCCAGATAATCCGGCTTTTCCACCCCCGTGCCAACGTACAGAGCGACCGTGTAAAGCAGCTTCTCCCGCTGAGCCTGCATCGCCTCCTTGGGCGAGGCATAGCCCGGCCCGCAACAACCATTCTCCGCCATCGGATCCTCCCGGTTCCACGGTGCCGCGATTTACCTTACGTCATAGAGAAAGACCCCGCCAGTCGGCAGCATAGCCAACTGGCCGCGACGATGCGCCTTCTGTCGTCTCCCCGCCGCTTCCGCACGGCCGGCCTGTACCGACGCCGCGCCGCGGTTTAGAGCCACGGGGACCGCTGCGGCCAGTAAAGCAGTCTGAGGGGAGTCACGTGATGGAAGAAGGCCTGCGCACGAACGACGACGATCCGCGCCTGCGCCCGTCCGAACCACGCATCCACCCGTCGGCGGAGCTGAAGGAAACCCGTCTCGGGCGCTTCGTCGAGATCGGCCAGCGGGTGCTGCTGCGCGACGTCGCAATCGGCGACTTTTCCTATTTCGAACGCGGCTGCGAGGCCATTTACACCGACATCGGCAAATTCAGCTCGATCGCGGCGAATGTCAGGATCAACGCGCTGGACCACCCGATGGAGCGACCGACGACCCACAAGCTCAGCTACCGACCGAACGAGTATTTCCGCTTTCTGCCGATCGATGCCGGTTGGCGCGAACACCGCAGGGCGAAGCGCGTCGCGATCGGCCACGATGTCTGGGTCGGTCATGGCGCGGTGATCATGCCCGGCGTCCAGATCGGCGACGGCGCGGTGATCGGCGCCAACGCGGTGGTGGCCAAGGACGTCGCGTCCTACACCATCGTTGCGGGCGTACCGGCACGGCCCCTGCGCGAACGGTTTCCCGCCGAGATCGCGGAGCGGCTCCGGCGTCTGGCCTGGTGGGACTGGTCGCCGGAGGTGCTGTTTGCGGCGATCCCCGACATGCAGGCGCTGCCGATCGAAGCTTTCCTCGACAAATGGGAAACGGCCGATATCGCCGCTCAGTCCGCCTCGTCGGCCAAGAGGAAATAGGCCAGCGCCGCCGCCGGCATGGCGATGCCGATGATGCAGACGCCCACCCAACCGAAAGCTTCGAGCACCGGGCTCGACAAGGCAGAGCCGATCGCCCCGCCGAGAAAGAAGGTGGTCATGTAGACGGCGTTGAGCCGATTCCGGATGGTCGCGTCGAGCTGGTAGATCTCGCGCTGGCCGAAAACCAGATTGGCCTGCACGCCGAGGTCGATCAGGATGCCTGCTGCGACAAGGGCCGCCAGCGACATGCCGCCGAACAGCGCCGCGACGAAGGCGGCGATCACCGTCGCAATCGCCGCGATAGTGCCGATGCGGGTGTAGCCGCGATCGGCGAGCCGTCCGGCGACGGGTGCGGCGAAGACGCCGAGGACGCCGGCCAGCGTGAACAGGGCGACGCCACTCGGAGTGAAATTGTAGGGTGCGCGCAGAAGGATCACCGGCGCGGCGGTCCAGAACAGCGAAAACGCCCCGAACATCGCGGCATGGTAGATCCCGCGCCGACGCAGCACCGGCTGGCGCATGAACAGCTTGCCGAGCGAGCCGATCAGCACGGCATAGCTCCGTTCGCCGTGGGGCTCGCGGCGCGGCAACAGGATCAGGCCAGCCAGGCCAAGCGCCGCGATGAGCCCCGCGGACAGGCCGAAGACGCCGCGCCAGCCGACATAGTCGGCGAGGAAGCTGGAGACCGGCCGGGCCAGCAATATGCCGCCGAGAAGCCCGCTCATGACATTGCCGACGACTTTGCCGCGCTCGGCGGCGGGCGCGAGATTGGCGGCGAGCGGCACCAGCATCTGCGCCGCCGTCGAGGTGACGCCGACGACCAGCATCATGGCGAACAAGGTCGTCAGGCCCGGCGCCAGGGCAAGACCGGCGAGGCTGACGACGTTCGCCGCCATCGTGACGAGGATCAGCTTGCGGTTCTCGATCAGGTCGCCGAGCGGCACCAAGAGGACGAGGCCAATCGCGTAGCCGATCTGCGCGACGGTGACGATCATGCTCTCGGTCGAGGCCGACAGGCCGGTGTCGTCGCCGATCTGCGCGACCAGCGGCTGGGCGTAATAGAGATTGGCCGCGAGCGCGCCGCAGGCGAGCGCGAACAACACCGTCAACACGGTGCCGAGAGCGCCCTGGCCGGTGGCACCCGATTGCGCGGCATAGCTCGGTTGGGTCATGGACGATGAATTCTCCTGGAGCATCACGCGGGCCGGCGCTTCGCAGCGGCAACATAGGGCGGCATGGCCATACGATAAGCCCGACTGACGGATGGGATCGCCAATGCCCCCCGCTTGCCACCGCCTCGCCGGACCTTATGGTTGCCGGCAACAGCAAAACAGGATGACACGCATGCGCTTTACCGGAACCGACGCCTATGTGGCGGGCAAGGATCTGATGGTCGCGGTCAACGCCGCAATCACCCTCGAACGTCCATTGCTGGTCAAGGGCGAGCCGGGCACCGGCAAGACCGAACTCGCCTTCCAGATCGCCGAGGCGCTGGGGCTGAGGCTGATCCAGTGGACGGTGAAGTCCACGACGCGGGCGGCGCAGGGGCTTTACGAATACGACGCCGTCTCGCGCCTGCGCGACAGCCAGCTCGGCGACGAGAAGGTCAACGACATCCGCAACTATATCCGCCGCGGCAAGCTGTGGGAGGCCTTCGCCTCCGACGAGCGAGTCGTCCTGTTGATCGACGAGATCGACAAGGCCGACATCGAGTTTCCCAACGATCTCCTGCAGGAGCTCGATAAGATGGAATTCGATGTCTACGAGACCGACGAGACGGTCAGGGCCAGGCATCGGCCGATCGTCGTTGTCACCTCGAACAACGAAAAGGAGCTGCCGGACGCGTTCCTGCGCCGCTGCTTCTTCCACTACATCCAGTTTCCCGATCCCGAGACGCTGGCGAAGATCGTCGAGGTGCATCATCCCGGCATCAAGAAGGAACTGGTGCGCGCCGCGCTGACCCAGTTCTACGAGCTGCGCGAGCAGCCGGGCGTCAAGAAACGGCCGTCGACCTCGGAGGCGCTGGACTGGATTCGCCTGCTCGTCGCCGAGGACATCGAGCCCAAGGATTTGCGCGAGAGCCCGACCAGCGCCCTGCCGAAGCTCGCCGGCGCGCTGTTGAAGAACGAACAGGACGTGCATCTGTTCGAGCGGCTAGCGTTTCTGGCAAGGCGATAGCCGCCTTGCTTGAACGTCTACGGCTGGCGCATAAATAGCGCGAAAGAGAATCGTTAATGAGGGTGCAATGGGAACTGTAACGAGAAGGGTCGAGCGCGCTAAAACAGTCCAGCTAGAGGAATCGATTATCTTCGAAGGTGATGCTCTCACCGTTTTGCGGCGGCTTCCTGAAAACAGCGTTCAATGCGTTGTCACGTCTCCACCATATTGGGGTTTGCGCGATTACAACGTTGCGAACCAGATAGGCCACGAGCCAACTCTGCCGCAGTTCATTAATAGCCTCAGAACGGTATTCTCAGAAGTGCGGCGTGTATTAAAGCAAGATGGAGTTTTCTGGCTGAACATTGGTGATGGATACACGAGCGGGAATCGGGGATGGCGCGCTCCAGACAAAAAGAATCCTGCTCGAGCGATGGCGGTTCGGCCAGACACACCAGAGGGACTAAAGCCTAAAGACTTGATGGGCATACCTTGGAAACTGGCATTCGCCCTCCAAGAGGACGGCTGGTATCTTCGTTCCGATATTGTTTGGAACAAGCCAAATGCGATGCCCGAAAGCGTCAAAGATCGCCCGACTCGCTCTCATGAATATCTATTTATGCTCACCAAGGGTGAGCGATACTATTACGATCGTATGGCGATCCTAGAGTCAAACGGCAGAAATGCTCGTTCGGTGTGGAGTGTTCATACTCAAGGATTCCCTGGCGCCCATTTCGCAACCTTCCCTCCAAAACTGGTTGATCCATGCGTTCGTGCATCGAGCCGGCAGGGTGACTTTGTATTAGATCCATTTTTCGGCTCCGGGACGGTGGGGCTCGTCGCCCAAGCTTCAGCCCGGCGGTATGTCGGCATCGAGTTGCATCCTGAGTATGTCAGGATAGCGGCTGACCGCTTGGACGTCCGGGGACACAAAATTGTTCGAGTTGCTGCGTGATGCAGATCCCTGACCCGGGACTTCAGATCGATTTCGCAGCTGCCCTTGCTGAAATCCGTGGCCGCTATCTGCAAGGTGCTTTGAGCGATACGGTAAAGAACCTTAGTATTCCCGAGATCGACGAGCAGCTTGCGGCGCACGTTCCAGCGCACAGTCTTACAGCGCTGGCCACACATGGCTTACGCGGTGAGATGATGTTCCCCGTCCCGGCAGTCCTAACCGCGAATCCTCGCCTTCTCGGCTATTATCGTCTTCTATACGGCTACAGCCGAAAGGAGTTTTATAACACCGGCACTGGGCTTGGGCGATTCAAGGGAATGGAAGAGCGCGGGGTCATAACCCACGCTGTATCTAGCCATATAACGCTATTGTGCGACGCCTTATGCGATGCGGGGGCACTTCTTCTGGCGGGAATTGGCACCTCCAAGATCAGCACGGCACTTCTGGACGACCTGACACTTTTGACGCTCGGGCCGCAGTTCCGTGGCGGGGCCAACGTCCGCAAGGGTACGGCTGGGATTCGCACAGTTTTTAATGCAATTGAGGAAATTGTTCGTCCACAAGTGGTGAAGCTCGATACGACCCGTATTGAGATTAAGAACGCCGCCGGCAGAACCGTCCTGATCGAATTCGCGCCTGACCCCGACATCATTATCCGAGAAGAAATGCGTCCTGAGAGTTTCAGGCAACTGATTGCGATTGAAGTAAAGGCAGGCTCGGATTTTTCCAACATCCATAACCGGATAGGCGAGGCCGAAAAGAGCCACCAGAAGGCGAAGACGAGCGGCTACGTCGAGTGCTGGACGGTTGTGAACGTGGATAAGATCGACGTTGCCACGGCTCGAAAGGAGTCGCCAAGCACCAATCGTTTCTATCTGATTTCGGACCTCGTTGCCGCAGACGGCGACAAATATCAGGATTTCAGGGACCGGGTGATATCACTAACGGGTATTCCAGTTTAATTCGGGCACACGGTGTCTAAATGAACATTTATCAGGTTGACGCCTTCACCGACCGGCTGTTTTCCGGCAATCCGGCGGCCGTGGTGCCGCTCGAATCCTGGCTGCCGGACGCAACGATGCAGGCGATTGCGGCCGAGAACAACCTTGCCGAAACCGCCTTCCTCGTGCCGGCCGGCGAAGCGCGCTGGGAGCTGCGCTGGTTCACACCAACAATCGAGGTGCCGCTCTGCGGCCACGCGACGCTGGCGAGCGCTTACGTCCTCACCGAATGCCTCGGCGAGATTGCCGCGACGCTGACCTTCGTCACACGGGAATCGGGCGAGCTCACGGTGACGCGGGGCGAGGAAGGCTGGTATGTGATGCGCTTCCCGCGTCGTCACGAGGCCGGAACCGTCGACGCGGCCGATATCGACAAGCTGGCCGACGCCCTCGGCGCCCGGCCGAAGGCGGTGGTTTCCTTCGCCGTCCCCGGCGACACCTCCTACCTCGCCGTCTTCGAGACCGAGGCCGAGATCGTCGGTCTGGCGCCGGACATAAGAGCGATCGCGGCTTTGCCACCGCGCAACGTCATCGCGACGGCGCCCGGCGACGCCGTCGACTTCGTCTCGCGCATGTTCGCGCCGAAGGCCGGCATCGACGAGGATCCGGTCACCGGCTCGGCCCATTGCTCGCTGGTGCCCTATTGGGCCGGGCGGCTGGGAAAAATAGAGTTTACGGCCCGGCAGGTGTCGAAGCGGGGCGGCGATCTGCGCTGCCGGCTGGACGGCGACACGGTCGTCGTGGCGGGTCAGGGCGTGCTCTATCTCAAGGGTGAGATCTCTCTGCCAAGCTGAACCGCGCCGGTCCGCCTGACCGATCCGGACGGCGCCGTTCTCCAGAAATTCGCAAGGTGGCACATCAAGGTTGCGCTGCCCGGAATTGATGTGGATCAACGCCCGACCATTTGTTCGACGCTACAGCATCGTTGCGGCCACGGTCTCGGCTTTCGGACGAGATTATGGTGTGTTTCCTGAACCGACGGCGTCCTTTGCAGATCCTGAAGGCGCGGGGCGGTGCCGTTACGATGATCTGAAAGGACTATGACGATGTCCCATGTCACCCTTGCCGTGGCGGCCGTGGCCGTATCCATGGCACTCGCGCCCGCCGGCGCCATGGCTGCTGCCGGTCATTCCTCGGAGACGGAAGACGACGGCCACGGCGCGTCTGCTCCGCTCGAACAGATGCGCGAAATGCACCAGGGCCACGAGCACGGCCACGATTTCGAAGCGATCGAGGAGATGCCGCCCGAACAGGTCGACCGCATGATGGGCTTCATGCGCGATATCGGTATCGCCCTGCCACCGCTCGACGCCGAACGCGGGCGCAAGCTGTTTGTCGACAAGGGTTGCGTCGTCTGCCATTCGGTCAACGGCGTCGGGGTCGAAGTCGGCCCTTCGCTCGACGCCGCCGAGATGCCGTCGCCGATGAACGCGTTCGAATTCGCCGCCCGCATGTGGCGCGGCGCGGCGGCCATGACGGCAATGCAGGAGGCGGAATTTGGCGCGGTCATCGATCTGAGCGGTCAGGACCTTGCCGATCTGGTCGCCTTCGCGCACGACGCCGAGGAGCAGAAGAAACTGACGCTCGATCAGGTGCCGGAGAAATTCCGCGACAAGCTCGAACAATAGGGCGATTGCGCGTCTTCGACCTGGCCTCCGCTGGCCAGAAAGGCCGGGCGGCCCGGATGATGACGCTCACTCGCGTCGCGAGGCGCTATTCCGCCGCTTCGACCGGCTGGGAGGCTTCGATCGCTTCCATCACCAGATCGGGCCGCCGCGCTAAAACGTTGAGGAGCACGCGCGCCGGGCCGGTCGGATAGCGCCGGCCCTGCTCCCAATTGCGTAGCGTGGCCACCGGCACGCCGATCTTCAGGGCGAAATCGGCCTGTGTCAGCTTCAGCTTGCGCCGCAGCTTGGCGACGTCCGGCACCTCGATCGTGAAGGTGTGGACGGTGACATCCGAATCATCGCCCTGAAACCATTTCAACGCCTGTTCGAGGGACTCGACAAGATGGACGTCGGCCTCTTTCTGCGTTTCGATCCTCATCTTCTTTGACATGGCTCACAATCCGAACAGGCGTTTGATCTCGTTGATAGTTCGTATCAGCTTCATGATCTGTAGCAGGCGGCTGGCTTTCGGCGCCTCTGCGGGAGTTAGTCGCAGCAGCACCAGCCGCGAGCAATCGTCTGACAAAGCATAGGTAATCCGATTGCCGCTGAACTCCCAATCCCACAAGGAAGGTGACCCAGGTCGCTGACGACCGACAACCGGGTCTCCTTTCAGAAGGCGCAGCAGAGCCTCATGCTTTTCCGCATTCACGCCATACATCGCGCAATCAAGGAGAAAGCGTCGGGTTTCACCGACTTCAATATCCAACGCCATCCCCACCCCACATATACGCCACTGACGTATCGCGATCAACCGATCCGATCTTATACCAACCTGCGGTGATAGGGACCTATTCGCCGCAGGTTGGTATTTGATTGCCGATTTCGGCGAAACAACGCCGCCGGCTGACAAGCGCCGCTCCCTGCCCTACCCTTCCGGCCATGTTCCTGACCTTCTTCCTCAAGCTCAAGGCCGCCAGCGTGCCGGTCACGCTGCGCGAGCATCTCGCCTTTCTGGATGCGGTGACGGCCGATCTCGTCACCTACGACGTGGAGGGCTTTTATTATCTCGCCCGCGCCAGCCTGGTGAAGGACGAGCGTTTCATCGACCGGTTCGACCGTGTGTTTTCCGAAATCTTCAAGGGCGTCGAGTCGGTCTCCGGCGAGGCCGGCGGCGTCGATATGCGCGAATTACCCGAGGAATGGCTGCGCCGCCTTGCCGAGAAACACCTCACCGACGAGGAGAAAACACTCGTCGAAAGCCTCGGCGGCTTCGACAAGCTGATGGAAACACTCAAGCAACGCCTGGAAGAGCAGCAAGGACGCCATCAGGGCGGCTCGAAATGGATCGGCACCGGCGGCACTTCGCCCTTCGGCGCCTACGGGTACAACCCCGAAGGTATCCGTATCGGCCAGACGGAAAGCCGCCACCGCAAGGCGGTGAAGGTCTGGGACAGGCGCGAATTCCGCAATCTCGACGACAGCGTCGAACTCGGCACGCGCAACATCAAGGTCGCGCTGAAGCGGCTGCGCCGCTGGGTTCGCGACGGGGCCGAGGAAGAGTTCGACCTTCCCGCCACCATCCGCTCCACCGCCGAGCACGGCTATCTCGACGTAAAGACCCGGCCCGAACGGCGCAACGCGGTCAAGGTGCTACTGTTTCTCGATATCGGCGGGTCGATGGACGATCATGTCCGGGCGGTCGAGGAGCTGTTTTCCGCCGCCCGCTCGGAGCTGAAGCACCTCGAATTCTTCTACTTCCACAATTGCCCGTATGAGCGGCTGTGGAAGGACAATCGCCGCCGCCATGCCGAGACGATTTCCACCATGGACGTGCTCCACACGTTCGGATCGGACTACAAGGCGGTGTTCGTCGGCGACGCCTCGATGAGCCCCTACGAGATTGCCATGGCGGGCGGTTCAGTCGAGCACTGGAACCCCGAGCCGGGCTTCGTCTGGCTGCAACGCTTTACCGCCAAATGGCCGAAGACCGTCTGGCTGAACCCGGTCAAGCGAGAACACTGGGACTGGACGCAGTCGATCCAGATGATCCGCGAGGCGACCGGCGACCGGATGTTCGAGATGACGCTGAAGGGCATCGAGGAGGCAACGCGCGAACTCGCGCGCTAGGCGCAAGATTTCGGCGCTGACCGCTGGCGGGAGGCGCTTCAGCCTCCCATATCTCGCCGGACGCCAATTTGACGGGACATCACATGGTCAACCGCCTTCGCTTCGGTGCAATGCTTGCAAGCCTCTTCCTCGCTTTCTCCTTCGTCGCGGTCGACCATGCCGACGCGCGTCGCGGCGGCAGCTTCGGCAGCCGGGGCTTCCGCACATTCCAGTCGGCACCGACCACGACCACGGCACCGAAATCCTTCGCGCCGGTCCAGCGCTCGATGACGCCGGGCCAGGCTGCCCAGCCGGGCACAGGAACCGCTCAGAACGGCGCGACGACACGTCGGCCAGGTCTCTTCGGCGGCTTGGGCGGCGGTCTTCTCGGCGGACTGATGCTTGGCGGCCTGTTCGGCATGCTGATGGGGACAGGGTTCGGCGGCATGGGCGGCTTCCTGGCGCTGCTTGTCCAGGTGCTGTTGATCGCTCTTGGCGCGTCCCTGCTGATGCGGCTGTTTCGCAACCGAGCCGGCGGCGCCTATGCCGGCAATTCCGGTGCAGCGGAGCGGCGCGCCTACGAGGAGACACCGCGCCCGGCGGGACCGGGAAGTTTCCGCATCCCGTCGATCGGTTCAGGAGCCGGACTCAGCGCAGGCTCGGCAGCAGCATCGTCTGGCCCGGCCGACGAGATCGGCATCACCGACCGGGATCTCGATGCCTTCGAACAGACACTCCAGGAGGTCCAGGCGGCGTTTTCGCGCGAGGACTACGCCGCGCTGCGCCAGATCACTACGCCGGAAGTGATGTCCTATCTGGCCGAGGAACTCTCCGAGAACGCCACATCGGGGCGCAAGAACGACGTGACGGCGGTCACGCTGCTGCAAGGCGATGTGGCCGAAGCCTGGCGCGAGGAGGCGCGCGACTACGCTTCGGTCGCCATGCGCTTTGAATCGATTAACGTCATGCGTGATCGCCAGAGCGGTGCCGTCGTCGAAGGCGATCCGGAGCATCCGAGCGAAACCACGGAATTGTGGACCTTCGTGCGCGAAAATGGCGGCGCGTGGAAACTGTCGGCGATCCAGGCCGACTGATCGACGCGCGGCCCGCTCAGAAGCCGGCCGCCCGCGCCGCCGCCACCAATCCCGTCCCGATGGCGACCACCGCGATCAGCGGCAGGCGCAACGACAGCACCAGACAGACCAGGATCGCGATGCGCTCCGGCCAACCACCGGTCACCAGGATCGGCGTGACGATCGTCGTCAGCACCGCCGCCGGAACGGCGTTGAGCGCCGCTTCCAGCCGAGGCGGCAACGACCCGAACCGGGCAAGCAGCAGATGCCCGCCGGCGCGCGTGAGGTAGGTAAGCACTCCCGCGAGGACGATGATCAGCCAGATATCAGGCATCGACGCCCTCGCGCCTCGGCCGCGCCGCCGGTTTGGCGACGGCGGCGAACAAGATCCCGGCGCCCCCGCCTATGGTGACGTGCCAGGGCGGGCCGACGGTCAGATAGACGAGGATCGAGGCCGCCGCGCTTGCCAGTGCCACCGGATAGAACAGACTGCGGGTGCGAAAGGTCATCAACAACGTCAGGAAATACACCGGCAGGATGAAATCCAAGCCGTATGCGAGCGGATCGTCGATCAGCGCGCCGAACAATGCCCCCACCAGTGTCGCGGCGAGCCAGCCGAAATATAGCACTAGGCCATAGGCGAAATAGAACGTCTTGGTCAGTTTCTGGCCGCTCGCGCGCGCCTCGGCGGCGCCGAACATCGGATCGACCAGAAGGAAGAACGCCGCCGCCTTCTGGGGCGCCGAAAAACGCGTCAGGTGTCTGCCCACGGATGCCGAATAGAGGACGTGCCGGAAGTTGAGCGCCACCACCGCCAGAAGCACGGACCAAACCGGCGCGCCGATGCCGATCAGTTGCAGAGCGGCGAGTTGCGAGGCGCCGGCATAGACGGTGGCCGAGAAGCCCATCGTCTGCCATAGCGTCAGACCCTCGCCAACGGCGATCGCACCGTAGAGCATGCCGAAGGGCAACGCAGCGAAAAGGATGGGCAGGAGCTGGCGCAGCGCGGCGCGGATCTCCGATCGGGCGGATTCGGTCACGGGGTTGCTCGGATTGATTCGTGGAAACACGGTCGCCGAGCGACCGTCTAATCAGTCTTGCTTATGCTTTGTCACATCGAACCGCGCAAGCGCGGCGGAAATGAACGGCGCGTTCGCTTACCGCGTCTCCCCCAGCACCTCGCGGGGAAACTCCGCCAGGGCGATGGTCCAGCGCTCGAAGGCGTCGTCGAGCTGGCCGCGCGTTATGCCGCCGACCGTCGACAGGTTCAATTCGACCACCGGCAGATTGTTCGGCGTCAGATAGGCCTTGTTGAAGGGCTGGGTGCGGTTGAATCTGTTGACGGCATCGATGGCGACGTCCTGAACATCCCAGATCGCATAGAAGTTCATAATGGTGCAGCCGGTGTGGTCGCCTGCGCAATTCAGAAAGAACAGCTGATAGGCGACGCCGTTGATCTCGCCGACGATGACGGGGTCGCCATCCTCGACGGTGGAAAGTTCCGCGTCGCCATAGCCCAGCGCGATCCCGACCATGGCGGACAGGTCGTCGGCCTGAACGATCTTGGAAATATCTGGCTTTGCCGAGCCGGTGCGCTCGTCCGCAGCCACCGGCGTCTTCGTGGCGGGAAGGTCATTCTCGACGGACACAGCGATCGCGACAGGCGCCAAGCCCGCACCGACGAGGAAAATTGCGGCGGCAAGGCCGGTGCGCAGGCAGCGCGGCAGGCGGAATAGCATGAATCATCCTCGTCTGGAGCGCGCCCAATCTCGGCATTCGCCGGGCGCTCCGCAAGGTGGATCGACGCATTGCCCCAGATTTCTCCGCCCGGCCGTGGCAGCGGTGCATGTCAGCAAGGTCGCACCGGGCCCCTATCAGCCGGATTTGCCGCTCTCGCCGGTCTCCGCCCCATGGCTGCGCCCGATCCGCTCGAACCAGGCATCCTCGTCGATCACCTCGACGCCGAGTTCGGCGGCCTTCTTCAACTTCGAACCGGCGCCGGGACCGGCGACCACCAGATCGGTCTTCTTCGATACCGAGCCGGCGACCTTGGCGCCCAGCGCCTCGGCCATCGCCTTCGCCTCGTCGCGGGTCATCTGCTCCAGCGAACCGGTGAAGACGATGGTCTGGCCGGAGACGGGGGAGGACGCGAGCGGCTGTTCGGCCGGTTCGATCGTCAGTTCCCGCACCAGATCCTCGACCAGACGCAGATTGTGCTCTTCGGAAAAGAACCGCGCGACAGCGGTCAGCACGGCCCCCCCGATCTCCTCCAGCGCGTCCATCTCGGCGCCCGCTTCCTCGTCACCCGCCGCCACCTTGAGCGCGGCGTCGTGGAACGCCTCGAAGGTGCCGTAGGCGCGCGCCAGCGTCTTCGCCGTCGCCTCGCCGACATGGCGGATGCCAAGCGAGAAGATCAGCCGGTCGAGCGGAATCGTTCGGCGCGCCTCTATCGCAGCGAAGAGGTTGTTGGCCGAGACTTCGCCGAAGCCCTCTTTGTCCTTCAGCTTCTTCAGGCCGCCGGTGTTCGTCTCCGCCATCTTGAAGATGTCGGCGGGTGTGCGAACGCGAAAATCCGGATCGTCGTAGAAAAAATCGATCTGCTTGTCGCCGAGCCCGTCGATGTCGAACGCCTTGCGCGAGACAAAC
>DRFF01000105.1 GCA_011050685.1 Aurantimonas coralicida
AACCGCTACATGCAGACCGAGCCTATGGCCGAACTCATGGCCACAGGCAGCAAGCCAGAAACCATACGGATTTCCACCGCAGTCGCCTGAAACGGAGCCGCTTCAGTTACACCCCAATTTCCACCACGTTGACGGACGCGACCCGGGTGGAATATCCACCAGCGCGCAGGGAACGTGTTCCAGCAGGTGGCGCGAGGAAGATATTTGGTGGGTGATGTAGGGTTCGAACCTACGACCCGCTGATTAAGAGTCAGCTGCTCTACCAACTGAGCTAATCACCCACGACGCCGAGGCGTTCGGTAGCGGCTATATAGAGAGCGCCCGAGAGCCTGTCCACCCGTTTGTGGACCGGTTGCCACGGTTTTCGAGAGATGCCGCGGTCCCTAGGGGCCATGGCGAGATGCTACGACGCGGGATCGGTCCTGGACCAGGCGAACAGGCTTGAGAGCGCCGGCGGAAGGATTTCGGGCTCGATCCGGCGGATGCCGGGAGTCGAGGCCGATTCGTGTTGAACCGAGTTCAGTTCGTCCAACGCCGCCGAATGACTCGCGACGGCCGCCTCCCTGTCGTCGTCCTGCTCATCCGCGATGTCGAGAAAGCGGATTCCCGCGAACATCGCCCGCCGGTAGACCAGGCGAGCGGGACGGGCGTGCTGGTCTTCTCCGACCCGAATTTCAAACGCCTTCGGCAGGTGCGCGGCTTCGTCGATGGTCAACAGCGCGCCGGTCGCCGAAAGATTGCGCACGATGCAATCGAAGGTCGAGAAGCCGCCGTTGAAGATCACCTTGGCGCGTTTGAGCGTCCGCATGCGCTGGGCGACGCGGCGTTCCGATCCATCGGGTTCGAGTTCTGGGAGCGCTGCCATGATGGCCTCCGGGACAATCTGCAAGCGGAATTATCCCAGACAGTCCTTTGCAAATGCTGAAGCCGGCCGGGACATTTTGACATTGCCGATCGTGGCCCTTCGCCGCTCGGCTAACAACGACACTCTCGCAACGCTAAACGACGATGGCCGGGCAACCCCGCTGCCCGGCCATCCGATCTTCGATCCTGCGCGATAGGCGCGGGTCGACTTAGTTGCGGGCCTTGTCGACCAGTGCGCCGGACTTGATCCACGGCATCATGCCGCGCAGCTTTTCGCCGACTTCCTCGATCTGGTGATCGTCGTTGCGGCGGCGGATCCCCTTGAAGCGGGCCATGCCGGACCGGTATTCCTGCATCCATTCGCTGGTGAACTTGCCGGTCTGGATGTCGTTCAGAACGCGCTTCATCTCGGCCTTGGTCTCGGCGGTAATGATGCGCGGCCCGGAGACGTATTCGCCCCACTCGGCGGTGTTGGAGATCGAGTAATTCATGTTGGCGATGCCGCCCTCATAGATGAGGTCGACGATCAGCTTGACCTCGTGCAGGCACTCGAAATAAGCCATTTCCGGCGCATAGCCGGCTTCCACCAGGGTCTCGAAACCAGCCCGGATCAGTTCCACCAGACCGCCACACAGGACCACCTGCTCGCCGAACAGATCGGTCTCGCACTCTTCCTTGAAATTGGTCTCGATGATGCCCGAACGGCCACCACCGACGCCGCAAGCATAGGACAGCGCCAGATCGAGGGCGTTGCCCGAGGCGTCGCGATGCACCGCGACCAGACACGGAACGCCGCCGCCCTTCTGGTACTCGCCGCGCACCGTATGACCAGGGCCCTTGGGCGCGATCATCACCACGTCGACTGTGTCCTTCGGCTCGATCAAGCCGAAATGCACGTTGAGGCCGTGCGCGAAGGCAATCGCCGCGCCGTCCCTGATGTGGGCCGCAATCTCGTCACGGTAAATGTCGGCCTGCAGTTCGTCCGGCGCGGCCATCATCATCAGGTCCGCCCAGCCGGCCGCTTCGGCCACCGTCATCACCTTGAAGCCGTCGGCCTCGGCCTTCTTGGCGGTCGCCGAGCCCTGACGCAGGGCGATGGCGACGTCCTTGGCACCGGAATCCTTCAGATTGAGCGCATGGGCGCGGCCCTGGCTGCCATAGCCGATGATCGCAACCTTGCGGGACTTGATGAGATTGAGATCGGCATCCCGATCGTAATAGACGCGCATGTCGTATCCTCCTAGTTGATGTCTCCGGCCACGATCGGCCGGTTCTCGTCCGCCCCGTAAAGGGCGAAGAACTGATCCGCGGCGCGCCGGGCGTCGCGGTCGATATCGGCAGGGCGCAAATCAAGCGATTCGCCGAGCAGAAGCCGGATCTGGACGTCGCGCACGACCAGACCGAAGAAGGTCCGGAAGGCGGCATCGACGTCGTCGAAATCAAGGAAGCTGGCCGCGCGCCCCGCTTCCAGCGCCGGCTTCAGCCGCCGGGCCATCGCGAACGGGCCATTGTTCAAAACGATCGCGCCGAGATCGGCGGTCTGGGAGCCGGCCTCGGCGACCGCCAGCCGGTTGAGCGCGACCGAGGTCGGTCCCGAGATCACCGTCAGCCAGTCGCAGGCGAACTGGGCAAGATCGGAACGAAGCTGCTCGCGGGTGTCGCGCCCCGTTCGGGCAGGAACGCCGCGCACCTTCGCCGCTTGCCAGCGGACGGTCGCGGTCAAAAGCCCGTCACGGTCGCCAAACCATTTGTAGAGCGTCTCCTTGGAACAGCTTGCCGCCCGCGCCACCGCCGCCATGGTCAAGGGACGCCGCGCCGCCACGACGAGGCCGAGCGCCGCATCGAGGACGTCGCGCTGGCGCGCCGTCATCGTGTCGCTGTCGATATCCTCTATCGCCTGCACCCGTGCCACCCTTGCTGCCTCCAGTCCTGCTTGTGGTTCGCTGGCCCATCAGCCGTACCGTAACGTACGGTACGGCTATTTAGCGGCAATGGCGGCAGGGATCAAGCACCCGCTGAAAGGACGTCGGCAATGGCCCCGTGAAAGCCCTGCGTCACGAGAGCATCGGGTCAGGCATCCTGCCCGCAGGCGTGACAAAACCGGCGCACGGTCTCGGCCATACCGAATTCCAGAGCGTCGGCGGTCAATCCGTGGCCGATCGAGACCTCGGCGAGGTCGGGGATGCGCGCGACCAGGGGCGGCAGGTTGGCGACCGTCAGATCGTGCCCGGCATTGACGCCGAGACCGGTCGCCAGCGCCGCGTCGGCGGTGCGCCCGAGACGCTCGATCTCGCGCGCCGCCGCCGCCGGATCATCGTGGGTCGCGCCATAAGGACCGGTGTAGAGTTCGACGCGATCGCAACCGGTCGCGGCGGCGGCCGTCATCGCTTCGGGTTCCGGGTCGGCGAACAGCGAGACCCGGGCGCCCTCGCCCTTCAACGCCATCACGATCGGCCTGAGAAACGCCGCCTCCGCGACGAAATCCCAGCCATGATCGGAGGTCGGCTGGGAGGGGTCGTCGGGCACCAGCGTCACCTGCTCGGGCCGCGTCGCACGAACGAGTTCCAGGAACTCCGGCGTCGGATAGCCCTCGATATTGAACTCGGCGCCGGGAAATTCCGTATCGATCAGCCGGCGGATGTCCGGCAGGTCGCAAAAGCGGATATGCCGCTGGTCCGGGCGCGGATGCACCGTCAGCCCATGCGCGCCGGCTTGCAACGCGATCCGGCCCAGCGCGGTCACGCTCGGCCAGGGCAGGTCGCGGCGGTTTCTGAGCATGGCGACGGCGTTGAGATTGACGGAGAGTTCGGTCGGCATGGCGGTCTCGTTCGGCGGCTAGAGCATCGGACCGAAAAGTGGATCCGGTTTTCGGATTATTCCGATGCTCAACCAAAGTGATAGAGCGTCCTTTGTGCGGCCGGATGGACGCACTGGCGCTCTTTTGCCGGCTCGGTAGCATACAAGACGAACACTGTCCCTACCGGTGGCCCTTCCCCAATGCCGCACTCGGCCGCGCCTCGCCTGCGCGGGCACCGATTGAAAGGACATGGCGCTGATCGACGCAACGGCGCTTGCTCGCATTGACAGGCCGGGGGCTCCAGACCCTATTCTGAGTTTTCGGCGTTTTTGCCGGTGGTTCTGTGGGAGGACATGATGGGCGGCTCGAGATTTATCCCGATCCTGATTGCGGGCCTTGTGGGCCTGATCGTCGGCTGGTGGGCGGCGCCCGACTTCGATGAAGCCAGCGAAACCATGGCGGGGCAAATCGAGGAGCTGAAGGCCCCGATCGGTCAAATCCAAACCAACGTGGACGCGTTGAGCACCCGCCTCTCCGAGCCGGCCGCCGACACCGGCGATGGCGCGGCAACGGAAGCAGTCAACGCGCTGGGGTCGCGCTTCGACCAACTGACGAACGAACTGCAGAGCCGCACCGACGCGATCACGCAGGCCGTCCAGGAACAGGCCGGCCAGGCCGCCGGCGGCGCGGCCGCCAAGCTGGACGAAATTGCGACCCAACTGAAGAGCCTCGAAGAGCGGATTGCGAGCGGCACGCCGCAGCCGTCGACCTCCGAGGTGGCCGCCACGACGGCAACACCCGGTGGCGATCCGGCGGCACTGGCCGAGCAGATTGGCGCGTCCGGCGCCATCCTCCTGCCCGGTCAGGCGGCGATCTTCGGCGGCTACACTGTGCGGCTGACGGCGATCTCGGCCGAAACCGGCAGCGCGACCCTGGTCGTCAGCGACGGAGAGAGCCAGGAGGTCGCGGCAGGCGAGGCAATCAATGTCCGCGAGACCTGCGAGGTCAGCGTGGCGGGCATCGCTGCGGACGCTGCCTATCTCGCCGCGCAAGGATGCGAGCAGGCGGCCGCGAGTGCGCCACAGGCCGCAATTGCGCCGGAAGCTCCCGTCGATGGCCAACAGGCCGCGCAAGCCACCACCGAAACGGCCCCCACGGCTGGCGAGCAAGCGGCTTCGGCGGGGAGTGAACAGCCGGCGCCGGAGACTGACGCCCAGGCAGCAGCGCCGGCAGAGCAGCAGCAGGCCACTGAGGCGTCCGCTACTCCAGCAGCCCAGCCGGAAGGCCAGCAACCGGCCGAACCCGCTGGCAACCCGCAAAGCGGCGGCGGCAATTCGGCCAGCGTGCCCACAGGCGGCACGGCCGTCTTCGGCGACACGCGCGTCTTCGTCTCGGCGATCGGCGAGACCGACGCCTCGCTCTTCGTCGCCGGCAAGGGACGCCAGACGGTCGAAACCGGTGCGGCGCTCGACGCCGGCAATGGCTGCATGGTGACCGTCGCCGGTATCGAGAATGGTCAGGTGCAACTGACCGCTGAGGGTTGCGCGAGCGGCGATTCCAGCGAGGGCCAGGCAGCAGCCGCGAGCGATGGCGCGCAACCCTCCGCCGCGGCGGACGCCGAGACGGCGGCCCCAACTGCCGAAGAACAGCCCACCGATGCAGCGGACAACGGTGCAGAGGCTGCGCCGGCCGCTGACACCGGCGAAGCCACGACACCCGCCGCCGATGAACCGGCGGCTCCGACAGGCGGCGACACGGCCGGTTCGGCATCCGGCCTGACCACCGGCCAGACCGCGACGTTCGGCGAGAAGAAAATCTTCGTCTCGGCGATCACCGACACCGGCGCGACCCTCCAGGTGATCGGTGGCGCCCGGCAGCAGGTGGAAACCGGTGGCGCGATCGATCTCGGCGACGGCTGCACGGTGACGCTCGACAAGGTCGAAGACCGCAGCGCCTTCCTCTCGGGGACGGGGTGCTGAGCCGGCACGACGACAGCCCAATCAGCAAGAAGGCCCGTGATCACCGGATCACGGGCCTTTTTTACGTCGCTTGGTCTTGCGCCAGCGCGACGGCATTTGCAGCCATCGGTTGATAGTGTCTCAGTTTGAGGTCTGAAATCGGACCGGCCCCATATCGCACGGTCCACCCGCTTTCTATATGCTTAGCGGAAAGCATAGGAGGCGGCATGTCTAGGCCACAGGAAGTCAACGACTTCGTCACTCGCAAATTTCCAGACCCGGTGTGCGACAAGTGTATCGCAGAGGCGCTGGGATTCAAAAACAAGGGTGCTCATCCGGCCCAGATAACCGGTGCGCTGGCTACGACGTCGGACTTTATTCGCGAACAAGGTGAGTGCTCCATCTGCCATAGCCAGAAGGAGGTCATTCGTGCCCACCGGACCTAAAAGCGTTCCGCCGACGTAACCGAGAACGCGGTGCGCGTGATGAAAAACGCGACCGGCGAGGCGGAGGAAATCTATCACACTACCTACCGCCGCCCTCACTTGACGATGGTCAGCGTCTCCGCCGCGCGGGTGATCGCCGTGTAAAGCCAGCGCTCGCGGGTTTCCTTGAAGGCCCAGCTTTCGTCGAACAGGACGACGTCGTTCCACTGCGAGCCCTGGGCCTTGTGGACGGTCAGGGCGTAGCCGAAATCGAAATCGTCGAAGCGCTTCTTGGTCGCCCAGGGAATGTCGGCGTCCGGGTCCTCGAAGGCGGCCTTCAAGAGCCGGATCTTCGCGGCGCCCTGGTCGATGT
The DNA here is from genome assembly GCA_011050685.1 of Aurantimonas coralicida. Taxonomy (GTDB): domain Bacteria; phylum Pseudomonadota; class Alphaproteobacteria; order Rhizobiales; family Rhizobiaceae; genus Aurantimonas; species Aurantimonas coralicida_A. Next base: position 6,418 of record DRFF01000105.1, read on the forward strand.
CGTCGTCGTCCGGCTTGACGATCAGATTGACGCCGGGCTTCGCCGTCTCGCGGGCGGCGGTCATCACCTGCCAGAGCGAACCGTTGAGCAGCCCCTTCGGCGGATCGTTTCGCAGGCACACCAGCTTGTCGCCGGCCATCGGCAGCGGACCCTCGAAGCCCTTCAGCTCGCGTAGCCGCGCATTGTAGCGCCGCCGCGTGCGGTTGGTGCCGACCAGCACCTGGTCGGCGGCGAGCACCTTGTCGGTTTCCACATCGCGCTTGCCGATGATCTTCGCCGCGCCCCAGTCGCCATGCATCAGCTCCTTGCCCTCGCGGACATGCAGGGCGAGTTCGATAATCGGGTTGTCGCGCGCCTGGCGATGGATTTCCGTGAGCAGGAAATCAGGCTCTGCCTCGGTGAAGAAACCGCCGCCGGAGACCGGCGGAAGCTGGCCCGGATCGCCGAGCACGAGGATGGGCGTGCCGAAGGACAGGAGATCGCGCCCGAGCGCCTCGTCGACCATCGAGCATTCGTCGACAATCACCAGCTTGGCCTTGGCGACCGGGCTCTGGCGGTTGAGCGAAAAGGTCGGCGAGACTCGCGACGTCCCGCTCGCCTCGTCGGCGACGGTCTCCTCGCCGCGCGGCCGATAGATCAGCGAATGCAGCGTGCGGGCGCTTTTCGCGCCCTTCGACCGCAACACCTGCGCGGCCTTGCCGGTGAAGGCGGCGAACTGCACCGAACCGTCGATGCCTTCGGCGAAATGACGCGCCAGCGTCGTCTTGCCGGTGCCGGCATAACCGAACAGGCGGAAGATCGGCTGATCGCCGTCTTCCAGCCATTGCGCGACGGCTTTGAGCGCGTCGTCCTGCTGGGGTGAGAGCTTCATGCGGGCAAATGGCAGGATTCGGGGCGAAACGGCAACGATAAATCTCGTCTGGCGGGCTTCGTCCACCGCCCAGCGCAAAGCCTCCTGCCGCTACTTGCCGACACAATCCATTTTTGGATCGTTTGCCAGCACGATCGGCTGGCCATGCGGCGTCGCCCGCGCGGCGCGGCGCCAGGCGGCGGCCAGCCCCTCGACCTCTGCCGTGCCTGTCAGCCCCTTTTCGGCAAGCAGACCTTCGAGCGCGCCGAGAAAGCGCTCGTAATAGTCCGACCCGTCTTCGGCCGCGTCCGGCGCGTGCAGCGTCCGCCCGAGTGCCTCGGCCCATTCGGCGGCGGTGAAAACGCCGTTCTCCACGAGCGCGACCTGCAGGCCGAGAACTTCCGCCTGCCAAGGCGCGGCGAAACGCTCGGGAGCGTCATTCGCCATCGTGCGGCACCGGTTCCAGATAGCTTTCGAAGGCGTCGATCGAGACGGTCAGCCCGGGATCGCCGTCCCTGCCCCACAGCGCCGGACCGTGGAAGACGACATTATAGAGCCATTGCGGCGACTCGCCCTTGCCGTGCGCGTTGGTGTCCGGAAACACATGAACGCCGTGGACGATCTCAACCCGCCCCTCTCGACCGCGGGCATAGCGCGGCAGCCGCGTGTGGCCGGTGGGATGCATCTCGATGGTGCGCACCCTGTCGCCGACGGCAAATCTGGCTGGCCCGGCCGCCGGCCGATCGACCGGAACGCCCTTGGCAAGAACAGCCGGCATGTCGGCGCCCGAGATCACGCGTTTCGGCGTCGCATCGACGAGCGCATCGCCACGATCGAGTTCGTCCTCGGTGACGAAACCATGGCGCAGCAGCAGATTTTCCAGCGCCTTGGTCCATATCTCGTAATAGCTCGAGCCGTAATAATCCGCCGGGTGCAGGCTTTCGCGCGCATGGCGGCTTTCATCGATCGTCCAGGCGCCGAGCGTTCCCGCCGCGACGGTCAGCCCCAGCGCCCGTTTTTCCCAATCGGCGTGGAACAGCGGCTCGTTCCTCTCCGGCGCGATCGGGCCGAACCCCATCTGGCCGCCGAGATCCTGCGGGCCGTTCATTGGCCCGCACCGCTGATCGATTCCGGCGCGAGGGCAAGCCCCGTCCCGATCATCGCGTCGCGCGTGAGCAGATCGGCCAGTCGGCTTTCGTCGAGGCCCTCCGTCCCGGCCGGCCGCATCGGCACGACGAGATAGCGCATCTCTGCGGTCGAATCCCACACCCGGATTTTGACGTCCGGCGAGAGGTTTACCCCGAACTCCTCCAGCACCCCACGAGGATCGATGACGGCACGGGAGCGATAGGGCGGCGATTTGTACCAGACCGGCGGCAGCCCGAGCACCGCCCACGGATAGCAGGAGCAGAGCGTGCAGACGACGAGGTTGTGCGTTGCCGGCGTGTTGAACACCGCGCGCATGTGCTCGCCCTGTCGGCCGGTAAAGCCGAGCGAGGCGATCGCGGCCGTCGCGTCGTCGCGCAGCCACGCCTCGAATTGCGGATCGACCCAGGCCGTCGCGACCACCCGCGCCCCGTTGCGCGGCCCCACCTTGGTCTCGTAGGTTTCGATGATCGCGTCGATCGCGTCCCGGTCGACGAGCCCCTTGCGGGTCAGGATCGTTTCCAGCGCTTTCACCCGCGCGGTCATCGGGTCGAAATCATTGTCGTGGGCGTGCCCATGATGATGGGCGTGATCGTCGTGCGAATGGCTCATGAGCGCAGCCTAAGTCCGCCGCCCTTTCCTCGCAATATGTTTGGTCACCTGAGCATTGGCACCAACGTCAGCGCCAGGAGGGCGCCCATCGCGATGTTGAACCATTTCAACCGCTCCGGGTCGGCGAGGAAGCGCTTGAGCATCACGCCGAAGCCCGCCCAGGTCGACACGCTCGGCCAGTTGACCAGGGTGAACGCCGCGGCAACGAGCACGACCGAGAGGAACGGCCGCGCGGGATCGGTGTAGATCGCCATCGCCGTCACCGCCATCACCCAGGCCTTGGGATTGACCCACTGGAACGCCGCCGCTTCGACGAAGGTCATCGGCCGCTCGCCGCCCTTCCCCTCGCTCATTCGGCGGGTCGTCGCGATCTTCCAAGCCAGAAACAGAAGATACGCACCGCCCGCGAGCTTCAGTGCGATATGGAGTGGCGGATAAGCTGCCAGCAACGCGCCGAGCCCAAATCCGACCGCCAGCAGCAACAGGCAGAACCCGCCGGCGATGCCGCACATATGCGGGAATGTCCGCCAAAAGCCGAAGTTCACGCCCGACGCCAGCAGCATCAGATTGTTCGGCCCGGGCGTGATCGAGGCCACGAAGGCAAAGGCCAGCAGCGCGAGGAAGACGTCGAGGGTTATGACAATCAATCTTCAGATCGGCTTTACTATCCTCTCGATCGGGACAGTCGTCGCAAGCCAAGCGCCTGTACTCAACGCTTTGTGGCCTACATTCCCGCCTTGCCGCGCGACAGCGCCGCGACGCCCGTGCGGCAGACCTCGACGAGGCCGAGCGGCGCCATGATCGCAACGAATTTGTCGATCTTCGACGGCCTACCGGTGATCTCGAAGACGAAATGCTCGATCGAGGAGTCGATGACCTTGGCGCGGAAGACGTCGGCCAGCCGCAGCGCCTCGACGCGGCCCTCGCCCTTGCCGGCCACCTTGACGATCGCCAGCTCGCGCTCGATCGGCGCGCTTTCGCCGTCTTCGCCCGCAACGCGGGTGAGATCGACGACGCGATGCACCGGCACGATCCGGTCGAGCTGGCTTTTCAACTGCTCGATCACATGCGGCGCGCCGCGGGTGACGACCGTGATGCGCGACAGATGCTTCTCGTGCTCGGTTTCCGAGACCGTCAGGCTTTCGATGTTGTAGCCACGGCCGGAGAACAGCCCGATCACACGCGCCAGAACCCCCGGTTCGTTGTCGACGATGATCGCCAGCGTGCGCGCCTCGTTCGCCTCCTTTTCGGGAGTGATGAAATAGGCCGAAGCGGGTGGCTGGACGGGTCTGTTCATGGTCGGACTCGGTACTCTGGAGATGGCGGCACCATAGAGGCGCGCGCGAAAAGAAAAGCGTCGGCCGCGGCGGCACGAACGCGCCGAAGCGCGAAAGCCGTCGAGACAATCCCCCGACGCGGCGCCGCTGCGTCTACACTAGCGCCTTGCCCTTAGCGTCGATGGCGCTGGCCACTGCCTCGTCGCTTGCCTCGTCCGGCAGCAGGATTTCGTTATGCGCCTTGCCCGACGGGATCATCGGGAAGCAGTTGGCGAGATTGGCCACCCGGCAGTCGAACAGCACCGGCTTGTCGACGGCCAGCATCTCCTCGATCGCGTCATCGAGATCGCCCGGCTTCTCGCAGCGGATGCCGTGGCCGCCATAGGCCTCCGCCAGCTTGACGAAATCCGGCAGCGCCTCTGTATAGGAGTGCGACAAGCGGTTGCCGTGCAAGAGCTGCTGCCACTGGCGGACCATGCCCATATACTGGTTGTTGAGAATGAAAATCTTGACGTTTGCGCCATGCTGAACGGCCGTCGACATCTCCTGCATGTTCATCAGCACCGAAGCATCGCCCGCGATGCAGACCGACAATGCATCGGGATGAGCGATCTGCGCGCCGATCGCCGCCGGCAGGCCGTAGCCCATCGTTCCGAGCCCGCCGGAGGTGAGCCAGTGATTCGGCTCCTCGAAACCATAGAACTGCGCCGCCCACATTTGATGCTGCCCAACCTCGGTCGAGACATAGGTCTCCCGGTCCTTGGTCGCCGCGTAGAGCCGCTGCACGGCGTATTGCGGCATGATGACGTCGTTGTTCGGCTTGTAGGCGAGGCAGTCGCGCGCACGCCAGGTCTCGATCTGGTCCCACCAGTTCGCCAGCGCCGCAGGTTCGCTCGCCGTGCCGCGGGCCTTCCAGAGTTCGACCATGTCCTTCAGCACATGGCCGACATCGCCGATGATCGGCAGGTCGACATGGACGTTCTTGTTGATCGACGAGGGATCGATATCGATGTGGATCTTCTTCGAGTTCGGCGAGAACGCATCGAGGCGCCCGGTGATGCGGTCATCGAAGCGCGCCCCGACGCACAGCATCACGTCGCAGCCATGCATGGCGAGATTCGCCTCATAGGTACCGTGCATGCCGAGCATGCCGAGCCAGTTCTTGCCGGACGCGGGATAGGCGCCAAGCCCCATCAGCGTCGAGGTGATCGGAAAACCGGTGGCAGCGACGAACTCCCGCAGCAGCCGCGTCGCCTCCGGTCCGGAATTGATCACGCCGCCGCCCGAATAGATCATCGGGCGCTTCGCGGCGGCCAGCATGGCGACCGCCGCCTCGATCCGGTCGCGGTCGCCGTCGAGCTTCGGCCGGTAGCTCTCATGCTGACGGATCGGCGGCGGCGGCGAATAGCTGCCGGTCGCGAACTGGACGTCCTTCGGCACGTCGACGACCACAGGGCCGGGCCGGCCAGTGGTGGCGACATGAAACGCCTCGTGCAACACGCGGGACAGGTCGTTGACGTCCTTGACCAGCCAGTTGTGCTTGGTGCAGGGCCGCGTGATCCCGACCGTGTCGCATTCCTGGAAGGCGTCGGAGCCGATCAGCGTCGTCGGCACCTGGCCGGTGATGCAGACCAGCGGGATCGAATCCATCAGCGCGTCCTGCAGCGCCGTCACCGCGTTGGTCGCACCGGGCCCGGAGGTCACCAGCATCACCCCCGGCCGGCCGGTCGACCTGGCATAGCCCTCCGCGGCATGACCGGCGCCCTGCTCGTGCCGCACCAGGATGTGGCGAACCTCCTCCTGCTGGAAGATCTCGTCATAGATCGGTAGCACCGCACCACCGGGATAGCCGAAGATATCCGTGACGCCGTTGTCCTTCAGCGCCTGGACGACCATTTCGGCGCCCGTCATTTCCCGCGTTCCCGCTGTCGCTTCCATCGTCGTGATCTTCCGTCTGCTGTCTGCCGGATTTGTCTGGCGCCGTTTTCCTGTCCGGATATTTGTCGGAAATCGGCGCAATAAAAAAGGGCCGCTGGGGCCCTTTGGATGCGCACACGTGGCTATCGCCGGGCGGTCGCTAGACCGCCGCGCGTGTGCGCCTTCGTACTACGAGAATGCTGTTTGTGTTCATCGCACATGACGCTAAGCGCATAGCGACCATCAGTCAACGCAATAGTGCGCGGCCGCATTGAGGGGCCGCGCACCGAGCAAGCTTAGATGTCGCGAACTCTGGATGTCGCGCCGATCGAGGGCCTCACACAACCGCCTCGATATTGATACGCCGATACAAGGCCTCGGCCAGCGCGTAGATGCCGAAGGCCATGAGCCCGAGCCCAGTCAGCGACAGCAGCGCCCACCCGTACGACCAGCCTTCCATCGCCGCCAGCGCCGTGTCCAGCCCCGGCGTATCGCCACTGGCATAGGAGGCGGCACCGCTGAACAGCAAACCGGCGAGAACAAGGAAAGTAACGCCTCTCGCAATCAATCCGAACTGGCAGACCGGGGTCAACCAGCTGCGGACTCCCTCGGGAATCTCCATGTACTTTTCAAAGCCGGCTTTGGCGCCCTTGAAGATGTGGGCCGCGCCCGCCGCTGCCATACCGAGGGCAACGATATAGGTGAGCCAGACGCCGTAGCCCACCTCATAGGCCTTGGCGACAAGACCATTTGAGCCGCCGCCACGCGCCATGCCGATCAGCAGGCTCGCGGCATAGAAGGCAAGTGCACCATAGGCCAAAGCGCTGAAGATCAGGCCAACCCGCACGAACAGCCCTTTCGTGTCGGTACCATGGTGGTCGACATCGAAGACGACTTGAACGATCCGCCAAGCCGCAAAGCAGGAAAGGGCGAGGACCAGCAGGCCAAGGAGAATGGTCCCGAACGCCGATCCGGCGATCTGCCCGACCGCGTCTTTGCTATCCATCGCCTCGCCCGAGGCGAACGCCGCGCGAAACGCGAAGTAGCCGATGATGAGGAACACCGCTCCCCGCGCCACATAGCCCGCCCTTGCGGCGTGCCGAAGCCAATCGCGGTTGTCGTCGGTCAGCTGGTGGGTATCTGCCATAATCATCGCCTTATTTTACTAGGACGATACGCTATAGGGCCGGATCTGTTCCGCGCCAATCGGAATTAGGCCGTCGGAATGGGCATGGACCCGATTGCGGCCGGATTGTTTGGCTCGGTAGAGCGCGAGGTCGGCACGTTTCAGGAGCGCGGCGTTCTCGTCGCCGGCGTTCGATACGGCCAAGCCGATCGACGCGGTGATGCGCAGGCTGACATTGCCGACCTCGATGGTCGACATCGAGATGGCCTCCCGGATCTGATCGGCGAAGCGTTGAAACTCCATTGCGCTCATGTTCGGCGCAACGACGGCGAACTCCTCGCCTCCCACCCTCGCGACGATGTCATGATAGCGCGTGCACTCGAACAGGCAGGTCGCAACCGACTTCAGGACCAAGTCGCCGACATCATGCCCATGGGTGTCGTTGATCGCCTTGAAGTGGTCGAGATCGATCAGCATCAGCCCCAGCGGACGTCCAATTCTGTCGAACTCAAGCAGATATTGCCGCAACGACTCGTCGAAAAAGCGCCGGTTGTTCATTCCGGTCAATGGGTCGGTCAGCGCGGCGCGTTCGAAATCCTGCGAGCGCTGCCGCAACAATCCCGCCAGCGAGTGCAGCTTGCCCTGCTCGCGGGCCTGTTGTCGGACCATCGGCAAGATCCAGAATAATCCTGCCAGCAAAGCGACGATCAGGCATGAAAATGTCGCCGCGAAGAGGATCGACTCGACCCGCTGCACCTCTTCCAACCCGGTTTCCGCCAGCACCGTCGCGACGACACTATGCCCCGCATAGGCACTCGCTGCCGCGGCGGCGATCGTGCACAGGAACAATGCGACCGACCACTCCGACTTGCTGATGTTCATGCAGAAGAAAAACCCGTTCTTTTCTGCCACGAATCACTAGCGCAATAGGTTCACCATCCGCTTAACCGTGTCGATCAAATTGACGAGATTAGATCGGCGTCGGGCGCTTCCAACCGCGCCCAGTCGGCACCGAACTGATGCCGGAACCAGGTTTCCTGGCGCTTGGCGTATTGCCTTGTGCGTGTCACCGCGCGGGCTGTCGCCGCGTCGAGAGTCAGCCCGCCGTCGAGCACCGCGCCGAATTCGGCGACACCGATCGCTTTGGCCGCCGACCCTGCCAGCGCGCCGGGCAGCGCTAAAAACGCGGCGACCTCGGCAAGCGCGCCGGCGGCAACCATGGCATCGAAGCGCCGCGCGATCGTCTCGCGCAGCCGACTTCGCTCCGGCGCAAGGATGATCTTCACGCATTTGCCACTGTCGAGCAGCCCCTCGCCCTCTCCCGCCTGCAAGGATGACAGCGGCGTTCCGGCTGCCTCGCCCACCTCCAGCGCCCTGACGATCCGTTGTCCGTCCGCCGGCTTGATGCGGGCTGCGGCGACGCGGTCCCGCTCCGACAAAAGCCGATGCAGCGCCGGCGCGCCTTCTTCCACCAGCCGTCGCCGCCATGTCTCGCGAAGCTCCGGCGCCACCTCGGGCATGGCATCCAGAAAACCCAGCAACGCCTTGAAATAAAGTCCTGTTCCGCCGCAGAAAATGGGGGTCCGTCCAGCCGCTCGGATGTCCGCGAGTACGGCTGCCGCTTGGCGTGTATACGTTCCGGCCGAGTAGGTTTCATGGGGGGGCACATGGCCGTAAAGGCGATGCGGAACCCGCTCGAGATCGGCCGACGTCGGCCGCGCCGTCAGGATTTCGAGCCCCGCATAGACTTGCATCGAATCGGCATTGACGATGACCCCGTCATGTCGCTTGGCGAGTTCGAGCGCCAGGCGCGACTTGCCGCTGGCGGTCGGCCCAGCTATCAGGATCGCCTGTTTTTCTGCCATCTCGGATCGCCATATCATGTTCGTCGCAACGCTCATCGCCGCACCGACCGGGGCCGGCCTGCCGGCTCGCGCCCTTGTCGACATCGCACGTGAGCTCGATGTTCGACCTGAGACAGTCGACTGGCTCGCCCCCGATTTCGCAGCCGATCTCGCCTTCGAGGCCGCTCCCTCACCTGAGCAGCGGCGCACCGTCGCCGAAATTGCCGCCGCCGGCCGCTTCGACTGCGTGGTGCAGCAGCGCGCGGAGCGGCGCAAGGACATTTTGATCGCCGACATGGATTCGACGATGATCGGCGAGGAATGCATCGACGAACTCGCCGCCGAGGTCGGAATCAAGGACCGCGTTGCCGCGATCACCGCTCGGGCGATGAACGGTGAAATCGAGTTCGAACCGGCTCTCAGGGAGCGCGTCGCCCTGCTTGCGGGTCTGCCGGAGGCGGTCGTGGCCAAGGTCATCGCCGAGCGCATCACGCTCGCGCCCGGCGGCGCAACGCTGGTCGCGACCATGCGGGCCAACGGCGCCTACACAGCGCTTGTTTCCGGCGGCTTCACGGTATTCACCGGTCCAATCGCCGCGCGCCTCGGCTTTCATGAAAACCGCGCCAACCGCCTGTTTGCCGAGGCGGGACAACTCACCGGCCACGTCGAAGAGCCCATTCTTGGAGCCCTTGCGAAGGTGACGGCGTTGGAAGCGATCGCCGCGGGGCGCGGTGTCGGCGCAGCGCAAGCGATCGCGGTGGGCGACGGGGCCAATGACCTCGGGATGATCAAGCGCGCCGGCACCGGCATCGCGCTGCACGCCAAGCCGGCAGTCGCCGCGCAAGCGCCCCACCGCATCGACCACGGCGACCTGACGTCGCTGCTGTTCGTTCAGGGCTACAGGCGGGACGAGTTCGCCGGATGATCTCATGCGCCACCGCGCGGACCGTTCTGCGACTCTGGGAAGAACGCGACCGTTCGACCTTCCACCGCCTGAACAGCGACGAGGAGATCATGCGGTTTTTCCCATTCCGACGGGACCGCACGCAGTCCGACGCGATGATGGCCGCGCTCAACCAGCGGTACGAAGAAGACGGGCTGACTTTCTTTGCACTGGAGGACAGGGCGAGCGGTCATGCGATCGGCTTTCTCGGATTGGCCAATGTCGAAAAGCCGATGCCGATGGCGCCCGCAATCGAGATCGGTTGGCGCCTTTTGCCGGAGTTTTGGGGGCGCGGCTTGGTGACAGAGGCTGCGTCGGCCTGTCTGGATCTGGCCTTCGCATCCCCCATCGACGCCGCCGAGATCGTCAGCTTCTGCGTCGACGACAATGAGAAATCCGAAGCAGTGATGCTTCGCCTCGGGTTTTCTCGCGACGCCGATTTCGACCACCCGACGGTGGAGGCGGCGGCCCATCCGCATCTTGTCCGTCACCGGCTCTACAGGCTTGCTCGGCACGCATGGCTTCATACGCCACGATGACGTGACGCATCGACCAGCCGGCCCAAAAAGAGCGAGCCCGGTTGCCGATCTCAATCGATCGGCACCACGACGAAGCGCAAATCGCCATTGGCCGAGGCCAGGAGCAGCAGCGCGTTCTTGCGACCGTCCTCTTTCAGCTTGGCGATCTTGCTCGCGACCTCCTTGGCGCTGAACACCTCTTCCTGGGCGACTTCGCGTATCGTCACGCCGGTTTCGATGCCCTTTTCGGCGGCTCCCGAATTCGGCTTGACCGCGGTGATCACCACGCCTTTGGCGTCCTCGGCCAGGCTATATTGCTCGCGCAGCGGGCCATCCAGATCGGTGAGCGTCATGCCAAGGATTTCGACGCTCGCCATCTTGGAATTCTTGTCGCCGCTTGGTTTCGGCGAACTCGCCGTCGATTCGCTGGCCGTTTCCATCAGCTTTTCGCCGTCCTCCAGCCGGCCGAGGGTAACCTCGACCGACATCGCCTCGGCGGGGTCGGCGGCGGCAGCCTTGCGCAGGATCTCCATCGGCACCGTCTTGCCGACGGGCGTCTCGGCGACGATGCGCGGCAGATCGCGGGACGTATCGATTTCGCGCCCGTCGAAGCTGACGATGACGTCGCCTACCTTCAACAGACCGTTGTCGGAAGGACCGCCGGGGACGATGCCCATCACCACCGCGCCCCTGGCCTTGCCGATGCCGAGCCCCTTGGCGATGTCGTCGGTGACCGCCTGCAGCCGAATGCCGAGCCAGCCGCGCCGGGTCTCGCCGAACTCGCGCAGCTGGTCGATGACATTGACTGCGAGCTTCGACGGAATCGAGAAGCCGATGCCGATCGAGCCGCCGGTCGGCGAGATGATGGCGGTGTTGATGCCAACGACATTGCCGTGCATGTCGAACAGTGGGCCGCCGGAGTTGCCGCGATTGATGGCCGCATCCGTCTGAATGAAATTGTCGTAGGGACCCGCGTTGATATTGCGGCCGCGGGCGGAGACGATGCCGATCGAAACCGAACCGCCGAGGCCGAACGGATTGCCGATCGCCATCACCCAGTCGCCGATCCGCAGACTTTCCGAATCGCCGAACTGGACGGCGGTGAGCGGCGTTTCCGACTCGACCTTCAACACCGCAAGGTCAGTCTTCGGATCGGTGCCGAGCAGCTCGGCTTCGAGCTGCGTGCCGTCGGGAAAATTCACGGTGATCTTGTCCGCGTCGGCGATGACATGATTGTTGGTGATGACGATGCCGCTCGAATCGACAACGAAGCCGGAACCGAGCGACTGCAGGCGCCGCTCGCCGGCCCCGTCTTCCTGCTTCAAGAGATCGTCGAAGAAGTCCTGCAGCGGCGAGCCCTCGGGCGCCTCCAGCTTCGGCACGCCCCGTCCGGGCATATCGACATTCTGCGACGTTGAGATGTTGACCACCGCGTCGAGCAGCTTTTCAGCCAGATCCGCGATCGATTCCGGTCCCTTAAAGGGCGACGAGCCCGGAGTCTGCGGCGGCGTCGCGACGTCTGTCTTAGGGTCGGCGCCGTCGACGGGGGGCGCGGGAAGCGCCGGCACGACGGCGTCGGGTGCCGGCATCGGATCGACCGGCTGCGCGTGGGTCGCGATCGGGGCAAAAACCGACGTGGCCGCCAGAACGAATCCAGCCGTGGCGGCAATCGAAAAGCGGCGCAGGCGGATTGTCATCATCTGTCCTTTCGCAGGCTCGACACGGCGCCTCAAGCGCCGCGCGGCCACCTCATAGACGTGACCTCAAAAGGCCACGGAATCAAGAAGCATACGGCATGGTGAAGCGATGGTGTTGGCAGCAATTGTGCCCGTCCCGGTCTCTCGGGGTCAAGCGTCGCCGCATGTTGCTCCCTCGCCCTCTGCGAACCGGGACCGACCCGCGTCCGCGTCGCTTGGAGCCAAGCCGACAATCGCGAATCGTTTCGCGGAGTCGGTCCACACTTGATCGACGCTCCACCCGCTAGCGGCGGCAACGGCGGCGAAGCCTTCCAGCGAATATTTGCGCGAACTCTCGCTGTGGATCGTTTCACCGGCGGAGAAGTCGAAGCGATGGCCGTCGATCCTGACGGTCCGGTCGTCGAGGCTCTTCAGGTGCATCTCCACCGCCGAGGTCTCGTCGTTCCAGCGAGCCTCGTGGACAAAACGATCGAGAGGAAAGTCGGCCTCCAACTCCCGGTTGATCCGGGCGAGAAGATTGAGGTTGAAAGCGGCCGTCACGCCCTCCCGGTCGTCATAGGCTGCGAGGAGTACGCCAAGATCCTTCTTCAAGTCGATACCGACCACCGCTCGCCCGCCGCGACCGGCGTGACGGCGCATCCGACGCAAAAATGCATCGGTGTCGGCGGCGTCGAGATTGCCGATCGTCGAACCGGGAAAAAAGCCGCAGCGCAGCCCATCGCTCGGAACATCCGCCGGCAGATCGAAATCGGTGGTGAAATCCGCGACCACCGGCTGTACCGCCAGGGCCGGAAAGCGGCTTTCGATACGACGCGCCGACTGGCTCAGGAAATCGCCGGAGATGTCGATCGGCACGTAAAGCGCTGGCTCGCGAAGTGCTTCCAGCAGGATTTCTGTCTTGATACCGGCCCCGGCGCCATATTCGAGCAGCGTGACGTGGGAGCCGCAGAAGGCCGCGATCTCCTCCGCTTTCGAGCGTAGAACCGCGGTCTCGGTGCGGGTGGGGTAATATTCGTCAAGCCCAGTGATCTCCTCGAACAACTCCGAGCCTCGGTCGTCGTAGAGCCAGCGGCTGGGCAGCCCCTTGCGCGGCTGCGACAGCCCCGCGATCACGTCGGCTCGCAGGGCTTCCCGCTGCCGATCGACCAACTCGGCCTGATCAAGCATCTCAGACGTCCTCCGCCAGACGCAGACCGGAAAACTGCCAGCGGGCGTCTGGCGGGAAGAAATTCCGGTACGTCGAGCGGATATGACTGGCCGGCGTCACGCAGGAACCGCCGCGCAAGACGAACTGGCCGCACATGAACTTGCCGTTGTATTCGCCCACCGCACCTTCGGCCGGCTTGAAACGCGGATACGGGGTGAACGGACTCCGCGTCCATTCCCAGACGTCGCCGAACATCTGGCGCAGCCCCTCCCCGGCCGCAGCGGCCGGCTTCGGCCGCAAGCGACCGGAATCGGCGAAGTTGCCCTCCAGTGCCACGTCACTCGCCGCGTGCTCCCATTCCGTCTCGCTCGGTAGGCGCCGCCCGGCCCAGGTTGCAAAGGCGTCAGCCTCGAAATAGCTGACATGGGTGACCGGCGCCGATCGATCGACTGGCTGCGCGCCGCGCAGCGTCATCGTCCAATACTCGCCATCCCGCTCGTTCCAGTAGAGCGGCATCGACCATTTTTGCGCCAGGATCGTCGCCCACCCGGCTGATAGCCACAGCAGCGGATCGCGGTAGCCGCCGTCGGCGATGAACTCCATCCACTCGCCGTTGGTAACCAGCCGGTCGGCCAGCCGGAAGGGCTCGATCAGCGCGCGGTGCCGCGGCCCCTCGCAGTCGAAGGCAAAGCCCTCTCTGTCATGGCCGATCTCGACGATGCCGCCCTCGTAGCTGCGATAGCGCGCCGGCTCCGGCGCCCCGCTCTCGATACCGACCGGAGCGGGATCCTTGTAAGCTGGCCGCAGCGGGTTTTGCGCGAACAGGTGCAGGATATCGGTCAGGAGCAGTTCCTGGTGCTGCTGCTCGTGATGACAGCCGAGTTCCACAAGTTCGGCCATCGCCGGCGACGGCCTGTCTTTCAACAAGGTCTCCACGGCATCGTCGACATGGTCGCGATAGGCGAACACCGCATCCAGCGACGGCCGGGTGATCATGCCGCGCATCGGGCGCGGATGACGTTCGCCGATCGTCTCATAATAGGAGTTGAAGAGGAAATTGAAGCTTTCGTCGAACACCTGGTAGCCCGGAACGTTCGGCGCGAGCACCATGGTCTCGAAGAACCAGGTCGTATGCGCGAGATGCCATTTGGCGGGACTTGCGTCCGGCATCGATTGCACGGTCGCATCGGCGTCCGACAGGGGCGCGCCGAGACTGCGGCTCGCCTCTCTGACGGTTCGATAAAGGTTTAGAGTCTGTGAGAAATCGACCGAGCGGCTGGGGGAGGTAGCAATCATGACGATGCGTCCTTGTTCCAAGACTTCGCTTCAGCGAGCCATCCGGACATCGAGGCTCGCTGCGATCCGCCCCTGCAGCCCGCAGAAGCACGAAGGGCATGACGTAGCCCACGCAAAGCGTCCTGCAAGGCGATCACGGTCATTCTATCGGTCGGCGACCCACGATGCCTTTCGTCTCAGCCCGGATTTTAAGGCGATCGCTTCAGGGCGGATCAGACGCGTCGCGACATTGTGATGTCCGGCTGACAGGTCAACGCGTCTCGCGGGGCCGGCATCGCGCCTTCGGATCTGCGAGGGAAGCGACACAGCGGCTATCCAGAAGGCCGAACGGCCTGCCCACCGACAGTCGTGGCGTCAAATCCGGAAAATGCGACTTTTTCAGTTTATCGAGAGGGTTATCGCCGCGTTCGCCGAAAAGACCGAGGGCGTAACCACAGGGGTCAGGCGCAAGCCACCGTCAGTGGCGCACGAGCCAGACCAGACCGACGCCGATGATCATTGCGACGAGTCCGCCGGCCCGCATCGAGGTATCGGGCATCGCCTCGGCCATCCGGCCGATCCGCCGGATCGCGTCGGGAAACAGGCAATAGACGACGCCCTCGATCACCAGAAGGAGACCGAGGGCGGCAACGAAATCCGTCACTGGGTGGCGGCAGCCGGTTGATCGGCCTCAGCCGCCGCGCCCTGTTCGGCGGTGGGCGCCGCGTCTGACGCGGGCGCCAGT
>DRFF01000106.1 GCA_011050685.1 Aurantimonas coralicida
CATTACGGCGAAGTGGGTCGGCGAGACGGAAGCCCGCCCCGGCACCGAACCCGCCTATGGCCAGATCGAGACGCCGGTCCATGAAATGGCTTGCTGGATCGATGTCAGCAATCAGCTTCTCGAAGACGCGGCCGTCAATATCGAGGCGGAACTGACCGGCGAGTTTGCCGAGGAGTTCGGGCGTCTTGAGGGCGAAGCCTTCGTTCTCGGAGACGGCGTCAAGAAGCCGGTTGGCCTGATGGTCGACGCATCGGTTCCCGTCGTGCCGAATGGCAACGCCACAGCCATTCAGGGGGATGCTCTCATCTCGCTGATGTACGATCTGCCGGCGATGTACCGCAATCGCGGTACTTGGCTGATGACCGGCACCACGATCGCCGCCATCCGCAAGCTGAAGGACGGGCAGGGCAACTATCTCTGGCAGCCCGCCTATCAGGTCGGCCAGCCGGAAACGCTCCTCGGTCGCCCGGTGGTCGAAGCCGTCGACATGGACGACATCGCGGCGGACACCTTCCCGATCGCCTACGGCGACATTGCCGCGACGTATCGGATCTATGACCGCGTCGGCCTTTCGGTCCTTCGCGATCCCTTCACCCAGGCAACGAACGGCATCACCCGATTCCACTCTCGCCGTCGCGTCGGCGCGGCCGTGGTCCGAGCGGAAGCCGTCCGCAAGCTGAAGATGGCCGTGAGCTAAGGAGAAACGACAATGCGCGATTTTTCGAGGGACATTAAGGCTGAACAGGCCTTGGCACCCGCTATCCGCGTGGGTAGCGCCACCGGCGGCGGCGTTGACCGCCTTGGCTTCGAGGCTCTGACATTCGCCATTCATGCCGGCGACTGGACCGATGGGACGCATACCGTGTCCGCCGATCATTCCGATGACGGCACGACATGGGAATCCATCCCCGCCGATCAGATCATCGGGGCCTTTCCCGTGGTGTCAGCGGTCGGCGCCGAGAACACGATCACCATGGTCGGCTATATCGGCGATCGTCGGTATGTCCGCGCCAAGAGCACGGTAACGGGCTCGCCAGTCACCGGCGCCGCGATCGGAATCAGCGTCCTTCTTGGCCGTGCCCATAGCCGCCCGGTTGCGGCCTAAGCCATGCCAGCGCGCGCGCCTCGCATCTGTGGTTGCGGACATCGGATCGCATCAGGGCAGCAATGTCCATGCGAGCGAAGCCGGACTGCCGAACGCAAGGCGCGCGCCGACGCGAACCGTCCGACCGCACGCCAGCGCGGCTATGACAGCAAGTGGGATCGCGAGCGTGTCGCCTTCCTGAAACTTCACCCTGTCTGCGCTCACAAGGGATGCACACAGGCGGCAACCGTCGTCGACCACAAGGTGCCGCACCGTGGCGACCGCAAGCTGTTCTGGTCGCGGTCAAACTGGCAACCGCTATGCACCGCGCATCACTCGGGCGCCAAGCAGAGCGAGGAGAAGCGACGATGACTAGCTGTCAGGCGAGAGCTGAAGCGATCCGTTTCAGCTTTGTGATGGCGTCTTCAAGGTCGCGTTTGGCTTTGGAAAGGTTCTCGCTCTTGATCGAGCGTTCGCAGTCGTCGAGTTCATTTCGGAGAACCCGGCGGATGGCTTCCGAGGCTTCTTCCTTCTCCATCGTCGACTCCCAACGTCAGCATGATCACTCAAAGGCGTATCGCAACCCGGGGTGGTCAGCAACTTTGAATAGAGTGCTGGGACCGGCGCCCAATCAATCGCGCAATATCGAGCCGAATTGAGGTTTCAGCCAAATGATCGTCGACCTCGCCGACCTCAAAGCGCAACTCCGCGTCGATCATGACGATGACAATGTGCTGATCGAACAGAAGATCGCGGCTGCGCAGGCGCATGTCGAAAACGCGATCGGTTTTCCGATCGAGGAGACCTACGCCGCGCCGTTGGTTGTCCCGGAGCCGCTGAAAGAGGCCGTCCGGCTCTATGCCGCGCACCTCTATGAAAATCGGGAGGCCTCGATCGTCGGCGTTACGATTATCCCCGTCCCCGGCTTTCAGGACATCATCAATTCCTATCGCGACTGGACGTTCTGATGCGTGCCGGGAAACTCGACAGGGTGATCGTTATCGAGGGCGATGCCGAGGAGATCGGCCGCAATGCCTTCAACGAACCGATCTATGGGCCGCCGTTTGAACTTATCACCCGAGCCTCGGTCGAACAGCAATCAGGCCGTGAGTTTCTGACAAACCAATCCGTTAGTGCGGAGCGACAAGTCGTCTTCCGCACCCGCTACGTCGAGGGGATCACCGTCCTACATCGCGTGATCTATGACGGCGTAACGCATGACATCGTCGATGTGCGCGAGATCGGTAGAAGCAAGGGCCTGGAACTCCATACGAAGGCCTCTGTCTGATGCGTGGAACGAAGCCCCATCTCGTCGTGAGCAATGACGCCATGACCGAAAAGCAGCCGGCGCCGTCCTGGATGTCGAAGGACGCCAAGGCGGAATGGAGGCGCATCATGCCGCTTCTGATCGAGCGCAAGATATTGACGGACGCCGACATGGGCAGCGTCGAGAACTATTGCGTCACGATCGGCCGAACCCGGCAGATTGAACGCCAGATTCAATTCGCGGGCGATGCGATCGATCCCTCGCTTTTCAGAATGCAAGACAAGGCGATGCAGACCGCTCGCCAGCTTGCCGCAGAACTCGGGCTGACGCCGGTTTCCCGGTCCAGGCCAGCCATCAGAGAAGAGAACGATGACGACGATATCGCCGGCCTGGATATCTGACGGATCGGAGATCCCCGACCCGCTCGGCTACGGCCAGCGCGCCGTCGACTTCCTTCGTATCCTGAAGCACCCGAAAAGCCGCTCGCCGGGCAGGGCATTCGAGCTGCCCGAATGGCAAGAGAGGATCGTCCGGCGCATTTATGGGCCATGCCATCCGGACGGTCGCCGGATCGTTCGCAGCGTCGTCGCGCTCCTCCCGAGAGGAAACCGCAAGACCTCGCTCGGCGCCACTCTCGCGCTTCTCCATACGATCGGGCCGGAACGCCTGAACGGCGGGCAGATCATCTGCGCCGCGGCTGATCGAAAGCAGGCGCGCATCGCCTATGAGGAGTCGGTCGGCATCGTCCGGGAAGACAAGCGCATCGCGAAGGCCATGCGGTTCCTGGACTACAAGAACCGTCTCGCGCATCCGAAGAGCGGCGCCATCCTCGAAGCTATCTCGGCCGATGCCGGCACTCAGCACGGGCGAACGCCGACCTTCGCCCTGGTCGACGAGTTGCACGCCTGGAAAAAGCGCGAGCTATGGGACGTGATCCGCACTGGCCTGGTGAAGGTGCAGGGCTCGCTGATGGTCGTCATCACCACCGCCGGGCGCGGCCAGGAGAACATCGCTCACGATATCGTCGATTATGCTCGCAAGGTTGAACGTGGCGAGATCGACGACCCGGCGACCCTGCCCATCCTCTTCGAGGCTTCGAAGGATGCCGACTGGCGCGACGAACAAGTCTGGCACCAGGTCAATCCGGGGCTCGCGCTCGGCTTCCCGGATATCGAGGGTCTTCGCCAGCTCGCACGCGAGGCTGAGAATCGCCCCGGCGACCGTGAGGCCTTCCGGCAACTTCATCTGAACGTCTGGCTGGATCACTCGGCCGACCCGTTCGTCGATATGGACGTATACGATCAGGGTGACGATGCGATCGACCTGGAGGCGTTGTGCGGCGAGCCGTGCTGGCTGGGCGTCGATCTCTCGTCAACGACCGATCTGACGGCCGTCGTGGCCGCGTGGAAGCAAGGCGAAGAGTATATCGTCTGGCCGTGGTTCTTCTGTCCCGGCGATAATCTGAGGCGGCGATCCGAGATCGACGGCGTTCCCTATCCGCAATGGGCCGACGAAGGGTTTATCGAACCGACGCACGGCAACGTCGTCGATTATCGCCGCGTCGAGGCGGTGATCCGCGAACTTTGCGACCGCTTCGATGTCCAGGAAATTGCCTTCGATCCGGCGCTCGCGCGCAACATGCTGAACAACCTCCTCGACGATGGGTATCCAGCGGTCGAGTTTCGGCAGGGATGGGTGACGATGGCGCCGGCGGTGAAGGAGCTGGAGCGGGCGATCGTCGGCGGAAACTTCCGACACGGCGCGCATCCGGTCCTGCGCTGGAATTTCCAGAACATCGCCGTCGAGACCGACAAGGCGGGCAACCGCTTCTTTCACAAGGGCAAGAGCACCGATCGCATAGACGGCGCCGTGGCGGCCGTCATGGCCGTCGCGCGAGCCTCAGCCGGCGATAGCGGCCGGTCGATTTACGAAACCGACAAGTGGTCCGAAGACCTTGCCTATTTCTGAGGAGTGAACATGAACACCATCTCGATCATCGGGTTACATCGCGTCCCGCACCCCAAACCGAACAAGGGTGGCAACACCATCGTCGCGCACTTCGATTGCGAGGCGAACGGCTTCAGGCTTCTGGGCTGTGCTTTGGTGAAGACGCTGAAGGGCGGATTGTCGGCCTGGACGCCACGGGTGGACGGAATGACGGATGCCAGGCGTGCCGTCGTGTTCGCCGATGACAGCCTACAGCACGAAATGAAGATGCTGGCACGGGATGCCTATCGGGCGCTCGGCGGAACGGATCTGGAGTGCATTGGGGCCTCGGCACCGATCGGGTCTTATCGTGGCGCGGGGGACAAATGAAAGGCCCAGTGACCGTTTCAGGTGTCCTCGTGCGGTTTGCATTGATCCTGGCTATCTGCATTAATCAGTGAGCGATACTTTAGGGGGTAGAATGTCACTCGACGGCCAAGAGAGAATGATTATCGAAACTCGAGTGGCTAGCGAAAGCCCGAGCACCGGGGTCGCCTACCTTCTCTGGTTTTTTCTCTGGTTTATATCGGCCCATCGGTTCTATCTCGGCCGGCCGGGAACTGCGATTCTGCAAATCATCAGCTACTTCATCCTGGTTGGATTCATATGGCTGATTGTCGACGCTTTTCTGATTCCTGGGATGATCCAAAAGAAGCGCGACGAGATTCGTCAAAAGCTGACGATAGAAGCGCTCGCAGCGTATCGAGGGCCGCAAGAGATTCGTCGCCAAGTCGGTCGAGATGATAGACGCTCGGAACCGGAGTTCGACCGCATCCCAGATTGAACCAATCTGCTTGTCACCGCCTACTTTGGCTTGCGTGGAAGTCCCTTTGCTTCTTTCGCCAGAGCTGCGATGTGCACGTCGGCTTCACGTTGTCGCTCAAATTTACGGTGCTGAGCGAATTTCTTATATTGCAGCTCCGCGTGGCGTTTGGCATCTGATGCCTTGATACGCCCCCCGCTTTTAAGGACCGTACGGCCAAGCGATTTTAGCTGTTGATCAAGCAGATTCCGAGCATCTTGCATGACCACCAACCTGCCCACGTCGAGCTGATCTTCGAAGATGTCCAGCAAGATCGTGGTTAGCCGGTTCAGCTCTTTTATTTCTGCCTCCGCTAGATAATTCTTCGATGTCGCTACATCATTTTTCCGGATGTTGTCATGCGGCCAGGATTGTAGCCCCATGTTCGCAGCATCGGAATTCGCTCGGGAGACAACGATTTCGGCAGGGGTATGAGACGTTACCGCGTAAACGAGCTTAGCTTGGGTTTGCTGGTAGAATTCCCGAGCCGCCTCAGTCGTCCCATCATAATCCTGGCACATGGCGCAAATCGCGCGCAACTCCCGATAGACGTTCGCTTCATCGGATCGGATATCGCGAATGATCTCGCGTAGCTCTGCCACGCGGTCGGCATTCTCAGGCTGCTTTAGGCGAGGCGCGTCTACGACAAACCCCTTTTTGGCGAATTGAACCAAGATGCCGGTAGCCCATCGGCGGAAGACCGTCGCTTGCGCGGAGGACACCCGATAGCCGACCGATATCACCATATCGAGATTGTAGAGGGTCGCGGGCCGCCCTGTGGTTGTTTGCACTTTTTGCAAAGAAGTCGATTCGTCGAGTTCGCCCTCTTCGAAAACGTTGCCGATGTGCCTGGACACGGTGGACACGTCACGACCGAACAATTGCCCGATCTGCGCTTGCGTCATCCAGAGGGTGTCCCCTTCATAACGAATGTCCAACCGCAGGCCCTTGTCGGTGCCATAAACTAGGAACCGGCCTCCCGTTTCCTCATCTTCAACGAGATGAACGGGGCCGCCTTCGTTGTCGCTCATTTAGCCGTGCCTCATAGGTGCGCAGACAAGCCGGAGTTGGGCCCGTTGCTTACCCCGAATGCTTCGTTGAACGCGACGAAATCGGAATTGCGAAGCGCGTTCAGAAGAGGCTCTACGGCAACCTGGGTGCCAATCTTCGCGGCCGATTCTGGACGTTCCTCTCGGACGGCCTTTGCTCGGTAAATCGTAAGGTGAGTTTTGCCTTCATCCATTGCTCGTCGACATAAGCCTCGCAGGTAGAAGCGGTTGAATTCGCCTTCGGCGAGCATCGCGGCGCTTTGCGGAGCGTTCACCGTCCGTGAACGAGTAATCCCGTTGCGAGTATAGTTCTCAGAATCGTTAAAAAGCTGGCGTCTCAACAATTCCGCCGCCAACCAATCGTCATCATGCTGGTCCGCAGCCGTTCGAAGGAGATCCTGCCATTGAGCTTTGCCGTCTTGGGTTAAGCGTGGACTATCATAATGCCCACCGTATTCGATTTCGTCGGTCATCCGACCCCGGGTGACGTCGTCGAGGTTGTGATAGTCCAATCCCATGATTCGCTCTCCGCACTCTGAATAGGTGGACCGCACCAATGGTACGTGTCGCGGCTGCTTTATCAATCGCTTCTTCGTCACGCCGTGAAGACCGGGCGCCGCGAACACCCCCGTTGGTCTAGCACACGGCGTGACCGGCGGGAGGGGAAACGGCGTATGTTCGGGGACGCAAGCACCGGCTATGCTGGTTCCACATACCGCTGCGCTGTGGCTCTGATTCGGTCGGTGTACTCGTAGATGTGGTCGAGGGTCTCGATTCGGACCTTGTCCTCCTTCTCGCCGTCGAAAAGGCCCAGGTACTGGGTTGCTCGATTGAACCAGAGCCGGGCGAGGGGCTTCCGGTTGTTGTTGTCGATCAGGATGCCGCAGTAGGTCTTCTGATCGCGCATGTGCACCCGCGACGGCGGGATGACCTCACGGGCGATGGCCCTGATGATCATGAAGGCTTCCTTCTCCTCGTCAGTGGTTACGACCTCGTCTTCGTCGACCGGGACGTCTTCAGGCTCTGCGTCTACGGTATTAGAGCTCTCCAGCGCCGATGTGATCCGGTTCTGAACCATGTCCCTGATCATCTCGCGAAAGGCGCTTCTGACCAGTGGAGTGAACTGAGCTTTGACGGTGGCTGTGAAATGCCCGTCCCGAAGGTCCGCGCTTACCAGGCGAACGAAGTCCTCGGTAGGGTCATCGATAAGGTTGGCGATCGTGCGTTTCAGCGCCGACGTGTACTTCAGCCGATTGGCGGACTGGAGCACGCCATCGACATCGAAGCCCTCCTTGGCGAACTTACTCAGTTCCGGGAGGAGGTTGGCATTGAGTTCCGACAGGTCGAAGGTAAGGAAGGGCCGGTCGTCAAGTCTGTTCGGTGCTTCCAAATCCGTGTGGAACTGGAAGGTGCGCCCGTTGGTAAGGATCGCGAACTTCGCGTCAGTGACTGAAAAATATCGGTAGAGCTGCGCAAGGTGCTGCTTTTCGAGAATGCAAGTGATCGGTTTGCATTCGATGAGGATGCGGATCGACCCGTCAATCTGGATCGCATAGTCGACGCGCTCGCCCTTCTTGCCAACGGCGTCGGCGGTGAATTCGGGGATCACCTCTGCGGGGTTGAAGACGTCATAGCCCAGCGCCGATAGGAATGGCAGCACAACGGCCGTTTTGACGGCTTCCTCGGTTGCCATCGAACTGGAATGATTGCGCAGTCGATCGGACAGGCTGCGAAGCTTTTCGTCGAAACTCATGAAATCCCCCCTATGTCGTCGGGGGAAGAAAATCACAGATGCGCGCTGTACGCGAGAGGGGCACTATCGCAACCGTACCCCAGCCCCGCCGCCGTTCTCGGCGATGAACTCGACGCCCGCTGTTTCGAGGGCAGAGCGTATCGCACTAATCGCTTCGGCCGAAACCGATCTCCGGGACCGCTCGAAGTCGACCACGGTCGAGAGACCGAGTCCAGCAGCCGCTGCCAAGGCGGGCTGCTTCATGTCGAGGATTGCACGACCGGCGCGGCATTGTGACGGCGTCATGGGACCAACATTTTATGTTGACAAGGCAATCTGCCTCATCTTAGATTTACAACATTAAATGTTGATTGATGGAGATGCAACTATGACACCGCTTATCGAACCCTACGTCGTTTCCGACACCTTCGCGAGCGGTCTCGCCAGTGTTGAGGAGATCGAACCCGGCATCTATCGAATGACACTCTACGCGAACCAGACGAGCGCCCTTGACGGGAGCAAGGAGCGAGTGGTTGTCGAGAAGACCGTCGTCTCCCGCGCCACCTTGGACGCCATCGCTGCTGCGGCCGCTATGGTTTCGGACGACGGGCCGACGCAGATTCGCCCGATGTCGAACACAGTCAACTAACCGCTTCGGCGCGCTGTCGCCGGTCTAGAATAGGAAGCATAAGCGATGAACCACACAATGAACCGTCGCGCGTTCCTGCGCACAAGCACCACCGCAATGGCGGCGAGCGTCCTTCCGGCTGCCGCCGCTGTGGCTAGTGAGAACCCCGCCGCCGGGAACCCTGCACCTTCGGCAGGCGTCGGACAGGCAAGCCAGCCGTCAACCATTGCCGAGATCATCGAGGCGCATCGCGTCGCGCTGGCCGAGTTCGATCGGGTCGGCGATCTGCTGGAAGCGCACAGGGATGATGTGAGCGCCGACCTGCGCCGCGCGGACGAACAGTCGGTGGCGACGGAGGATGCCGCTTGGCAGGCCGTTCTCTCGCATCCCGTCTCATCGCTGGAGGATGGCAGATTGAAGATGGACTATCTTTCGGCCCGGCGCTTCATCGATCGTCTGGACGGTATGTCTTCGGAGGGGGAGGTCAAATCCCTGATCCTCTCCTTCAACCGAGCCGCCGCATAGCTTCCAGGCCATATCAACGAGAGACAGGGCCGGCCTTTGGGCCGGCCCTTTTCATGCACTCACTTTCATCGCGGCGCGGCATCATCGCGGGCGAGACTTGAGAAAGCGGCCCCGCTGTTGACTTTAGGTTTCAATGAAACTACCAATGGGCTCACTGAAACCTGAGGCATGGCGATGAACAAGCTCGTGACGAACGCTCTGGCCTACCTGGAGGAGCATTGGCACGTTGGGATGACAGGGACTGCCGATGCGGCCCACATCCTGAATATCAACCCGAACACAATGAAGACGCGCCTCGCTCGGGGGCAGGCTCTTGTGCTTCGTGATCCGAACGGAGGGCAGCGTCAGGCGCTGGTCTTTACGGGATTCCACATGGTCTACAACCTTCTGCAGGATCGCTTGCTCCGCTATGGCTTTCCCGTCGAGCACGACGAGCGGAGTATGGGGGAACTGCCGTACACCTACGCGGAGTGGGCGCTGAAGAATGTTGTGGTCGGCCATAAGGTCGATGCGGTGGTCCGCTTTCGCCGCGAACCTGAAGGCGGCACTCAAGCCATGCCTTTTGAGGATGGCGCCGTAGAAGACTGGACCGGCGATGCTGCGCTAATCATCCCCATCGGGACGATGATCGTCCGCATGGCGATGCTACTTCATATGCGCAGCGGGGAGGTCGACATCGCCCGCGAGTTGGCTGGCCGCTAGTCGCGATGTCTGGCCGCCCTAACACCCTCGTCGGCGTCAAACAGATCGCCTTCGTCCTCGGCGTATCTGTCGACGCCACCCATCGCGCGATGTGCACTGGGCTCAAAATTGAGCCGAGTGTTTTCGAGGACAGCTACAAAGATGACACGGGGGCGGGCAGCTTTTTTCGTGCACTCACTTTCAAGGTCATCTGGCAGGGTCGTCGAAACGAAGAGATCGCAATAATCCTTGCCTAATGCGATCGCATCAGGTAAAGCTGATGCAGTCGCATTGGGTCGGAGCATAGAAATGGACGAACCCCTTTACCGAATATCGCAGGTGGCTGATGCCGCCGAAGTTCCAGTGAATACAATCCGCGCTTGGTTTCAGCGTGGCTACCTTCGGCTCTTGGACACTGACAAACGCGCGGAGGGGGCGGGCCTTCCCCATTATATTTCAATGCGGGGCGCTCTCTATATCGGGACAGTCGCAGCACTCGTTGCCCATGGGGTCCCTCCTAAGGTTGCGGGCCACGAGGCGCTTCATTGGCTCCACACGGGCGCCGGTTGCCATCCTGGAATGAAGCCGGGGTCACAGCGCGACCCTGGCGCTCTTTTCTGTGACGGACTTACCGTTCTTTGCATTTACGCCGACAGCCCCTCCCGCGTGAAGAACATCCCATTTTCAGGGGGCAACGCGTTCGATCTTTTCCTCGGTCACAACGGGCGCACGGTCGGCGTTACCGCCGTCTTGCTCAACTATGTAGATCGGAAAATCCGTCTTGCTTTGGCTCCGACGACGAATGATCGCGCGGACCGCTCCGTGGGAGAGGGCGACAAGTAGAATGGCTAATCGCTCCCCGGATCAAGAGATCCTTGTCACCAAGCAGATCGCCTATGAGCTGGGGGTCTCCCCCGACACGGTTCGGCGGATGTTCCGCAATGGCAACCTCGGTCCCGACGCCCGCAAGTGGAACGGTCGCAACTCGCCGATCCGGATGCCGCGCAAGGCGATAAATCGACTGAAAGGTGAGGAGTAGGCCGCGTGACGAGTTTCCCCTGCTTCAGGATGGCGCGCGATCTGGCCGGGGAAGTTTTCCCGGTGAGCGAGGCCGTGATCCTGGAGCTGGCGAAAAAGCATGGCGTCGGCCGGAAGATGGGGCGTAGCATCGTTTTTTCGCCCGATGACTGTCACAGGCTTTATGAGGTTTTGCCGTGCCCCTCCGCGTCGTCAGCCGACCAAAATCACCGCTCCTCTACATCCGGGGGACGATCGCCGGCGTTCGCGTCGAGGAAAGCGCGGGCACTTCTAGCCGCAAGCTCGCCGAAGAATACCGCGCGAAACGCGAGGCCGAAATCTACAAAGAAGGCCTCTATGGTCGTGGCGTTTCCCGAACCTTCGCGGAGGCAGTCGTGAGTTATCTGGAGACCCGAGGCTCGGCACCGCGCTTCATGGGCAAGGTGCTCGACCATTTCGACACGACGCCGCTGGCAAAAATCACGCTCGATGCGATCGACGAAGGCGCCCGGAAAATTTATCCGAAAGCGTCCGCCGCGACCCGCGATCGTCAATTCTACACGCCGACGATCGCCGTCCTGAAGCACGCCGCGAAACGCGGCTGGTGCGCGCCGATCATCGTTGAGCGGCCGAAGAAGTCGAAGGGTGCGGTCGTCCGGTGGCTGACGCCGGAGGAGGCCGAGCGACTGATCTCGGCGTGCGCCCCGCACCTTCGACCGATCGTCGTCTTCCTCCTCTACACGGGCGCCCGGGTCGGCGAGGCGCTGTGGCTCGAATGGCGATCGATCTCCCTCGACCGTGCGCACGTCTCTTTCGACGAGACGAAGTCCGACTATCCGCGTGGCGGCTGGTTGCACACCCGTCTAGTGGCTGAGCTGGCGAATTTGCCGCACCGCGAGGGCGAAGTATTCCGGCGGCCGGATGGCGAACCCTATCAGCCGTTGAAGGGTGGCGACGATACATCGGCCGGCACCCGGATAGGCACAGCGTTCAAAAGTGCCTGCAAACGGGCAGGCATCACATCTTTCCGCGTTCACGATTGCCGCCACACCTGGGCAACCTGGCACTACCAGCAGAACAGAGATCTGACGGCGCTGATGCGCCTCGGAGGATGGCGTTCGGAGAAAATGGTTCTTCGCTACGCGCATCAAAACGTCGGCGAGTTCGCCGCGTCCATCGAGCGCCTTCCTGGGGGAATCCTGGGGGAGTGCTCTGAGAACAAGGAAAAATCCGCATGACTATCAATAACTTGCGGGTGGTCAATTCTCCCTTGGTAAGGGAGAGGTCGAGAGTTCGATTCTCTCTGGCAGCACCATCAAGTCGCCAGTGTCAGAAAGACGCCAAGCGCCGCAACCGCGACGACGACAATCGAACCTAGCCGGATCGTCTGCCGATTAAGAGCGTCGTTCATTTCCGACTTAGTGACCAATTCCCGCATGATATAGTCCCGTGCCGCGTTGGCGTGCGCGTCGGCATGTTCGCGCGGAATGCCCGCGTCTTCAAGAGCGTGACTGAAAGCAAGAGTATCAAAAACGATTGCCATGCGGTGACTCCTTTGTTGTGTCTAAAGTCAGCTTACGGTTGACTCATTACCAAAGCGTTAAACTAACTTTCGCGGACAGCGACCAAGGGCGGAAGCTCTTTCGACGCATAGCCGTAAAAGCGGGCGCGCGTGCCGTTCGCCTGCCAATCGGAATAATGCGCCCATTCGAGCGAACCACATTCCATCCGGCGAAACACTCGCCTGTCAATGCCCGGACGTTGTTCCGGTTCAATCATGATAGCGCTCATTTCGTGGAATCCCTTGCTGCCATGTCTGCGGCCTTTGCCATGCGCGCCAACTCTTCGCGGGCGATCCGCTTCCCCTCGTCTGTACCGTCGACGAGAGCGGCGAGGAGCATGGGCAGGACACCTTGCCATGTGAGCCCGAGGCTAATGCTTTCCGTTGTCATCGTGTCGCGTTCCTTTGTGCTGCGGCGTTGAACTCCGCGCGTACCTCTTTCATGTCGGCGCAAAAATGTTGCCAGAACTGATCGCCGCTCTTGCCCATGGGTGACGACGATGTATCGTTGATGGCTTTCCGTTGTCATCGTGTCGCGTTCCTTTGTGCTGCGGCCTCCAATTCGCAGGCATAGCCGGACGCCATCGCATAGGCAGCGCAGTCGTCTAGCGTCAGCCCGCTGTCCACGACGAAGGCCGCACCGTGGCAATACATGACAAGAGCGAAGGTGAGTTGCAGCATCCCAGGGAATCCCTATGCGTTTGCGTGTCCCCGTATCTAGAGCGTCATGGGGGCGCATGTCAAGCTTAGGTTGACATGGCACGCCTACCATAATGCGAAACTTAGTTTCCAAGCCCTTACCGCGAAAACGGATTGTCCAGGCGTCGTCTCGTCAGGTCGTCAGGGCGTCAGGGCGTCGGATCGTCAGGGCGTGGCGTGACACAGCATGAGACAGCATGGCAGCGCATGAGTGACCATGAGCATGGGTGAGACAGCATGAGACAGGTTGAGACTAGGGGGGCTGGTGCAGGGTATCAGTGCGGCGCTGTGGCGGGCATAGATGAGCGTTGCAGGGCTATCGTGCGTCGCCTCGTCCTCGCTTCGGGTCCTTCCTTTTTACGGTGGTTTACCGGGGGAAGCGCCGAGCGTGGTTTGTGACAGTTTTTGAATTAAATTTGAGAATTTTGCAGGGGATGCCCACAATCTGAGACAACATGAGACAGCTAGGTGTGTCAAACAACCATAAAGTGGTTAAAAGTAGCCATAACCGGTTTTGGCTACCGAAGTCGAGCCGGCTAATCTCAACGATTTCAATCGCTTATTGGTTTTGGCAGTTTTGGCTACTGGCTCCAAGGCACATAATTCTTCCCAACCCTCTTTATCTATCGATATTTTCCTTTCGGCCGTAGCCAAAACCTAAAACCCCTCGAAGCTATACGGGACAAGGGTTTGAGGTCGAAAACGGCTGTAGCCAAAACTTCGCCAAAACCTCGAAACGGCCAAAAATAAAAAAGGCCCGCCGAAGCGAGCCTTTCGTGATTTCGTCTCATGCCGTCTCAGTCGGGCTTTTTCAGCAATTCCCAAATGCGTTCGTTAACGCCGTAACGCTTCGTCGGCCGACCGCCTTTTGTCCCGCGACGGTCCTCCTCGATCGGATAACACCATCCGCGTGAGACGAGATAGGAGACCGCCTCTTCGACATCTTCGGCGCGCGTGCGAGAGTTGATGCCCTGAATGCCCGACTCCCGCCGAAGCTCACGCAAGCTGAAATCTTCCAATTTTTCCGTGATGATGTGTTCGGCGATGCGACGCGCGTCTTGCGACTCCTTCGACTCCATCGCGTGTTGCCAGACGCGGATTTGCATCGGCTTGATGTAGCTGTCGCGCAGGAAGATCGCCCGCTTCACGTAATCCAGGCTGATCTCACTCGGGAGATCGAGGTCAATGCCGAAGGCCCATTCAAGAAGCATGAGGATCGTCGCCAAGCGCCCAACGAGACCGTCCGACTTGCCGAAGACGGATTGCAGCCGCGAAGTCGCCTGTAGCTCGTCACGGTTCTTCTGGTTCGCCCATTTGATGTAGTGGCGACGCGCAGCGGCCGAGAGGGGGATCGTCGTGGGTTCCGGCCCTTGCTCGCCGTCCTCCATCCGAATGTCCTCAAAGAGCCGCCGCAGCAGTCCCTCAAAGTCCGGGGGTGGCGCACTCTCGTTGAGATCGCGGATCGTGGTTTCGGGCCAGAACGGCATGAAGCGCGGAACGAAGCCGTCGTCGGCCTGTTGATGCCCGGTCACGGATAGGAGGCGATCCGGCTGAATGCCGCCGATGATCGGCATGGCGAACCTGGGCACATAGAGCGTCTTGCCGTTGTCCTTCACGCGGTCGACCTTGAGCGTGCCGCCGTCGTAGCCTTCAAGGTAGTAGCCGCGATCCGAGGAGTTCGAATAGCGGCTCATATCGTCGAAGCGCTGCGCGAGTTCCTGGGCGAAGAGTGCGACGCCGCGCGGCTGACGCTCTTGCAAACGCATCATGGCTTCAATCGTGGCGTTGTTCGACACGATCTTGGGCTCGGGTGGCATCGGGGGAGCTTCGGCGTTGGCGGGACGCGCTGGCGGCTCCTCGCCGTCGATCCTCGCCCGCTTGACCTTCGCCTTCCAATCCTTGAGGACGCCTTCGGCGATTTCCGCGTCTTCCTGCCATCGCTCATAGGCGATCCGCCAGACGCCCATGTGCGACGCCTCGATCTTGTTCAACGCCTTCTCGATCAACGCCAATGCCGGCGTCTTCTTCGTCGATGGAAGGCCGATGATCATCGCCCATAGGATGAGCGGTTGCGAGAAGCCGGGGAGAAGTTCGACCTTGATGCTGTTGCCGATCGCCGCTGACGCCCCGGCAAGAACCGCCGCCGCAACGTAGTCGTCCGCGCAGTGCGCGTTCGTGGCCCCTGCGCGGATCATGCGCGCGATGCTCTTGCCGTAAATGTAGTCAACGTCGAGCGACGGCGCGGGCTCGCGCGTGAAACTGAGAATAGATAGATCGGGATCGCCCTTGCGTGCCTTCGGCGCCTCGACAGACGCTCCGTCGCGATCGGTATCGGCCCGATCCATGTCCTCAAAATCTGCCAGGATTTCCGAGAAGCGCATTGGCTCGGGGCCGGTCGAATCCTCGACCGCGGAATCGGGGAGATCATCGAAATCGTCGTCGATCCCTCGCATCGACAGTTCATGCTCATAATCATGCACTGCGGCGATGACCGTCCGCATGGTGATGAGCCTGCCGCGCGTCTCCCGGTTCTTGATGGACTTGTATTGCTGCTTGACGACCTTCGGCCCGGCCGTCCCGAACTCGTCCTCGCGCTTGTATTTGGCAGGGTTGCGTTTCGAGAACTCGACGAAGATCGGGAGGCCGGCGTCGCCAAGCTCATGCTTGATCGCCATGCCCGCTTCGATCCACTTCTCGCGGTCGTCGGCGTGCCAGTCTGGCAGGCGTGAAACGTACTCGCGGACATCCTCTTCGCTGAGGCCGACCGCATCGTCAGAAAATTGGTCGTCCTCCTCCCGAAAGACGAACGGGCGGATAACTTCCGCGTCGATCATGGGAACGTTGTGGGGGTCGATCGGCCGAATCCAGCGGTAGCGATTGCCGGTGTCGGGATGGATCGAGGGGGCCATTGCCACCTGTTTCCCGGTCCCGAAAAGGTCGATCGACCACGCCGGCCCGAGCTTCCCGTTCTTGCGGCGAACCTGCCGATCCGACTGCGCGATGTTGACCGATGGAAAGTGTGATTCGCAGTTAAAGATGAGATGGACACTGGCCCCGGCCGAGCCGGATTTTTGCATCGGAAGCTTGTGGACAATCTTGCCGAATCGCCTCTCAAGCTCTGCCCATACCTCACCCTCACCCGGCTCATCGTGAACGTCGACATCAAAGCTGTGCGTGTAGCCGTTGCCACCGATCTTCGACCACTTGCCGAGGCGCAGACCAATGTTATAGGCCGCGTCCTTGAAACGCTTCTTGAGCGCGACAAGGCCCTGTCTCGGCATAGTCGACCATTCGTCGTCAAAGGGTCTCTTCGTCTTCGGCCGAAGGGGTAGCATGGACGCCCCGGCGACGATGAGCCTCGTATTCTCTTCAAGCATGAAGGTACTCAGCGTGCGAGGAAGGGCAGAAGCATCTCGGCTGTTAACGTCGATCCATCCAAGTCAATAAGCTCTTTGACGCGGCGTCCCGGCACAATGTCATCGACGAACCATTTATAGACGGCTTTGTTCGTGATGCCGATATCTTCACCGATCTTGACGCAATCGAGGACCTGCGAATTTTTTTCTGAATGATGATTGGGAAGGTGGCTGAAAAATAGCTTGTAAAGCTTACTGTCCCTAGCGTTTCCGTACATCAAGATATTGTCGTCGCGCGCCATTGAAATCCCGCTTCCATCGATCCTTTGATGATCGAGGCTTACCCGTTTGGCGAATAAATTGTCAACGCTCGGTTGACGTGACACGGCAAATCGTTTTTAAGCGGGTTTGTCGATTTGACTGACATTTATCCAACCAGGAGAACACGCATGTCCAACCTTGAAGCCGAGATCGTCAAGCTGCGCGAGGCGGTCGAAGAGAACACTTCCTTCCTCAAAAGCATGACCGCCAAGGCATCGTCTTCGAAGCCGGCTGGCGAGGACAAGGACACGGCCGACAAGGGCAATGCCGACGAGAAGCCGGCGACGCGCGGACGCGGCAAGGGTACGACGGCCAAGAAGGACAAGGCCCCGACCGTCGCCGAGATGAAGACCATCGGCGAAGCCTTCCTCGACGTGAAGGATGAGGACGAATACGCCGAGCGCCGCAAGGTCCTCAGCGCCATCGCCGATCACTTCGAAGCCGAGCGTTTCACCGCCATCGACAGCGCCAACCGCCTCGTTGCCCGCGATCTCATCACCCTTGCGACGGCCGGCGATCTCGACATCGACGACATCGCTGGTGCGATCGAGTCCTTGGGCGATGGTGACTCCGACGCGAAGTCGAGCCGTCGCAACGACGACATCTGATCCGAATCGCGGCGGGGCTCCTCCCTCTAGTCACCCCGCCGCGACAACTGAGAGACGGGACCACCCCTCCCCGGCCCCGTCTCTCGCCTCCCGTGAGCCTTTTGGCGAAGCGGGGCGTCCCTTTCACCCGATTTGTTTTGCCGCAATCCCGGTTGTCGAAACGCCCCGCTTCACCCAAACGCTCATTCTGTAGGGGTTCAATGTCTGTCCGCAAGATCGCTGATACCGGACATGCTGAGGTCGGCCCGTCCAAGCTCGCCAGGGCGCTTCGTTGCCCCGGCAGCGTGGCGTTCCTTGCCGACATTGAAGACGACGCCGGCATTCCCGCCGCAGAGGGAACGATCCTTCATAGCTTCTGCGAAGACGCCCTCACGCAAAACATACTCGCCGAAGACTTCATAGGTGAGTGCCGCGAGCATGACGGCCACCGGTATACGCTCAACGAAGTCGATGCGGAGCTAATGCAAGACGGCCTCGATCGCCTCGACATGATCCCCGGAAAACTCTTCGTCGAAAAGCGACTGGACCTCGATCGCTTCATGCCTGGGCAGTACGGGACGATGGACGTGGGGATCATGTCGCTGCGGTCCCGCGTCGCCCATGTGTGGGATTGGAAGTGGGGATATGTCCCGGTCGATCCTGTCCGTAATGAACAAGCGATGGCCTACGCCCTAGGGTTTTGGGACAACTTCATTCGGGGCAACCCCGATTATGAGCATATCGACCAATTCCGCATTCACATCTGTCAGCCGCGCACGGTTCGCGGTGGCGGTGAATGGGATGTCAGTCTTGAGGACTTGCT
This sequence comes from Aurantimonas coralicida, assembly GCA_011050685.1. Classification (GTDB taxonomy): domain Bacteria; phylum Pseudomonadota; class Alphaproteobacteria; order Rhizobiales; family Rhizobiaceae; genus Aurantimonas; species Aurantimonas coralicida_A. Next base: position 18,119 of record DRFF01000106.1, read on the forward strand.
GGCCTTTGGCCGGGAGATCAAGCCGAAGGTCGCGATGTGTTTCGAGCCGGATGCCCCGCGCGTCCCCGGCGAGGTTCAATGCAAATATTGCGACGGGGCGCGAAGCCTCACTTGCCCGGAATATAAGGCGTTCAACCTCCAAGCGCTGATCGACGATTTCGATGAGATGGATGAGCGGTGGGAAATGGGCCTGGGGCCGCGTCTGCCCGAACTGACGCCCGATCGACGGTCCTTCCTGATCGAGAACCGCCCGATGTTCGAAAAGTTCTTTGACCGGATCGAGAACGAGGCGCTCGACGACTTCATTAAGGGGCGCCCGGTGCCCCGCTTCAAGGCCGTCGAGGGTCGTCGTCCGCCGCGTAAATGGAACCCGGCCGATGAGGATGCGGTTCGGAATCGGCTTGAGAAGGCACTAGGCGAGGACGCCTACACTCGAAAGCTACTTTCCCCAACCCAAGCGGAAAAAGAACTTCCGCCAAGGCTCTTCGGAAATATCGAAGAGTACGTCGCCCCTTCCGAGCGCAAGTCGATCCTCGTCAGCGAGGACGACGCTCGGGAACCCATCCAAATCATCGACGACGAGTTCGACGATTTGGATTAACCGTCAACCAAAAGGTGTCATAACAATGGCTGAAAAAGACCCGACTAAGGTCAAACTCAACGATGTGAGGCTGTCCTTCCCTAACCTCTTCGCCCCTCGCGGATTCGGCAAGAGCAACCGGGGAAAGCCCGCATATTCGGCGTCATTCTTCGTCCCCAAGGACGGGAAGCGCGGCGAGATGATGTACGACGACATCCTCGACGCGATCGACGCTGCAAAGGAAAAGGAATGGGGTTCCGATTCGAAGAAGTGGCCGAAGGTCAAGAAGGTCAACATCGCCGTCAAGGATGGCGACAAGCCTGCCGACGAGGACGACGACCCGAAGCCCGAGGAAGAGGGTATGTACGTCGTCGCTGCGCGCAATTACAAGCAGCCCCGCGTCCTCGACCGCGACAAGACCGAACTTCACGAGTCCGATGGCCTCCCTTACGGCGGCTGCTATGTCGATGGCATCGTGCGTTTTTGGGCGCAGACCTACGAAGGCATTCCCCGGATCAATTGCTCGTTGGAAGGGGTCAGGTATCGCCGTAAGGGCGAGCCCTTCGGTGCGGCGCCGCTCGATCCCGATGAGTTCGATAATCTCCCCGAGGAGGAAGAAGAGGACGAAGGGGGTTCCCGGCGTTCCAGCCGTCGCCGTGATGCGGAAGAAGGCGACGACGATCGCGGCTCTCGCCGCAGCCGCCGTGATGCGGAAGAAGGCGACGACGATCGCGGCTCTCGCCGCAGCCGCCGTGACCGGGACGACGAAGACGAGGATCGCGGCTCCCGCCGCAGCCGTCGCGACAAGGACGACGAAGACGAGGATCGGGGTTCCCGCCGCAGCCGTCGCGATGAGGACGACGAAGACGAGGATCGGGGTTCCCGCCGCAGCCGTCGCGATGAGGACGACGATTCCGATGACCGGCCGGCCCGCCGCAGCCGCCGTGACGCGGATGAAGACGAGGATCGCGGCTCCCGCCGCAGCCGCCGCAACAACGACGACATCTAGCGGGAGATGGCCGGGGCGTTCGCGTCCCGGCCGCATCATTTATGCAAAAGCGAACGTTCGTCTTCGACATCGAGATATATTGGAACTACTTTTGCATCATCTTCAAGGAGATCGGTGGCAAGAAGGCTGTCTTCTCTTGGGAGATGGACGACAGAGGCGCGATCGATACTAAGAGCCTTCGCAGATTTGTCCTGCGGCATCGGATCATCGGCTTCTACTCTGCCAACTTCGATATGCCAGTGCTGTTCGGAGCGTTGGCAGGATTCAATTGCGAGCGTCTAAAAGAGATCGCAAACGCGATCATCGAAGAAGGATCGAAGCCTTGGGATGTTGAAAAGGCATACGGTTTCAGGATCGATCGAAACGTCGATCATATCGATCTTTTCAATATCCCAAAGGGTCAATACGGACTCAAGATATACAACGGGCGTCTGCATGGTAAGCGGATGCAGGACTTGCCGTATGAGCCTGATCGCATCCTCACCCAAGACGAAATGGATGAGGTATACGACTATTGCTTGAACGATCTCGACGCTACCGAGCTTTTGTTCGAAGAATGCTCGAAACAGATCGCCCTTCGCGAGAAGATGGGCGACGAGTACGGGATCGACCTTCGGTCAAAGTCTGACGCGCAAGTCGCCGAGGCGGTGATCAAGAGCGAGGTCGCCTCAGTCCTCGGGTACGAAGTGAAGCGGCCCGAGATCGCGCCAGGGACAACCTACCGCTACAACGTCCCCGCCTACATCAAGTTCAAGCACCCCGAGCTTCGGGACATTCTCGACATCATTCGCGAAACTAAGTTTCGAGTTTCGCCGTCTGGCAATATCAAGATGCCAGACACCCTTGCCGACGCCGAAATCAAGATCGGCAAGGGTGTCTATCGGATGGGGATTGGCGGGCTTCATAGCTCCGAAAAGTCGACCGTCCATAAGGCTGAGAACGGGTATTTCCTCGTCGATCGGGACGTGACCTCCTACTACCCGGCCATCATCATCAATCAGAACCTCTTTCCGAAGCAGATGGGGTTCGCCTTCCAAAAGGTCTATCAGCGGATCGTCGACCGGCGTCTGGCCGCGAAGAAAGAGGGCGCCGAAGCCTACGATGAGATTGACGACCTCAAGGCCAAGCTGGAAAAGACGAACCGCGATCCAGACGCCGGCCCGTCCCTCATTGAAGAGCGGATTGAGGAGCTTAAAAACTCAGCCTCCATCTTCACGACCGTCGCCGACAGCCTCAAGATCACCATCAACGGGTCCTTCGGCAAGTTCGGCAATCGGTGGTCGGCCCTCTACTCGCCGCAGCTTCTAATCCAAACGACGATCACCGGGCAATTGTCGTTGCTCTTGCTCATCGAATGGCTTGATGAGGATGGGATCGAGGTCGTGTCGGCGAACACTGACGGCATCGTGATCCGCTGCCATGAGGACGACCGCGATCTCTACCTCGACATCATCAAAGAATGGGAAGAGGCGACACAGTTCGTCACCGAAGAGACGGGCTATGACGCCCTCCTAAGCCGGGACGTTAATAACTACATTGCGGTTAAGAAAGACGGCAAGGGGTATAAGACGAAGGGTGCGTTTGCAATCCCCGATGAGGGCAAGGTCAGCGTCGATAAGAACCCGACGAATGAGATCGCCGTGCAAGCCGCGATCGATCATATCCTTCACGGAACCCCGATATGGGCGACTGTTGTCGCATCGAACGATATTCGCCGCTTCATCACCGTGCGGACGGTCAAGGGTGGCGCCGTCGATCAGGATGGCGAATATCTCGGCAAGGCGATCCGCTGGTATTACTCGACCGATGTTCATGACTCGATCCGCTATAAGAACGCGACGGCCAAGGGCAATCACAATGCCGTCCCGAGGACCGAGGGTGCCCGCGCTTGTATGGAGCTTCCTGACGAGCTTCCCGACGACATCGACCATTCATGGTACGCCCGCGAGGCCCGCTCGATCCTGACGCAAGTCGGCTATCAGCGGAAGCTCATCTAATGGGGCGGCAAGGAGGCCCCTTAGAGTCATACATCGAACGCCGCGTGGTGAAGTTCGGTGAAAGGCTCGGATACGTCGTCCGCAAGGTCCAGTGGGTGGCGCGAAAAGGGGCGCCCGATCGGGTCTTCATGGGGTCCGGCTTCACCCTATGGATCGAGTTCAAGCAGTTGGGCGTAAAGCCCGAGCCGCATCAAGCCAAAGAGCATATGCGGATGCGCTCGGCCGGCCAACTCGTCTTCGTCATCGACAACATAGCGGACGGTGAGGCGCTTCTACGGCGGTACGCGCGAGACCACGCCGACGTTCTATGAGCAAGGCCCGTCGCCCCAGGAAGGCGCTGAGACGCTATCAGCGCATATTCAAGAATAAGATCGTCAGGCTCAACAATCTGATCCTGGCGCTTCCCATGGGCTCGGGAAAGACGGGAACATGCCTTACGGCCATGCTCGACCTTCTCGACGACGGGGAGGTCAAGAAGGTTCTCATCGTCGCGCCTCTGTTGGTAGCCGTTGGAACATGGCCCGACGAGATCGACGATTGGGAGCACACCGCCGATCTGACATGGACGCTCCTGCGCGCTGACGATGACGATCCCGACATAAAGGCGAAACGCGAGATGTTTTATCGGGACGCTCGCGATCTGTGGGGCTTTCCGCCGAAGGATGCAGCGAAGTTCGCCAATCGGATGCGGAACCGCGCGAAGGAATGGAAGCTCCGCAAGCTCGCCGAGACAGGGACGGAAGTCCACATCATCAACCGCGAGGCCCTGCCCTGGTTGTGGAAGCACTTCGGGGAGGGCGAGCGTTGGCCCTATGACATGCTCGTCGTCGATGAGGCGTCCATGTTCAAGAACGCCAAGATTAGGACTCCGCTCAAGGAACTGACGCGATTCGGCGTTGCCGCCAAGGCGAGGAAGTTCGCAAAGCGCGTTGTCCTTTTGACCGGAACCCCGGCCCCCAAGGGTCTCGAAAATCTCTTTGGACTGTCCTACATCGCGGACGGCGGGGATCGCCTGGGCAATTCCAAGCATTTGTTCATGCGTACCTATTTTGACAAGAAGACCGTCAAAATGGGGACTCTCAAAATCCCCAAATACATTGAAAAGCCCTGGGCCGAAGCGAAGATAATGGATCGCCTCGGGGACATTATGTTCTCCATGCGGGAAGAGGATTGCGTCGATCTTCCACCAATGATCCCGATCCCAATGAAAGTTAGTTTACCGCCGCGTATCCTCGATCAATACAAGCGATTTGAGCGAACCCTATACAGCGAAGAATACGACGTTGAGGCCGTCAACAAGGGCGTGCTTCAAAACAAGCTCCTCCAATTCGCCAACGGGAGCATGTATAATGAGGACCGGGAAGAGGTCTGGATTCACGACGAGAAGCTTGAGGCACTTGAGCAAATCGTCGAGGACGCCAACGGGATGCCCGTCCTCTGCGCGTACACCTTCGCGTTTGATATTCGTCGCATTCGAAAGCTGTTCCCCAAAGCCGTCGTCTTCGGCAGGGGCAACGTCGTCGAACAGAAACGCGCCTGGAATAGGGGCGAGATCGACTTTATGGCGGCTCACCCGGCGTCGATCGGGCACGGGCAAAACATTCAGTACGGCGGTCACATTTCGGTTTGGTATGGGCTGACCCCCGATCTGGAATTGTATCAGCAATTCAACAAGCGGCTTCATCGGAGCGGCCAGACGCACACCGTTTTCAATCACCATCTGATCGCCACGGGGACCTATGACGAAAAGATGCTACCGCTCTTGACGCGGCGCGATGCGACGCAAGATCGGATCATCGAAGCCGTCCGCGTCAATCTGGCAGCGTGATTTCCCCCTGTACCTTCTGTTAAGCATGGATTACGTGAAACTTGCGTCAAATGGGAGGAGCCCTTGACGACGGGGAAACCTGTGGATAACTAAGTCAAGTAATGGTTGAATTGACCAACAAGGGATTGACATGCGCGTTAAGAAAGACCGTCCGATTATCGCCGCCGAGTTCGCCAAGCGATTCGGAATGGCCTGCGACAACAATGATCTCTGCCCGCCGCACAACTACGGCCGGCTACAGTGGATCGCGGATCAGTTGGGTTCCCGCTACGGCGTCAGCCTCTCGAAAGAGAGCGTTCGGCGGTGGGCGTCGGGCGAGGGATCGCCGCGTCCCGACAAGGGCAAGCTCCTGGCCGAACTCCTAAAGGTCGATGAGTCTTGGTTGTTGCTCGGCGTCCAGCCCGAGGGCGACCGGAAGACAGTGGGGGCTACGCAAAATGCAGCCGTCAACCTACTGTCTGGAATACTACTGGCCCGTGACATTACGGTTGCCTTGCCGGATGAGGACGACCCGCTCAAGGATTGCGTGAATCTCTATGCGGTTATCGGGGGTCGTCAACTGCGGCTACATGCAACCTTCGGCCAGCCATCGGCAGGCGGTGCGAAGTTTCTGATCCCGGTGCAGTTCGAGAACGTCACCGTCATCGGCGTCGTGCCGACCGGGGATGACGGGACCTTCAATCTCTATCACCTGTTGCCGTCTGCAATCTCGAAATACGGGAACAAGCGGGGCGGCTACATCGAAATGAGCGGCGAGGTCAGTGAGTATTCTGTCGCCGTAAAAGACGTGAAGTGCCCCCGGATCAGAAGCGTCAAGGCGATGCTCTGAGACAGGATGAGACAGCCTGACAACGGGTGAGACTGTCTCACCCCCTTCTGAGATTTTGACGTAACAATGACGTAACGGGGCTTAGGGGGATTGGATTTCCCCTTTGAAATCAAATGCTTGTCCGACAAATTGGACCCGGCCAGGGGCACCAATGTTCCGGCGCTGTTCTGGACGACATGACCACATCATCATCCTATGCTGATCTTTATGCCAGCTTCCGCTGGAATCTGCCGGACCGCTTCAACATCGCCGCAGCCTGCGCCGATGTCTGGGCGGCGCGCGAGCCGGACCGGATCTGCCTGATCGAGGACCGCGGCGGTGACGCGGCGCGAACGCTGACCTATGCCGACCTCTCGCGCCGGTCCGCCGGGCTGGCGGCCGGCTTCGCGGCGCGTGGCGTTGGGCCCGGCGACCGGGTCGCGATCGTGCTGCCGCAAAGCTTCGAGGCGGCGATCGCGCATCTGGCGGTCTATCGCCTCGGCGCCATCGCCGTGCCGCTGGCGCTGCGTTTCGGACCGGAGGCGCTCGGCTTTCGCCTGAAAGCGTCGGGCGCGCGCATGGTGGTGATCGACGCCGCCGGGCTTGCCACGCTTGCCGCGGTCGATGAGCCGCTACCGGATCTCGCCGAGATCGTCGCGGTCGGTGCCGAAACGCCCGGCGTTCTCGACTTCGCAGCGCTTGAAGCCCAAGCGGGTCCGGACGCCGGGACCGCCGACACGACGCCCGACGACCCGGCGATGATCATCTTCACCTCCGGCACCACCGGGCCGCCGAAGGGCGCCCTGCACGGCCATCGCGTTCTGCTCGGGCATCTGCCCGGCATGAAATTCCACCACGAAGACTTTCCCCAAGCGGGCGACCGTCTCTGGACGCCGTCGGATTGGGCTTGGGCTGGCGGCCTGCTCAACGCGCTTTTGCCCTCGCTTCTCCTCGGCGTGCCGGTCGTCTTCACCAAGGCGCGGTTCGCGGCCGGAGAGGCGTTCGCGCTGATGGCGCGGCAGAAGGTCCGCAACGCCTTCCTGCCGGCGACGGCGCTGCGCATGATGAAGAGCGCCGCCAGCCCTGACGCGGTCGCCGGCCTCGACCTTCGCACCATCGGCTCGGCCGGCGAGACGCTGCCGCGCGACACGTTCCTGTGGGCTAGGGAGACGCTAGGGCTGACCGTGAACGAGTTCTACGGCCAGACCGAATGCAACATGGTGCTGGGCTCGTCGGCGGCTTATGGCGTGTCGCGCGCCGGGGCGATCGGCAAGCCCGTGCCCGGCCACCGCGTCGCCATCCTCGATCTGGACGGGCGCGAGGTGGCGCGCGGCAAGACCGGGACGATCGCGGTCAAGGCACCCGATCCGGTGATGTTTCTCGGTTATTGGCAGGACCCGGCCGCAACGGCGGCAAAGTTTTCCGGCGACTGGCTGACGACCGGCGACCAGGGCGTCATGGACGACGACGGCTATGTCACCTTCTTCGGGCGCGACGACGACGTCATCACCTCGGCGGGCTATCGGATCGGTCCGGGCGAGATCGAGGATTGCCTGATGACCCATCCAGGGGTCGCTCTTGCCGCCGTCGTCGGCAAGCCCGACGCGATGCGCACCGAAATCGTCAAGGCCTATGTCGTGCCAGCCGACGGATTTGCGCCGGATGCCACACTCGCGGCCTCGGTCCAGCGCTTCGTGCGCGAGCGGCTGTCGGCCCATGAATATCCGCGCGAAGTCGCCTTCGTCGAGGAAATGCCGCTGACGACAAGCGGCAAGATCGTGCGCCGGGTGTTTCGCGAACGGGCGAAGCATGAAGCCGGGTTGGAGACGTCGGAAAGCACAAACTTCCACGACGCCTGCCGCGCGGGATAGGCCCTCTATGAAAAGGACAGCATGGCCCGTAACCGCTCGCGCATCAGGCGGGCGAAATTGCGCGAGCGGCGCATCGACGAAAGCCCTTTCGCCGCCGCTTCGACACGCCGCGCGCTATTCGGATTCAGGCCGAGAACGATGGTCGCGATCTCGATCCGATCGGACCAGAACCGGTTCATCACGAAATGGTCCGGCATAGCGCAGGAATCGGCGCGCTTGACGGCCGGATCCGCCAGCAAGGCGAGGGTCGCTTCGGCGACGACCTGCTGCCCCGGCGAGGCGGCGGCGAAGGCTTCGTCATAAGCGCTCTTCCAGGCGTAGGCTTCGCCGCGATCGACAAAGGCGACAAGACTGGCCACGGTCCGCGCGCCCACCTTGAGCGTGAAGACGCGCACCCGTCCGTCGGCGGCGAGCGCATTGACCGCTTCGCGGGCGAAAGCCGCGCGATAGCGGTCGGTAATCAGGGCGCTGCGCTGCCGGCCCTTCCAGCCGCTGGCCTCGAGAACGAAAAAATCCTCCAGCGCCAGTTGCACATCCTCCTTGGCGCGGGCGACGTCGAAGCTGACCGGACCGGTGGCTTCGAGCCGACGGCGCTGGCGGGCGAGTTCGCGCCGGCGCCGGCCCGAAAGAGCCGACAGGGTGTGAGGGACGCCGCCCGCGTCCTTGAGCAGCGCCGCGCGCGTGATGCGGTTAACGCAGGTGGCCGGCAAGCCGCGTTCCTTCGCCACCGCCAGAAGGGTGGTCGCCATCGCTCCATCAATGCGGACATCCGGCAGGACGAGGACGTCGGGCAAGGCGAATTCAGGCCTTGCGATCGTTTCGAGAAAGCTCGCCAGCGTGTCCGCCGGATCATCGCCATCGACGGGAAGCGTTCCCAGCGGACCGAACGGATGCGTCCAGGCGCGGATCGTCGCGGGTCCGCCGACGGCCGCCGCCCGTTCCAGCGAAAACGGCATCAGGAGGCGCAACCGGCTGCGAGAGCCGGCTTCGTCGCGAACCACCATGAGCCGGACCTTGCGTTCGTCGAGTCGCGGCATGGCCGGCACGAGAAACTGCGGATCGAAGAAGACGTTCGGCTCGATCGCCCGGCGGGACAGATGCGACAGTTCCTCGACCAGACCGAACGCGGCCATCGGGGCATAGATCGAGAAATGGCGGACCGTATCGCCGCGCGAAACGGTGACGTCGCGCTCCGGTTCGTGGACGAGCTCAGCTCCGCCGGCCAGCGCGATCTCGGGAGCGGCCAGAGGCGGAACGAACAACTCGTCGACTAGAGGCTTGGCTGCCATGACTCGATGATCCAAATGCCGTCATTCGACGCGATCCGCTTAATTCACAAGCGAAGCCGATCGGTTCTCCTGCAAAGGATTAGCGCCATAGCCTTAAGAATCAGTCGCCGCTGAGGGCTGGCGGGGGAATTGATACCAACCTGCGGCGATAGGGACCTATTCGATGGCGCGGTCGCAGGTTGGTATTAGCCAGCGAATCCGCCATCCGCGAGAAATTGCCGCTCGGATTCGGTCGATTCCCGACCGAGAATTTCGTTGCGGTGGGGAAAACGTCCGAACCGGGCGATGATGTCGCGATGTTCCCTGGCGAAAGCGACATTGCTCTCGTCGCCGATCTCGCCCATCCACGCGACGCACGCGTCCTGATCCGCCAGGCTCTCCGAATGCATCATCGGCATGGCGAGAAACTGGTTCACGTCCTCTCCCACGGTTCGATGGTCGCCGCGGGCGAGTGCCTCTCGGGCGATTTCCAGCGCCTGCTCGTCCGTCGCGAAGGCTTTTGGCGTGTTCCGGAACATGTTGCGAGGAAACTGGTCGAGCAGGATCACCAGCGCCAACGCTCCCGTCGGATCGCTCCGCCACGCGTGGAGTTCGCCACGGATCGCCTGCTCGTAGATGTCGCCGAATCGCCGCAGGATGGTCTCGTCGAACTCGGTATCCTTGCCGAACCATCGCTCCGGACCGGCCTCACGCCAGAAATCGACGATGGTCTGAGGATCGATCGAAACGGTGCTCATGCACGACTCCATTGGGCAGGCCAGGCGGCGGGTGTGCCGACGGAACGCGGTCCGGTCAGACGAAGCGATGTCCCGGTACCGCCAGCGGGTTGGCTTCGAGGGCGGTCCGGTCGGGCGCATCGGTTCGAACCCCGCCTGTGAAGGCAGCAAAGAGATCGCGGACATAGGTTTCTGGAAGCGCTTCGCCGATCAGGACGATCCGCGTTTCCCGGTTCGCGCCTGCCGGCCACGCGGGAAGCTGAGCGGGCGGGTGCAAATAGCCCTGCACGCCGTGCAACACGACCGGACGCTCCGGGTATTCGCGCGTATAAACGAGCGCTTTCATGCGCAGGATGCGCTGGCCCTGGGTCGAGCGCAGAAGATCGAGAAACCCGTCGATGGCGTCCCAGGCCACCGGTTCGCGGCACACGATCGAGAACGAGCGCACCGCGCCGTGGTGGTCGTGCGCGTGATCATGATTATGATGATGTGGAAGCGCGCTATCATCGGCGCCGTGAGCATCGTCGCGGGCTGCCGAAAGGCGAAGTTCGGCGCCGGATTCCACGCCCAGCCATCGGTAGGGATCGGCGGTGCCAGAAGCTGGATCGTAGACGCCGCAATTGAGCAGACGCGACGCCAGCGCGCGCCCGTCGCCCGCGTCGATGACCGGCGCCCGCGAATTCAGCGCGGCGATGGCCGCGTCCGGGGACTCGGCTTCGGTCTCCAACGCCAGATCGGACTTGGTGAGGACAATTCGGTCGGCGACCGCCACTTGCCGCTGTGCCTCTTCCCGCTCGGCTAGGTTCCGGGCGCCGGCCAGCCGGTCGACCACCGCGACGACCCCGTCCAGCGCATAGGTTTCCAAAAGCCCCGGATGGGTCATCAGCGAGGCGAGGATGGGAACCGGGTCGGCGAGACCGGTGGTCTCGATGATCACCCGCTCCAGCGCCGAATCGTCGCTGGGGCGCGGGCGCGTCGCCAGCGTGATGAGGGTTTCGACGAGTTCGCCGCGCACGCTGCAGCAAAGGCAGCCATCCGACAATTCGATGACACCGTCGCTCGACGCCGTCTCGACGAGGAGCTGGTCGATCCCGGCCTCGCCGAACTCGTTGACGACGACCGCCGTATTGGTCACGGCCGTCTCGCGAAGCAGACGGTTGAGCAGCGTCGTCTTGCCGGACCCGAGAAATCCGGTGAGGATGGTCAGCCGGATCGGCCGCCGCGCCTTGTCGAAAACCGAGGCGGTCAAGACGAATACATCAACGGAGCGCCGCCGGCTGACGTGCCAGGCCGGTTGCCGGGTCGTCACGGTAAATTCCAAACCGCGAGGTTTTGCCGCCCACCGGGCCGGGATCGATCGACACGGTCATGTCCGCGGCTTCGGCGGGCGCCGCGTCCAGGGGCGGTGGTTCGTTCTCGTCGCCGCCCACCACCTGATCGAAGACGCCGACATCGGCGGTCACGACGGGCGGCACAAGGGCGTTTACCGATTCGGGCAACGACAAGGCCACATCCTCCGCCCGACTGGGCCGTGGCGTGGGCAGCGGGATGCCATAGGCCGATATCAAGGAGATGCCCGGCTCGGCGATGGCGTTGCCGGCCGCTCCGCCCAGACCGACCTGAAGGACGACGGGCGAACGATTCATCTCGCGAAGATAGGGTGAGCCGTAGGTCTCCTCCCGGTCCTTTTCCTCGACGCGCTCGTTGGCGCGGGCCGAGCGGCCCTTGGACGAACAGATATAGCCGCTGACATCGAGCGGTTCGCCACTCGCTGTCGGCAATTCGTCGATAGTGGTGTCGATTTTCGCGAGATCGGCCTTGAAACCGGCCTCCAGGATCTCGGCGGCGTTACGTTCACGCTCGATGGTGCCGTTGGCGCCGATGACGACGGCGACGAGCGTGCTAGCGCCGCGTGTCGCGGACGACACCAGATTGAACCCGGATGCGCAGATATAGCCGGTCTTCATGCCGTCGGCCCCGTCGAAGCGGCCGAGTAGCTTGTTGCCGTTGTTCATGACCCTCTTGCCGTTGGAAATCGCCTCGGTGTTGAAAAAGTCCGAGAACGCAGGGAACTCCCGGCGAATGGCGACGCCGAGAATGGCCAAGTCCTTGGCGCTGGAATATTGCCCGTCGCCGGGCAGTCCGTTGGGATTGATGAAACGCGTATCCATCATGCCGAGGCCCTTGGCGGTGTCGTTCATCATGGCGACAAAATTCTCCATCGAGCCGTCGCCGATCGTCTGGCCAATGGCATAGGCGACGTCGTTCGCCGACTTGACCAGCATCATCCGCAGGGCATTGTCGAGCCGCATGACCGAGCCCGGCTGATAGCCCATCTTGCTGGGTGGCTCGGCGGCCGCGCGACGGGTCATGATTACCGGCGTGTCCAGCGCGGCGCGCTCCTGGTGCATCGCCTGCAGCGCCAGATAGGCGGTCATCAGCTTGGTCGTCGATGCCGGAAAGCGGCGCTCGGTCGCGCGATTCTGCGACAGCACTTTTCCGGTCTCGACATCGACGACGACCGAAGCCATCGGCTCTGCGGTGTCTTCGGCGGCCATCGCGCGCATGTCGAGGCCCGCGATCGGCATCGCGCCGAGCAAGACCACGGCGAGGCAGGCCGCGGTCAAAAATTGAGAATACCGGGAGGCGAGCGTCTTCACGCTGGATTCCTTCATCGATTGCGGTCAGTCTGCGAAACTTGCGATCCTAAACGAGCGAACGCCGCTCTTAGCTCCCAGCTGTGACGCGAGCATGGCAGCTTTGGGTTGCGGCGCATGAACCTGCGGGCCATGGAGCTTGCAGTCACAGAATCGGAAAGCATCGATGCCTGTCAATAACCGAATTGCCGAAACGCAGACCGAGATAGCGGGCTGGCGCCAGCATCTCCACGCCCGGCCGGAGATCCTCTACGACGTGTTCGAGACGGCGGACTTCGTCGCCGGAAAGCTACGGGCATTCGGCTGCGACGAAGTCATTACCGGCATCGGCAAGACCGGCATCGTCGCGCTGGTGCATGGTCGCGGCGGCGCCGGAGGCCCGATGATCGGACTGAGGGCCGACATGGACGCGCTGCCGATCGTGGAGGAAACCGGCGTCGAATACGCGTCCCGGACCCCAGGTGCCATGCACGCCTGCGGTCATGACGGCCACATGGCAATGCTTCTGGGCGCTACCCGCAGCCTCTGCGAGACGCGCGCCTTCGACGGCACAGTGGCGGTGATCTTCCAGCCGGCCGAGGAAGGCGGGGCCGGCGGCAAGGCGATGCTCGACGACGGCCTCTTCCAGCGTTTCCCGATCGCCAAGGTCTACGGCATGCACAACCTGCCGGGCATGCCGGTCGGCCAGTTCGGCATGCGGCATGGCGCCACCATGGCGTCGACCGATGAATTCGCCATCACGATCGAGGGGCGCGGCGGGCACGCTGCCCTGCCCCATCGCACCATCGACCCGATTCTCATCGGCGCGGCACTTGTGCAGGGTCTCCAGGCGATCGCCGCCCGCAATGCCGACCCGTTGAAATCGATGGTGGTTTCGGTGACGCAGTTTCACGCCGGCTTCGCCCACAACATCATACCGGACACGGCGGTCGTTTCCGGGACGGTGCGCGCGCTCGACAAGGGTCTGAGAGATTTCGCCGAGCAGCGCATCCACGAGATCGCGCGCGGCATTTGTGCCGCGCACGGCGCCACCGCCGCGATTGCCTATGATCGGAATTACCCGATTACGGTGAATGATTCGGCGGAGGCGGATTTCTGCGCCGATATCGCCCGAGAGATCGTCGGCGCGGACAATGTCAATGCCGACGCTGAGCCGATGATGGCCGGCGAGGATTTCTCCTACATGCTGGAGGAAAAGCCGGGGGCCTATGTGTTCATCGGCAACGGCAACAGCGCCAGCCTCCACAATCCCGCCTACGATTTCGCCGACACGGCGATCGCATTCGGCGCAAGCTACTGGCAGCGCCTGGCCGAACGGGCGCTCGATCGGCTGTGAGGCGGCCTCGCCGTCACGGCTACGATGTTTGTCGGCCCTGCGCCGGACCGACGTGCTAGCTATGGCGCCGCAGGCTGCGAAGGCACGGCCGACGCAGAGGTTCGCAGTGTTGCGGGGAGAATCGACCATTGGCGGATGCGGCACAGAGGGTTCTGATACGGCGCCTCGATCTAGTGGCCGATCTCAATGACGATGACCGGGAGGCGCTGGCCCGGCTGCCAATCCTGGTCAGGGAGGTGGGTGCGGGGGTCGATATCGTCAGCGAAGGTCAGCACGTCACGCAATGCTGCATCCTGATCGACGGTTTTACGCACCGTTATCGCCACACCTTCGAGGGCAAGCGGCAGATCATTGCGTTTCACGTGCCGGGGGACATTCCCGACCTCCACAGCCTGCATATCAACATCATGGACCACAGCTTCGCGGCGACAACGCGATCACTGATCGGCTTCGTATCGCATGAGGCCGTCTGGTCGCTGTGCGTGTCACATCCGAACATCGCGGCGGCGCTATGGCTTGAGACGTTGATCGACGGCGCAATCTTCCGTGAATGGATCGTGGGACTGGGTCGCCTGTCTGGCACAAGCCGTACGGCACATCTTCTATGCGAACTCGCGATGCGGTTGCGATCCGTGGGGCTGTCACCCGAAAACGTCTACCGTATTCCGCTGACCCAGCATGAACTGGCCGACGCGCTTGGCCTGACCGTCGTGACGGTCAATCGCGTGCTGCAGGAACTGAAACTCAAAGGGCTGATCGAGCGCGAGCGCTCACGCATGGTGATCAAGAACTGGCCGGCCCTGGCACGGATCGGCGAGTTCAACGCCGATTATCTTCACTTTCGTATAGGTGTCGATATGGCCAGTGGAGACCTGCCCGCGACCTGACATGCCACGGGATGTCCCCTACCGCTGACGGAAACGGCCCTTCCAGATACGGGGCGCTCGGGGCACAGGAGACCACGGCCGGTCATGGGCGGCGGAACGATTCGCCTGATTCGCAGGCGGTCGCGATGCTGCGCCGCACGAAGAACGCTTAAACGCCCAAAAACCTTGAATTTTTCGCCAGAACAGTGTAGTGTGGAAAAACAGTCGGGCGTTGTGGCCGCGAGGCCACGCCATCTCGCCCCGTGGGTCTTTCCGAAAGGTCGCTCCCTCATCCTCTTGAACACCACGGCTGCGCAACACCGGATGGTTTGCGCGGAACCCGTGAGGATGCGAACGACCTGAACCCAACGACTGCGGTCCGATCGGTTTCCGAAGGACCCGTGCAATCGGCGGCGCCAGCGTCGTCACCCGTGTCTAGCCGCTGGCGTGGCCAGGCACAACAGGGAGTTATAAAAAGCGTATGAGCAGTCAGAAGAAGACATTAACCCGCCAGGGCTTCAAGACCGGCGAGAGCATCGTCTATCCGGCTCACGGCGTGGGCCAGATCGTCGCAATCGAGGAACAGGAAGTCGCGGGCATGAAGCTCGAGCTGTTCGTCATCGACTTCGAGAAGGACAAGATGCGCCTGAAGGTGCCGGTCGCCAAGGCCGAGTCTGTGGGCATGCGCAAACTCTCCGAAACGGATTTCGTCGAGCGTTCGCTGAAGGTCGTGCAGGGACGCGCCCGGGTCAAGAAGACCATGTGGAGCCGTCGTGCCCAGGAATACGATGCGAAGATCAATTCCGGCGATTTGATTCAGATCGCCGAAGTGGTGCGCGATCTTTACCGCGCGGAGAGCCAGCCGGAGCAGTCCTACTCCGAACGCCAGCTCTACGAGGCCGCGCTCGGCCGGATGGCGCGCGAACTCGCCGCCGTCAACGAGGTGTCCGAGACGGAAGCGGTTCGCCTGATCGAGACCAACCTCAACAAGGGTCCGAAGCGTCTCAGCAAGGCGGAAGCAGAAGCCGAAGCAGAAGCCGAAGCGAACGAGGCCGTTTCCGACGCCAACGGAGAGGCCACCGCGGCCACGCCGGCGACCGACAACAGTGAGACCGAACAGGTAAAAGCCGCCTGACACGCGATCGATTGGCCTGATCTCGGCACAACGAAAGTTGCGCCGTCAGGCCCCTGTCCGACATCCAATGAGGCCGGCCGCTCGAACAGAGGGCCGGCCTCATTCGTTCGCGCGGCTGGGCCCGCGCCTTCGACAAGCCTGCTGCGCGGTTCGTTGTCGCCCGGATGGAAGATTTTCGTGATGGCGGCTTGCCAGCGACCGCCCGATTGCGCATGATGGATTGAGGCTCATCATGATTTGCGACCTCGGATCGCGCCTGATCTTGCCCTCAGACCTTTTCCCTCTACATTCCCTCTAAAAAGTTTTCCCCTCCGGGAACGTTTGCGGGCGATGTGCGTTTTGCACAGACCAGGCGCGGATTCCCAAACAGCTTCGCGCAACAGGCTCAAGAGCCTCGAAAGCTTGACTGGAGGGTAAAAAATGAAATCCCAATCCGCTGGCCGCACCTTGATCCGCGCAGCGATGTCCGCGCCCTACCTCCAACGGGAGGAAGAGTACGATCTCGCCGTCCGCTGGAAAGAGCAGCACGATCAGGAAGCGCTTCACAAGATTACGTCCGCCCATATGCGGCTGGTCATCTCCATGGCCTCGAAATTTCGGCACTTCGGACTCGCCATGAGCGACCTCATCCAGGAAGGCCATGTCGGCCTCCTGGAGGCGGCCGCGCGCTTCGAGCCGGAACGCGAGGTCCGGTTTTCGACCTATGCGACATGGTGGATCCGCGCCTCGATCCAAGACTACATCCTGCGCAACTGGTCGATCGTCCGTGGCGGCACCTCGTCGGCGCAAAAGGCGCTCTTCTTCAACCTTCGCCGGTTGCGCGCACGGTTGAGCCAAGGCTCCGAGAGCCTGACCGGCGTGGCCATGTACCGCGAGATCGCGACGGCGCTGAAGGTTTCGGAAGGCGACGTGGCCTTGATGGATTCCCGCCTCTCCGGGCCGGATTCCTCACTCAACGCGCCGTTGATGGAGGACGAGTCGGGCAGCGCCGATCGTCAGGACTTCCTGGTGTCCAACGACCCCCTGCCCGATCAAATGGTTTCCGACTCGATCGACGACGAGCGCCGTGTCACCTGGCTGAACAGCGCCCTGAATGTCCTGTCCGACCGTGAGCTGAAGATCATTCGCGAGCGCCGCCTGCAGGATGACGGTGCCACGCTGGAAGCGCTGGGCCTCAAGCTCGGAATTTCCAAGGAGCGTGTGCGACAGATCGAGACGCGGGCGCTGGAAAAGCTGAGGGCTGCGTTGCTGGAGACGAATGCGGATCGGGCCGCTTACGTCAGCTGAGTCAGCCCACCTGACGAGACGTGCCGCGGGGCCGCCGGAAGGTGGCCCTTTGGTTTTTTCGAGCGCAGCTCCGGCGTCGGCACGAGGCCGGCCACGCCATCTACGACCTGTGGCAAGCGGTAACAACGCCTGACAGCCTCGCCGAGCGCGCACCGCCACGACAGGCACGAGCAACAGCCTGCGGACACGAACGACAATTGCCGCGCCTCTGCGTTTGCGGCTAGGGTTGACGTTACGCCGCCATAAGCTCACTCCCAGCCGGACGATGACCCGAATGCAAAATGACTGATGCCGCGCTCGCAAGCCCCCTGGACGGGCCATCCGACGGACGCCTGTCAGCCCCTTCGTTGAGACAATTGCTGCGCTCCGGAACCACGGTTCGCCATGCTGCCCTCGACCGGATTTTCGCGGGCATGACGGAAGCCTCGGATCCCGACCTCTATCAACGTTTCATCGCCATGAATCATGCGGCGCACTCGGCCCTGGAACCGCTTCTCGACGGACATGCGGGACTCGACGCGACGATCGGCTCGAACTTGCGGACGATCCTTCTGCCGGCGCTGGCATCGGACATGCGGCAAATGGGATTGCATCCGGCCGCCACGATCCCCTTCCCCGTTTGCCCCGTCGGGCTCCCGGAGGCAGCGGGCATCGCCTATGTACTCGATGGGTCGCGGCTCGGAGCCCGGTTCATCCATCGCGATTTCCTGGCACGCGGCCTCGCTCGGCGATGGCCGGGAATTTCGACCGCCTATCTGGAAGCGGCGGCACTCGCCGACGGTTTCCGGGATCGGATGAACGACCTGTCGGTGGCCATATGCGCCGCACCCAGTCGCGCCCGCGCGCTCGCAGCCGCGAATGCCGCTTTCGCCCTGTTTGAGGCCGCCATCGCCGGCTTCCCACACCCATCCGAAGACGGGAACGTCCCATCGTGACCACCAACTCCGCTGTTCCGATTCAGGTCGATCTGTCGAACTGCGATCGCGAGCCCATTCATCTGCTGGGTCGCATCCAGGAGTTCGGCTTTCTGATCGCGGTCACCACCGACTGGATGGTCCGGCACGCGTCGGTCAACATCGGCGATTTCGTCGGCAAATCGGCGGACGAGCTGCTCGGCGAGCCGCTCCTCACCATCTTCCCAGAATCGACGATTCACGCGGTGCGGGGACGCCTGCAGGTGCTGTCGAGCAATGACGGATCAGAGCGGCTCTTCGCGATCGATGTGTTGGAGAACGGACAGTATTTCGATGTCGCTATCCACCGATCAGGCGATTCGATCGTGTTGGAGATGGAGCCGGCCTCCGCGCGACGCTCGGCCGATTCCGGCGCGCTCGTCAAAGCAATGATACTGCGCATCCAGAAAGCGCCCGATCTGGAAACGCTCTATCGCGAATGCGTACGACAATTGCGGGCCGTCACCGGGTTCGACCGGGTCATGCTGTATCGATTTCATGATGACGGTGCCGGTGCTGTCATCGCCGAATCGGTGCGTGGCGGCTACGAGACGTTTCTCGGCCTCCATTATCCGGCAAGCGATATTCCGCAGCAGGCGCGCGCGCTTTATATCCGTAATCAGATCCGCATCATCGCCAATGTCGATGCCGAACCGGTTGCGATCACGCCCGCCCTCAGCCCCGAGGGGCGACCGCTGGATCTTTCGCTCTCGTTGCTGCGGGCGGTTTCGCCGATCCACGTCGAATACCTGAAGAACATGGGGGTTTCGGCCTCCATGTCGATCTCGATCGTGATCGACGGCAAGCTGTGGGGCCTGTTCGCGCTGCATCACTACGCGGCGCGGCACCTGCCCATGGAGTTGCGAAGCGCCATCGAACTCTTTGGCCAGATGGCCTCCTTCGTTATCGAGGGCCGGATCCACAGGGAGCGGCGTGAGGCCGACGAGGCCGCGCGCAATCTCCACGATCGCTACATCGGCAAACTCGTCGCGACGACGCCCTCGATCACGGCGCTCGCCGACCATGCCGACGAGTGGCGCGACTTCATCGCCTGCGACGGGCTGGCGGTCTGGGCGGAGGACGAGGCCCGAACCTTCGGTCAATGCCCGAACCTGCAGGAAATCGCCGAACTCGCGCGGTTCCTCAACCGTGCCTCCGCCAGCAAGGTCTATGCGAGCGACCGGCTGGGCGAGGTCTCTCCTGACGCCGTTGCTTTTGCCGATCGGGCGGCCGGCATGCTGGCGATCCCGCTTTCCCGCAGGCCGCGGGATTATCTTCTTTTCTTCCGCAAGGAGATCGTCCAGACCGTCAGCTGGGCTGGCAATCCCACCAAGAAGCAGACTGTGATGGGGCCGAACGGGCCAAGGCTGACCCCACGCGAGAGCTTCGAGGTGTGGAAGGAGTCAGTGGTCGGCAGGAGTAGTAGCTGGACGGAGTCGGAGCTGAAGCGGGCGGAGGCTCTGCGGGTTTCACTTCTGGAAGTGCTGTTGCATTTCAACGAGGAAAACGAGCGCCACCGCGACCTTGCCACCCAGCATCAGGAATTCGTCATCGCCGAACTCAACCACCGGGTTCGCAACATTCTCAGCCTGATCCGCGCCTTGGTCGGGCAAAGCCAGGCGGGAGCCGCTTCGGTCGAGGAGTTCGGCGGCATCATTGGCGGGCGCATCCAAGCGCTGGCGCGAGCCCACGACCAGATCACCCGCCAAACCTACGTCGCCCAAAGACTGGGCGACATCATCCAGACCGAAGTGCAGGCCTATGTCGGGCGAAGCACCGGCCGCGTTCATCTCGAGGGGCCGGATATCTTTATTGAGGCGAATGCCTTTTCCACTCTGGCGCTGGTGTTCCACGAAATGGTCACCAATTCTGCAAAATACGGCGCACTCTCCGATCCGAATGGGGTCGTGCGCGCCGGCTGGACGATCGCGGCAGACGGCTCCTGCGCGCTTCGCTGGCACGAGAGCGAGGGGCCGGTGGTCTCGCCGCCCACGCGCCGCGGCTTCGGCTCGACGATCATCGAGCGCGCGATTCCCCACGATCTCGGCGGCGAGGCCGAGGTAGCTTACCCAGAGTCAGGTCTGACCGCACGCTTTCTGTTCCCGGCTTCGGCCTTCCACCTGGACAGTGGCGACCGGAAAACCCCGAGCGAGGCGACACCACAGTCGAAAGCGTCCCCGACGAGCGGGACCGTGACGTTGGACGGCTTGAGTTGCCTGATCGTCGAGGACAGCGTCATCATTGCGCTCGACACCGAGCAATTGCTGCTCGACAATGGCATGGAAAAGGTCTTCACGGCCGCCAACCTTGCCGAGGCCCGCCAGCTCATCGAGACCGAAACTTTCGATGTGGCGCTGCTCGACGTCAATCTCGGCGCTGAAACCAGCTTTTCCCTGATCGGACCGCTCAACCGCAAAAACATCCCCTTCGTCTTCGTCACCGGCTACGGGGAGCGACTGGAATTGCCCGAAGACAACCCTCCCGAAGTCGAGGCTATCCGCAAGCCATTCGCCGGACATGAGGTGGTGGAGGCGATCGCACGCGCCGCCGCGCGTCGCAAGGACGAGCGAGGAGCGCGAGCCTAATAAGAAGGGGATTGAATTTTTCCGGGGTATGGAAAAATTCAATCGATTAGACTAAGCAGATCGCGTGCGCGGCCGATGTCGGCCCTCCGCGACAGAAAGACGAGCGATGTCCAGCCAGATCATACCCGTCGAGCCATTCGACTATGTCGTTTTCGGCGGCAATGGTGACCTTGCCGAGCGCAAGTTGCTGCCGGCCCTTTACCATCGCGATCATGATGGCCAGGTACCCGACGCCTCGCGCATCATTGGCGCGTCCCGCAGCGAGATATCCGACGAGGATTACCGCGCCTTCGCCCGCCAGGCCCTCGCCAAGCATGTCGACGCCGCGGACATGCACCAGGTATCGGTCGACCGCTTCCTGTCGCGGCTCCACTACCGCAAGGTCGACGCGCGCGCCGACGAAGGCTGGGACGACTTGCGCGCCCTGCTCGACGAGGCGGGAGAAGACCGCGTTCGGGCGTTCTATCTGGCCGTCGGTCCTTCGCTGTTCGCCGACTTCGCCAGGCAGATCGGCGAAAGGGGCCTGTCGAGTGCGAACATGCGGCTCGTCGTCGAGAAACCGGTCGGCCGCGATCTGAAATCGGCCTGCGAACTCAACCGCATCATCGCCGATCACTTCACCGAGGAGCAGGTCTTCCGCATCGACCACTATCTCGGCAAGGAGACCGTGCAGAACCTGATGGTGCTGCGGTTCGCCAACGCGCTCTACGAGCCGATCTGGAATTCGGCGCATATCGACCATGTGCAGATCACCGTCGCCGAATCGGTCGGCCTGGAAGGCCGCGCCGGCTATTACGACAAGTCGGGCGCGTTGCGGGACATGGTGCAGAACCATATCGTCCAGCTGATGTGCCTGGTCGCGCTCGAGCCGCCCTCGGCTCTCGACGCCGATGCGCTCCGCGACGAAAAACTGAAGGTGTTGCGCGCGCTGCGCCCGATCGACGCCTCGAATGTCGAAAGCCGCACCGTACGGGGCCAGTACAAGGCGGGCGCCTCCGATGGAGGCGCGGTCAAGGGCTATCTCGACGATCTCGGCAATGGCGAGAGCAACACCGAAACCTTCGTCGCGATCAAGGCCGAGATCAACAATTGGCGCTGGGCCGGCGTGCCGTTCTATCTGCGCACCGGCAAGCGGCTCTCGGAACGCATGTCGGAAATCGTCGTCACCTTCCGGCCGATCCCGCATTCGATCTTCGCCGGAGCCGCCGGCAATATCGTCCAGAACCAGCTGGTCATGCGCCTGCAGCCCAACGAGGGCGTCAAGCAATGGCTGATGATCAAGGACCCTGGCCCGGGTGGCATGCGGCTACGCCATGTGCCGCTGGACATGAGCTTTGCCGAGTCGTTTCGTGTGCGCAATCCGGACGCCTACGAACGGTTGCTGATGGACGTCATCCGCGGCAACCAGACGCTGTTCATGCGGCGCGACGAGGTCGAGGCCGCCTGGAAGTGGGTCGACCCGATTCTCGATGCCTGGGAGGAGAAGGGCATGAAGCCGCAGGGTTACACCGCCGGCACATGGGGGCCGTCCTCCGGCGTCGCACTGATCGAACGCGACGGGCGCACCTGGCACGAGCCCGATTGATGGATGCGATGATCCCCGCTCCCGTCCTGCATCGCTATCAAACGCGCGAGGCGCTCGCCGAAGCGCTGGCCACCGGCGTCGCCGCCGTGCTCGCCGGCGCGATCGCCACGCGCGGCTCGGCGACGCTGGCGGTCTCCGGCGGCTCGACGCCGAAGCGCTTCTTCGAGCGCCTGGCCGAGGCCGACATCGATTGGCGCAATGTCCGCGTCACTCTGGTCGACGAGCGCTGGGTTCCGGAAACCAGCGAGCGGTCGAACGCGGCCATGCTACGCCGACACTTGCTCAAGAACGGCGCGGCGCAAGCTCGTTTCGTGCCGCTCTACATGGATGCGCCGACGCCCGAAGACGCGCTGACCGACCTCGGCGAGCGGTTCCAGCGGCTGGCCCGTCCTTTCGACGCGGCCATCCTCGGCATGGGCGCCGACGGCCATACCGCCTCGTTCTTCCCGGACGCAGACAATCTGGCCCAGGCGATCGACATGGCGACGAACGAGCCGGTCGTCGCGATCCGCGCGCCGGGAGCCGGCGAGCCGCGCGTGACCCTCACACTCCCGCTGCTGGTCGACGCGCGCCTCCTCGCCCTCCATATCGAGGGGGAGGAAAAGCTCGCCGTCTACGAGACGGCGCTCAAGGACGGCGCGGCAACGGACCTCCCGGTTCGAGCGGTGCTGCGAGCACCGCGGACCGAGCCGCTGAACGTATTCTGGGCGCCCTGACTTCCTCCTGCCAAGAAGGTCGACACCATGACCGCAGATCCTCGCATCGAAGCCATTACCGATCGCATTCGCGAGCGCTCGGCGCCGACCCGCGTGGCCTATGTCGCGCGCATCACCGCCAAGGGCGCCGAGGGGCCGAAGCGCTCGACGCTCTCCTGCGGCAATCTCGCCCACGGCTTCGCTGCCTGCGGGCCGGTGGACAAGGAGCGGTTGTCCGGCGGCCAGACGCCCAATCTCGGCATCGTCACCGCCTATAACGACATGCTCTCGGCCCATCAGCCGTTCGAACGTTATCCGGAACTGATCCGCGAGGCGGCGCGCGAAATGGGCGCCACGGCGCAGGTCGCCTCCGGCGTTCCGGCGATGTGCGACGGCGTGACCCAGGGACAGGGCGGCATGGAGCTGTCGCTGTTCTCCCGCGACGTGATCGCCATGGCGGCGGCGGTCGGTCTCTCCCACGACATGTTCGACGCGGCCGTCTATCTCGGCGTCTGCGACAAGATCGTGCCGGGCCTGACCATCGCGGCGCTGACCTTCGGCCATCTGCCGGCGATCTTCGTCCCGGCCGGGCCGATGACAACCGGGCTTCCGAACGACGAGAAGAGCCGCATCCGCCAGCTCTATGCGGAAGGCAAGGTCGGCCGCGACGAGCTGCTCGAGGCCGAGTCCCGATCCTACCATGGACCCGGCACCTGCACCTTCTACGGCACCGCGAACTCCAACCAGATGTTGATGGAGATCATGGGCCTGCACACGCCGGGCTCGTCCTTCGTCAACCCGAACACACCGCTGCGCGATGCCCTGACCAAGGAGGCGACCAAGCGGGCGCTGGCCATCACCGCGCTCGGCAACGAGTATACGCCGGCCGGGCTGGTCGTCGACGAACGCGCCGTGGTCAACGGCGTCGTCGGCCTGCACGCCACCGGCGGCTCGACCAACCACACCATGCATCTCGTCGCGATGGCGGCGGCGGCCGGGATCAAGCTGACCTGGCAGGACATCTCCGACCTGTCGGACGCAACACCGCTGCTGGCGCGGGTCTATCCGAACGGCCTTGCCGACGTGAACCATTTCCAGGCCGCTGGCGGCATGGGTTTCCTGATTCGCGAGCTCCTTGGTCGCGGGCTGCTGCACGAGGACGTCCGCACCGCCTGGGGCCACGGCTTGAGCGCCTACGCCGTCGAGGCCCGGCTCTCCGACGATGGGCAATCGGTGACGCGCGTCGCGGCGACGAAGGAGAGCGGCGACCCGAAGGTGCTGACCACTCCCGATCAGCCGTTTTCATCGAATGGCGGCGTCCGGATGCTGACCGGCAACATGGGCAAGGCCGTGATCAAGGTCTCGGCCGTCAAGCCCGAGCGCCGCCTCGTCGAGGCGCCGGCCAAGATCTTCCACGACCAGAACGATCTGAAGGCGGCCTTCGACGCCGGGGACCTCAATCAGGATTTCATCGCCGTGGTCCGCTTTCAGGGGCCACAGGCGAACGGCATGCCGGAACTGCACAAGCTCACGCCGCTTCTCGGCGTGCTTTTGGATCGCGGCCACAAGGTCGCGCTGGTGACGGACGGCCGGATGTCGGGCGCCTCGGGCAAGGTGCCGGCGGCGATCCATGTGACGCCCGAGGCCAAGGCCGGCGGCGCCATCGCCCGGATCCGGGAAGGCGACATGATTCGGCTCGACGGCGAAAACGGGACGCTTGAAATCCTGGTCGACGCGGCCGAATTCAACGCCCGCGAGCCGGCAAAGCCCGATTTGTCCGGCAACGAATACGGGTTGGGGCGCGAGTTGTTCGGGGCCTTCCGGGCAGCGGTCGGCACCGCCGACCACGGCGCCAGCGTCTTCTGACGCAAACCAGGATCGCCACTTTCGGCAGTGTCCCTTTTCAGTCCGTCAGGCGGCGGCGCGCTGCGGCGCCGTGCGCATCGCCTTGCCGTCCTCGCCGAACAGCCGCATCGCGTCGGGGTCGGCTGTCAACGCCACCGTGGTCCCCCGCGCAATTGTCACCTCCCCCGGCAGCTTGACGACGAAGGGCTCGTCGGTACGGCCGATGTCGACATAGACCAGCGTGACCTCCCCGAGCGACTCCGTCAGCATGACCTCGCCGCTGAACGGCGCGTCGGGACTGTCGGACAAAACGAGGTTCTCCGGCCGGATGCCGAGATGGCCTGGCCTGCCCTTGGCGTCTGGCGGCGAAGCGACCGGCAGCGCCACCGAGCGCCCGCCCGTCGGTAGCACGCGGGTTTGCTGCCCCGTCGCTTCGATCGTCGCCGGAAGGATATTCATCGAGGGCGAACCGAGGAAGCGGGCGACAAAGAGATTGTCCGGCCGATTGTAGAGCTCCATCGGCGATCCGACCTGCTCGACATGGCCCTGGTTGAGAACCACGATCTTGTCGGCGAGGGTCATCGCCTCGACCTGATCATGGGTGACATAGACCATCGTCGTGCCGGCCATGCGCTCGTGCAGCAGGGCGATCTCGATCCGGGTCTGGACGCGCAGCGCGGCGTCGAGGTTGGACAGGGGCTCGTCGAACAGGAAGACCTTCGGGTTACGCGTGATCGCCCGCCCGATGGCGACGCGCTGGCGCTGGCCGCCGGAAAGCGCCTTGGGCAGGCGGTCGAGATAGGACTCGATCTGCAAGATCTGCGCCGCCTCGCGAACCCGCCGGTCGACCTCCTGCTTGGAGTTGTTTTTCTCCAGTTTCAGGCCGAATGCCATGTTGTCGTAGACATTCATGTGCGGATAGAGCGCGTAGGACTGAAACACCATGGCGATGCCGCGCTCCTTCGGGGTCCGGCCGTTGACGACCTCGCCGTCGATCTCGAGCGTTCCGCCGGTGATGTCCTCGAGACCGGCGATCACCCGCAAAAGGGTGGATTTGCCGCACCCAGAGGGGCCGACGAAGACGATAAACTCGCCCGGCTCGATGTCGAGGTCGATGCCGTGCAGCACCTGCACCTGTCCGTAGGCCTTTCTGATGCCGGTCAGCTTGACGTTCGCCATGGTCTTGTCTCCCTTCCAGCCGCGGGCGCTTGCCTCACAGCCTGCCGATGAAACCGTCGAAGCCGTCGAGGCGGATTTGCGTCCCGTCGGCCGTCCCTGAAAATCCATGTCCGGGCAGCGCGGTCGGAACAGTGTCCGCCGGCAAATCGAAGTCCGTCGCGGCGGCGTCGAAATTGAACGCGCAGACGAGCCGCGCGCCGTCATGCTCACGCGTGAACGCCAGAACCGCGGGCGGCGACGGCAGAAAAATCATCTGACCCTTGGCAAACGCCGGATGGGCACGCCGGAAGCGCAGGAATGCCCGGTAGAAATCGAGCAGCGAGTCCGGCTCCGCCTCCATCGCATCGACGGCGCGGCCCTTGTGCTCGGCGGCGACGGGCAGCCAGGGCCTGCCGGTCGAAAACCCGGCATTGGCGGCATCCGCCTCCCAAACCATCGGCGTGCGGCAACCGTCGCGCCCTTTCACTTCCGGCCAGAAATTGATGCCGTAGGGATCGACCAGCTCCTCATAGGCAATGTCGGCCTCGACCAGCCCCAGTTCCTCGCCCTGGTAGAGACAGACCGAGCCGCGCAGCGTCAACAGAACACCGGCCGCCAGCCGCAGAACCTTGTCGGCGTCGTGGTGATCCTCGGCCCAGCGCGTCGCGTGCCGCTCGACATCGTGATTGGAAAACGCCCAGCAGGCCCAGCCGTCGGCCGCGGCCGCCTCGAAGCGTCGCAGCGTGCCGGTCAGATCGACGACCGCCGGCATCCGGCCCGACAGGAAGTCGAAGGCGTAGCACATATGCAGCTTGTCGCCGCCGGCGGTGTATTCGCCCATCAGCTCGGCGCCGTGGATGCGCTCGCCGACCTCGCCGACCGAGGTCGCGGCCGGATATTCGTCGAGCAACGCCCGGAATTCCCTCAGGAAGGTGATGTTTTCCGGCCGGTTCTTGTCGTGAATATGCGCCTGCCAGTTATAGGGCTGGTTGCGCGAGGCCATCACCTCAGACTGGAGCGCGGCCTTGAGCGGCGGATTGTCCCGCAATTCGCGGTCGTGGAAATAGAAATTCGCCGTATCGAGCCGAAACCCGTCGACGCCGCGATCGAGCCAGTAGCGCACGTCCGCGAGCAGCGCCGCCCGCACGTCCGGATTGTGGAAATTGAGATCTGGCTGTGAGGCAAGGAAATTGTGCAGGTAGTATTGCCGGCGCTTGGAGTCCCACTCCCAGGACGAGCCGCCGAACACCGACAGCCAGTTGGTCGGCGGCGTGCCGTCGGGCTTGGGATCGGCCCAGACATACCAATCCGCCTTGAAATTGTCGTGGCTCAGGCGGCTTTCGACGAACCAGGGGTGGCGGTCGGAGGTGTGCGACAGCACCTGATCGATCACCACCTTCAAACCTAGCCGGTGCGCCTCGGCGACGAGCGCGTCGAAATCCGCAAGCGTTCCGAACAGCGGATCGACGTCGCGATAGTCGGAGATGTCGTAGCCGAAATCCTTCATCGGCGAGGTCATGAAGGGCGACAGCCAGATGCCGTCGACGCCGAGCGAGGCGACATAGGCGAGCCGGCGGGTGATGCCGGGAAGATCGCCGATGCCGTCGCCGTCGGAGTCCTGGAACGAGCGCGGATAAATCTGGTAGAGCACCGCGCCGCGCCACCAGTCGCGATCCGCCGTGGCGGATTGCGGCGCGGCGTCCGCGCAATCGGACGTCATGGAAGCATCGTCTGTATGCCGCGTCGTCCGCATGTCAGCCTTTCACGCCGCCGGCGGTCAGGCCGGAAATGATCTTGCGCTGGAAAATCAGCACCAGGACGATCAACGGCACTGTCACCACGACGGAGGCCGCCATGATCGTGCCCCAAGGGATTTCCTGCTCGGAAGCGCCCGATAAGAGCGCGATCGCCACCGGGACGGTCCGCGTGTCGTTGTTGGACACGAAGGTCAGCGCGAACAGGAATTCGTTCCACGCCGCGATGAAGGCCAGCAGCCCGGTGGTGACCAGCGCCGGCCACATCAGCGGCAGGAACACTTTGACGACGATGGTGAAGGGCGAGGCGCCGTCGACGATCGCCGCTTCCTCGATCTCGATCGGCAGGTCGCGCATGAAGGTGGTCAGCACCCAGACGGTGAACGGCAGGGTGAAAATCATATAGGCAAAGATCAGCGAGAACAGCGTGTTGTAGAGCCCGGTGACGCGGACCATCTCGAACAGCCCGGCGAGCACGGCGATCTGCGGGAACATCGACACCGCGAGGATGGTCAACAGCAACAGCCCGCGTCCGCGAAAATTGATCCGCGACAGCGCATAGGCGGCGGTCACCGCAAGGAACAGCGAGATCGCCACGACGACCGAGGCGACGATGACCGAATTGAGGATGTTGGTCGGAAACTCGCCGCTGGCGAAGATGCCGCGATAGTTCACCAGCGAGAAATCCGTCGGGAAATAGTTCACCCGGAACAGTGCGGTCCCGGATTTGAAGCTGGTCAGGATCGCGTAATAGAACGGAAAGATCGAGAACAGGACGATGGCGACGACGAGGGCGTAGAAGGCAGTCCGCTTGATGACGACCGGCATGTCAGCGTCCTCCCCCGAGATCCAGTCTGGCGACCTTGATGTAGAACAGGGTGATGAAGGCGATCACCAGGAACAACAGCGTCGAGGCCGCGGATCCATAGGCGAACTTGTCGAACTGGAAGAGGTTTTCCTGGGCGAAGACCGACATCGTCTTGGTATCGGTGTTGTTCGGGGTCAGCACGTAGATGAGGTCGAAGACGCGCAGCGCGTCCAGCGCGCGGAAGATGACGGCGACGAGGATGGCAGGCCGGATCAGCGGCAATGTCACCTTCCAGAACACCTTGACCGGGTGGACGCCGTCGATCTTGGCGGCCTCGTAGACGTCGCCCGGAACCATCTGCAGACCGGCGAGGATGAGCAGCGCCATGAACGGCGTCGTCTTCCACACATCGACGATAATCACCGCCCACATCGCCGTTTCGGGCGTCGCGGTCCAGGCGACCGGGGCAGACAGGACGCCAATCGCCATCAGCATGTCGTTGAGGATGCCGAACTGGTCGTTCATCATCCAGGCCCACATCTTCGCCGAGACGATGGTCGGGATCGCCCAGGGGATCAGGACTGCCGCGCGCACCAGGGCGCGCCCCTTGAATTCGGCATTGAGAACGAGGGCGAAGACGAGCCCCAGCACGGTTTCGATCGAGACCGAGATCACCGAATAATAGACGGTGTTCCAGACCGAGTTCCACCATTGCGGATCGAACAGAAGGCCGAAATATTCGCCTTCTCCGTCGCCGTAATCGACATATTCCCAATAGTTGCGGAATCCGACGAACTCGGCCCCCGCGATGTTGTCGAGGCTGGCATCGGTAAAGGAGAACCAGATCGTCTGGAGCAGCGGCCAGCCGGCGACCAGGGCCAAGACGACGAGCATGGGGGTCAAAAACAGCCAGGCCGATTTCAGTCGCTGGCGGGAGAGATCGGAGCGGCCCGCCGCTCCCTGCTCCTCGGCCGCGATCGCCTTGGCTGTCGGCGGCACACCCAGCGAGACATTGGCCATCTTCGTCCCTCCCAATGGACTTCCGATCTGGTCCGCCGGCCGCCGCTTCGCGGTCTAGGCCCGCCGGATGACGTTCGGGGGAGGAAGCGCTGCCTCGCCTACTCCGCCGATAGCTTCAGCGGGACCTCACTCCCAGGCACTGCGCTTCAGCCGGCGCAGGCGCTTTTCGAGCTGATCGAGATTGTCGGCGGCTGAACCCCGACCGGATATCGTCTCGTTGACAGCCGTCCAGAATTCCTTCGAGACCTCGTTGTACTGCCGCTTGGTCGGTGCCGAGGGACGCGGCACCGCGTTGGTCACGACTTCCTTCCATTCGCTGACGATCGGCTGCTTCTCGGCGATCTCCGCATCATCGTAGAGCGCCGCGATCGTCGGCAGGCGCGACTGATTGACGGCACGCTGCTTCTGCGCCTTTTCCGAACTCAGGAACTTGACGAGGTCGATCGCCGCCTCCTGGTTCTGCGAGTATTTGGAGACCGCCAGGTTCCAGCCGCCGAGACAAGCGGCCGACGAACCACCTTCCGAGGCCGGCAGCGGCACCACGTCGAACTTGCCGGCGACCGCGGAATCGTCGCCGTTCGACAGCGCATAGGCATAGGGCCAGTTGCGCATGAACACGGCATTGCCGGTCTGCCAGACGCCGCGCGACTCCTCTTCCTTGTAGGCGAGGACGCCATCGGGGGCGATCGTGCCGACCCAGCCCTTGGCCCTTTCGAGCGCCGCGGCGGCCTTCGGATTATTGATGGTGATCTCGCCATCCGGCGAGACGATCTGCCCGCCGCCGTTGCTCGCCACCCATTCCAGGCCGTCACAGGTCAACCCCTCATAGGGCGCGCCCTGGAAGACGAAGCCGTTCATCTGGCCGTTGCCGGCCTCGCGCTCCTTGTCCTGGATCTCCTTGGCGGTGGCTTCGAGTTCCGACCAGGTCTTGGGCGGCTCCTTGCCATATTTCTCCAGGAGGTCGGTGCGGTAGTAGAGCGCCGGCGCGTCGGTATACATCGGCAGGGCAACGAGCATGCCGTCGACGGTCTGGGATTCGATCATCGAGGGGAAATGCTGACCGACGATGTCCTTGGCGGCCTCGGTCAGGTCGACCAGACTGCCGGCCAGTTGCGGCGCCCAGATCACGTCGGTGCGATAGACGTCGATGTCCTCGTTGCCGGCCGACAACCACAGGCGATACTGCCCGAACTGGTCGGTGGTCGACGCCGGCATCTCGACGATCTTGACCGTATGGCCGGATTCCTTCTCGAAATCGTCGAGCTGCCCCCGCAATTCCTCGATGTCCTTGCCAACGGAACCGGAGACCAGTGACAGCTCGGCTGCGAACGCGCCGCCGGTGAAAAGTGTCGAGGCAGCAAATGCCAAGATCAGCCGCGAAAGCGTCATGAAATTCCTCCCTGGTGTCGCGATCGGGCACGCCGATCATCGGTGCCCTGCATCCGGCCACTCCCACGGTCGGATGCCTTCTTTCGAAGCTAGCCCCCGACTGAGAGGAAACGCAAGGGCATCGGCGATCGCAACACGGCACGCGGATACGTTCCGCGTTTCGGCGAGTGACAGCCGCGATCGGACTTGGGAAGGATCGATTCGCGAGCGTTCGCGCCCGCGGCTTCGGGAGGTCGGACGGGGTCGTCGTCTCAGTGGACCTGACGCCGTTCGCGGATTTCGGCGATGTGCCGCTTGACGGCGGCGATGTCGAACTGGAGACGCTCGACCTCCGCGTCATCCGTTTCGGCGAGATTATCCTGATCGCCGATTTCGGGACTCTCGGTCGCGATCGCACGGATGCTGTCGCGCAATTCTTCGCGTGTCTGCGGTTCACTGTCGACCGGAGCGGCCTCAACCACCGCGTCGGGCGAATCCGGGGAGTCGCCTGTCGGTTGTGGGTCCGCATCCTCTTCGCTGGCCAACCGCTCCTCTTCGACCGGGCTCGTTTCGGCCGGCTGGTCGGATTCTGGCTCGTCTTGGTTCAGCTCACCCGCCGCGTCACTCGAACGCCGGAGTTCCCCCGTCTCGGCGTAGACCGCCGGACGGATTCCGACCGCGTCGGCCAGAGCCACCTCGCCAACGGCGGCGACGTCATTGCCGCCAGTCTGTCGCGCGTCGCTCATGCCGACGGGAGCAGCGGAGTAGAAGCCGGCCGACGGATAGAATCCGGGCGAATAGGGCGAGCGCTCGCGATATTCGGCCGCCTCGAAGCCGACGGGGCCGCGAGCGCCATCCAAGGCAACGCGATCGAGCGGCCGGACTTCCTGGAAGAACCGCACGGCGCCGCGGAGAACGGCGATGCCGATCCCGACGAGAAAG
Source organism: Aurantimonas coralicida (assembly GCA_011050685.1). Taxonomy (GTDB): domain Bacteria; phylum Pseudomonadota; class Alphaproteobacteria; order Rhizobiales; family Rhizobiaceae; genus Aurantimonas; species Aurantimonas coralicida_A. The sequence goes on from DRFF01000106.1 coordinate 50,211, forward strand.
CCGAGAATGGCGCCGAGAAGGACCATCGTTCGCCGGGGCAGGCTCGACGGCTCCAGCGGCGGTGTCGCCTCGGAGATAACATGGACATTGGCGGTATTCAGGGTTTCCTGCTCGCCGGTCTCACGCGCCCGAAGCAGGAACGCCTCGTAAACCGCGCGCGATGCTTCGACCTCGCGCTCGAGTTCGCGCAGCTTGACGAAGGATTCGCTGGTCTCCAGCTGCTTGGTCTTCAATGCCGTGATCTGCGTGCTCAAATCGCGATCGGTGCGCTCGGCGCGGGCCAGATCCGTCTGCGCCGCCGCCACGATACGATTGAGTTCTGCGCGGATAGCGTTCCTCGCCGAGGCCAGCGCCTCCTGGCTGGCCATGCGTTGCGGATGACGAGGCCCGAGCGTGGTGCTGAGGACGGCCGCCTGCTGGGCGAGTTCGGAATAGGTGTTGCGCAGCCGGGTCAGCGCCTCGGACGTCAATTCCTCGGGGAAGGAGCCTTTGACGACATCGTCGATACCGACGTTTTTCATCTGCTCGGCGCGCACCCGCAGCGCTGCCAGTTCGCCGCGCGTGCGGGCAAGCTGGTCGTTGGTGCGAAGGATGTAATCGTCGTCGACGAGCCGCCCGCCGACGCCGACGAGCCTGTTCCGGGTCTTGTATTCCTCGACGGCCCGTTCCGCTTCCGCGACGGTCTGGCGCAGTTCTGCCAGACGCGCGGAGAGCGCGTCGCTGGCCCGGCGCGCGGTCTGCGACTGCACGCGCCCGAGCTGGTCGATGAAGGTGGCCCCGATCAGGCGCGAGAGCTCGGCGGATTTTTCCGGGTCCCTCGTCTCGACCGAAAGATTGATGATGAAGCTCTTGGCGTCGCGGGTGACGGTCATCGCCTTGCGGAGGTTCTTCACGGTCACGAGCCGTTGCCGCCCGCTCTGAGCGTCGTCCTCGCGCAGAAAGGACGCCAGGTTCGGAAAGATCGAGCCGAAGAACGTTTCGCCGGTCCCGTTGAATTCCGGGTCGCTTTCGAGCCCGGCCGCGTCGATCACCCGGTTCAGGACGTTGTTCGAATAGACGACCGCGATCTGGCTTTCGATGAGCGCAAGAGTCGCCTCGTTGGGCAGACCGTTCGGAGTGACCTCATTCTGCACCACCTTGATGTCGCGCGGGTCGACCAGGATCTGCGTGTCGGCGGTGTAGAGTTTCGGCGTCGATAGAGCCAATAGAATGGCGAGCGCGATGCCGAGAAACGTGGTGAGGACGATCAGCGGCTTCGACGACCAGACATGGCGGAAGATGTAGACCGGGTCGATCAGCGAAGCCTGTCCGGAACGCTCGACGACCGTCACATGCGAGCGCGACCGGGCGCTCGCCGTCGGAACTGTCGTGGAGGAAGTCGAGAACATGGGCGTCACCGAATTGCCGGAGCCGAACGTCTGTCGCGGACCCTGATCCGTCGAAAATGCGGATTTATGCTCAAGAAACGGTTAACGAGACAACGATGGCGGCCTTTTTACGCCGCGTCAGATCGATCGTAAACGCTGCCGCAGGAGGGTCATCCAGCGCTTCGGGGCCATGTCCCGGTCGAGTGGCAACGGGCGGCTCGGATGCCCGTCCGGGCGGGGAAGTACGTCCGTAACCCAGCTGTAGCGGTCGCTGACACCCCAGACGATCACCGATTCCGGCGCCTTGTAAGCAAAGACTCCGTCGAGGAGATCGGTCACCAGACGTTGCGCCGTCGCATCCTGCGGTTCGGCACCGGGCACGCTCTCCCAGTCGATCACATCCAGCTCGGTCACCAGCAGGCCGACCCCCAGGCCATCGAGCGTGCGGTGGAACATCTCCAGCGCGTCCTTGTCGATCGTCCGGTCGGCGTAGAGATGCCCCTGGATGCCGACGCCGGTGACCGCCACGTTGCGGTCCTGGAGCTGGCGCACGATGGTCAGCATCACCTCGCGGCGGGCATTGTAGCGCGGCCCGGCGAATTCGAGATCATAGTCGTTGATCACCAGCCGCGCCCCGGGATCCGCCCGCGCCGTCGCCTCGAAGGCGATCGGAATATGACGCGGGCCGAGCTTCTTGAGCCAGGCGGTTCGGCGCAGCGGACCCTCGCTGATCGGGTTATGCGAGATCACCTCATTGACGACGTCCCAGCCTATCAGCTTGCCCTTGTAGCGGTCGCCGACCCGTTCGATGTGCTCGACGAGCGCCGCCTCCGCCTCCGCCGCTGTCTCGATCCGCTCCACCCAGTCGGGCGTCGAATTCCACCAAACGTGGCAGGTCCCGCGGGTCGAGCGGCCGTTGGAGAGGGCAAACTCCACCAGCCGGTCCGCGGGCTCGAAATTCCAGCTGTCCCGGGTCGGCCGGATTTGATCGAATTTCAGTTCGTTCATCGGCATGATCAGGTCGAAATAGTCGACGGCGGCGTTTCTGTAGACCGGGTCGGCGTCGAAATACTCGGCTTGGATCGCGCAACCGAGGGGCACCGGACCGGACCGGGTTGCCCCATGACGCTCGGCCCGGGCCGGCGCGACTGTCCCCGGTGCCAGTGCCAGCCCGGCGCCGGCGGCCAGCAGAGAACGGCGCGTTAAGGTTCCCGCGCTATTGGAAAGGTTGGACAAAGACCCGTTCGCCGCGTCCCGCTGCGGGACGGCGAATGCGGATTGTGCGGCTCGACGGCGGTGAAGTATCGTCATCTGCCCCTCGCCTCCAAGGTTGTCGATCATGCCATTTTTCGCAGTCTGGATCGAAAGGCTTAAGGGCAACCTAAATCTCGTGCGGGACTACGCCTCGTTGCTCGGCGGCTCGGCCGGGCGCCTCGTCCTGTCGCTCGCCTATTTCGTCTCCATCGCCAATGGGCTGTCGGTTGGCGATTTCGGCCTGTTCGCCACGGCCTCGGCAACCGGAATCGTCCTGTCGCGCATTGCCGGCTTTGGCTTCGTCTCACCGCTCTATCGCGTCGCGACGGTCCGTCGGCGATTGGTGGGAACCTACACCGCCGGACTGATCGCCGCCTTTATCCTGTCCCTGCCCCTGGTCGCGATCGCAGCGGCCGGATTCTATGTCGCGTTCTTCAAGGGCGAGATGAGCATCGGCGCCTTCGCCGCCGTGGTCCTGGCGGAGGTCGTGTTCTGGCGCGCCCTCGAGGTCGTGGTCATCGTGAACAATGGCCTCGGACGCTTTATACGCGGGGCGATCATCGTCATCGCCGGCTCGGCGATCCGGGCCGTGGCCGCCGTCGGTTTCGTGATGATCGGCGACGGCTCGCTGGTGCAATGGGCGCTCGCCTATGCCGGCGCGAACGCCGTTGCGGCAAGTTTCGCGATCATCGCCTATTATCCCCGTCAGCGCCTGCGCCTGCGTCCGGCCCTCTATCTCGCCAGGTGGCGGGACAGCGTCTCGGTCGCCAGCGCCGAAATCATCTTCTATCTTCAGTCCGAGCTCGACAAGCTGCTGGTCCTGTCGCTCGGCGGGCCGCAGATGGCCGGCATCTACGCGATCTTAATGCGGCTCATCGATCTCACCGCCCTGCCGATCCGTTCCTTCAACACGATGATCGTCCAGAAACTGATGCGCACGCCCGAGTGGCTGACACAATGGCGAATCCGTTGGGGCATCGAGGCTGCCGTCGCGGCGGTGTCCGTCGCAGGCCTCGGCTTTCTCGGCGGTGTCTTGCACGTCTTTCCGACGGCGCTCGGCAAGAATGTCGCCGAGGCCGCGCCTTTGGTGCTGCTCGCTCTGCTCGTGCCGGCCTTCCGCAATCTGGTCGAATATGAGAGCGAGCTTCTCTACGCCCGTGGCAGGACCGGGATACGGGCGATGATCCTGGCGGTCGTCGGCCTCATCAAGGCGGCGCTTCTCATCGTTCTGCTGCGCGCGGCGCCGCAGACCGAGACCTGGATTTTCGGCCTGAACGGATTGTTCCTGGTGCTCTGGATCGTGTCCGCCGCTGCGACCTACGCGGCGTTCGACTGGACCAGCCCGCGCGCCACGCGCTCGGCGCGGCGTCTTACGCCAGCCCAGCAGCCCGGCGAATGAGATCGGGATCGGTGCCGGTGAAGGACTGGATGCCCGCAGCGACCTGATGCGACTCCAGCCCCGCGGCGAAATCCGTCAGTTCGCGTGAGCCGAGGGCCGCGCCGTTCCAGTAGACCTGACACAGCTCCAGGTCGCTCGGCGCGTGGCGATCGGGTCGATCTTCGCACTCGTCGATGAAGCGCCCGTAGATCGTACATTCCGACAGGCTGCGCGAGGCCGCGATGGCCGCGAGCCAAGGCTTGCCCGTCCGGGCTTCGACGCGGCGTCGCAAGTCCCGAACCGTGTCGGTGCGCCAGGCCAAAAGCGTGGTGATGTAGGCCGTATCGGTCCAAAGTGGCGTGGAAATTCCGAGCAATTCTCCGGCCCGTCGCGACCATTCGCGGTGTTCGTCGCGCGCGGCGGAATCGATGGTCGCAACCGCGCCCTTACGACGGAAGAAACGAACCTTGCCGTCGCTCGACAGGCTGCCGACGTCAAACTCCCGCAGAAAGACCACGTCGGAATCAACGGAGAGCATCACCTCTTCTTCGATCGCCGCCGCGATCGCCAACCGCCGCAATTGCTGGACATGCCAGCCGCGCAGAGGTGGACCGTAAACCGACAACCAGATCCGCCGACGGCCGAAGGACAAGGGGTCCGGGAACGGGCGCAACCAACGCGGAAGTAGCTCGCGCTCGTCGACGATCTCCCGCTTCGGCCCGGCGAGTTGCCGGAACAGCGCGATGTCGCCCGCCTCGACCAGGATCAGGTGCCGCGTAAAGCCGGTAACGCGCCGATCGATGCTTTCGCAGAGCAACCGGCATCGCTCGAAATCGCCGCGATAACTCGATGTGGCGATCGCCGATCGCATGGGTCGCCCTTTCCCGGCGCCATGCCGTGGCGCGGCGTCAGACATCGTCCCGCTCCCGCCGCAACCGATCCCGCAGGATGCCAAGGAGGAAGAGCGGGTTGCCGAGAATATAGCGGCGCCACATCCTGCCGGGCTCCAGCATCAGTCGCCAGGCCCATTCCATGCGCAGGCGTCGAATAGCGAGCGGCGCCCGCGCGACATTGCCGGCGAGAAAGTCGAACAGCGCGCCGACGCCGACGAAGAGCCGGCCATGCCGCTCGCTCAGATGATCGGCGATAAAGAGTTCCTGGGCCGGAACTCCCATGGCGACGAGGACGACGTCGGCCTTGGCCGCGGCAAGCTCGTCCAGGACGCCGGCACAGGCTTCGCGGTCGAAGAACCCATCCGAGACCACGAGATAATCATGCACCGGGATCTCGGCGGCGAGCCTTCTCGCCGCGCGCTCGGCGATGCCCGGCGCGCCTCCAATCAGAGCGACGCGCAGGCGGCCGTCGAGCGAGGCGAGAAGGCGGGGCAGGAAATCGGTGCCGTTGAGATTCTCGGTGAACGGTTTGCCGTAGAGCATTCGCGCCGCGATATCGACGCCGATCCCGTCGGGGATCACCCAAAAGCGCCCCAGAGCGCGTTTGTAGGCTGCGTCCCGGCGGGCGAGGTTGACACAATGGGCATTGAGGAAGGCGAGCCGCGTGGTCCGGCCGGCCGCCAGTGCGTCGGCGAGCGCCGCGATAACTGCCGCGCCGGAGAGGTCGGCAACCGCGATACCGGCGATGTCACGGCTCACGGCAGTATCGTCTCGCGCTGAACCCGCCGGCCAGATGGCGCTCGCTCCCATCATCGTCCGGCGACTCCGTTGGCGAGTCGAGGCAGGACGGTTGCATCCGTCTCGACCGATGCAGCCAGCGCCTGAGGCGTGTTGACGGCCTTGGTGAACCGTTCCAGACCGGCGGCGATGCCCGCGTCGAGCGCGGTCGCCTGGGAACGCGCGAAGGCGGCGCCATCGAGGCGAAGCGACTGGCCGCCCCTTTCGGCGGCGACAAGTTCGACGATCCGGGCGGCGAAGTCCTGCGGCGTATCCGCGACCCGCACATTGGCGGGAACGCTGTCGACGCCGCGCAGGGCCTGCGGCGTCGCGACCGCCGGCATCCCCTCCTCGAAGGTCTCGATCGTCTTCAACTGAACGCCGGTGCCGCCCTTGGTCGCCAGGGCGAGCACGCGCGAGGCGCCGACGAACCGCTGGGCGTCCTCGACGCGGCCGAGAAAAGTGACGTTGGCGGGGGCGGCGGGTGGCGGGCCATCGAAGCGCCCGGCCACCGCGATGGACATATCGGAGGGAAGCAGCGGCACGACCGCGTCGACGAACCAGTCGAGGCCGACCCGGTTCGGCGCCCAGCTCCAGGTGCCGATGAGCCCGACATCATGGGTTCGTTCGCCCGTGTCAGCGACGTTCGGGCGGCCGACGGTCAGCGCCAGCGGCACGCATTTGTCGGATCCGGCTAGGCCGAGCCCGTCCCGGTCGTCTTCGCTCAGCGTATGGACGACCGCCGCGTCCCGGCAGATCGTTGCCTCGGCGCGCTCGAGCAGCGCCGCCTCGCGGCCGAAGAGAAGCCGCGTGTGGAGACCGCCAGTGTTGCGGGCGTTTTCGCGGGCGGAGCGATGTTCGACGTTGTGGGCGATGAAGATCGACGGTTTTTGGCGCGCCAGGAAGGGATAGGCAACCGGCATCTGCACGGAACTGAGAACATATCCGTCCACCGGCCCCGCTTCGGCCAGACGCCCAAGAAGTTCGGCGCGGCTAAGCCCGGCCACTTTCGCGGCTCCGACCGGCAGCTTGCGAGCGAACGCCGCGCCGACCCAGGCCGCCTTGCGGAGCGTCGACGCCCCGGAATTCTCGATCGCCAGTTCGCCGAGGCATATTTCGTCCGCTCTGGCGGGCCGCGACCCCGGCCGGCGGAAGCCGACGAAAGTCAGCCGCACGCCATGATGGCGGTACGCCGCGACGATGGCGCGGTTCGCGATCTCGAAGCCGGTCGATGGGGCGTCGTCGGGCAGGAGCGACGAAACGAACAAAAGATGCATTCCGACCGGACCACTCCGCGCATTGCAGGAATCCGATTGTCGCAGCCGCACGTTGAAATTGCCCTAATGCCGCCGGCACGTTTCGGCGGCTTGATCGCCGCGCGGCGTCGTGGAGCAGGCCAAGCGTGCCATGGGGATGGATCGGAAAGCGCGCCGCGGAGCCAGCGTCTCGTTTGTTCTGCTGGGCTCGCGGCCGAATTTCGCGATTTTTGAGGGCTGCGTCGAGACTTCGTTCATCTTCTTCTGATTTTGTTCTGGTATCTGCTCCAACCCGCCTTCCGGTAAGCGATCCGATCGAACGACGCCCTATGACCGACGCCATCACCATCGAGTGTATCTCGCCGGACCTCGATTTCGGGCGGTACGAGGTCGTCGTCACCCTGCCGACTTTCCGCCGGCCGGAGCATCTCCTGAAAACGCTCGAATCGCTCGCCGTCCAACAGACCGAAAGGCGGTTCGCGGTCATCGTCATGGAGAACGATGCCGAAGGCCGCGAGGGACTGGCCGCCGCCGCGCACTTGTTCGAAACCGGTCAGCTTCCCGGATTGATCCTGATCGCCCATGAGCGCGGCAATTGCGCGGCCTATAATGCGGGATGGCAAACGGCGATCGAGCGCTTCCCGGCGATGCGGTATCTTATGGTGATCGACGACGACGAGATTGCCAGCGAAACCTGGATCGAGCGGCTGGCGACAACCGCCGAAACACTCGCCGTCGACATCGTCGGCGCCCCGCAGATTCCGATTTTCGAAGGCAATGGACAGGCGCGCTATGCCCGCCATCCCGTTTTCACGCCCCATTACGCCCGAACCGGACCCGTGCCGATCCTCTATTCCTCCGGCAACGTCCTGATCCGCCGCCGTGTCCTGGAGGCGATCGGCGCCCCCTATCTCGATACTGCCTTCAACTTCATCGGCGGTGGCGACAGCGACTTCTATTCGCGCTGCCGCGAAAAAGGTTTCACCTTCGGCTGGTGCACGGAGGCGCCCGTCCATGAGACGACGCCAGCCCGGCGCACCGAATTCTCGTGGCTGAACGCGCGGGCACTGCGCAATGGCGCGATCTCCTCGATCATCGAGCGTCGCCGTCGCGGCGGGACGACCGACCGGTTCCGCCGCCTCGCCAAGAGCGCCGCCTTGCTGGCCGCCTCGCCGTTCCGCTCGGCACGGCTAGCCTTCGACACCAAGTCGCCTGTCATCGGACTTTATCACATGCAGGTCGCCGTCGGCCGCCTGCTCGCCGAATTCGGCCTCGTCAATGAACAATATCGTCGTCCCGAACAGAACTGACGCCGTCGGCGTCCACGACCCGATCAGGGTGCTTCGGCTCGTCTTCGCGGCGACGATCCTGACGTTTCTTCTCGTCTCCTTCACGCCCTTCGTGCTGGAATACGAGACCGACGTTCAGGGCAATATCGTCAATCAACTCGGCTACAGCGCACTCGCTCTCGTCGCGATCGTCGGCCACCTCCTGTTCACCGACCGCACGGTCGCGCTCTCGCTGCTGCGCCCGGTCTGGCTGTTGACGATCGCCTTGCTGGCCTTTTCGGTCCTGCAATCGGAGTCGCCGGGCACCGCGATCCGCGCGATCCTGTTCACCCTGACCGCAATGCTCGCCATGACCGGCGCGCTCAGCCTTCCGCCCTCGATCCGCGACTTCCGGCTGGCACTCGCCATCGCCGCGCTCGTCGTTCTCGGGCTCTCCTATCTGGGGCTTGTCGCCTATCCCGGATTGGCGATCCACGGATCAGACGGCCTCGAACCGCAGCATGCCGGGTTGTGGCGGGGTATCTACAGCCACAAGAACGTCGCCGGTCCGATCATGGCGATGCTGTTTTTCGCCGGGCTCTACCTCATGCGCTGCGGCGAGCGGTGGGCCGGACTCGTCATCGCCTTGCTGGCGGCGATCTTCATCTACAAGACCGGCTCCAAGACGACCCTGGCTCTGGTTCCGCTCGTCGCCCTCTTCGTCACCGGCGGCCGGATCTTCGGCGGTCGTCTCCTGCCGATCACGGTCCTTTTCCTTGCCATTCTCGTAACCGCGCTGTTGACGCTGGGAGCGGCAATTTCGCCCGCGCTCGACATCGTGCTGCAGGCGGTTCTGCCCGGCACGACCTTTACCGGCCGCCTCGATCTGTGGCGCTTCACCCTCGACTTGATGGGCCATCACCAATGGACGGGCTTCGGCTTCGAGACTTTCTGGAACACGGGCGTCGTCTACAAGGCCGAGGCCCCGTTCGAGCTGTCCTGGGACCCGCGCCTTATCGTCAACGCCCATAACGGCTATCTGGACATCGCCATCTGGGGCGGATGGCCGACACTGGCGGTCGCGGCATGGATGCTGGTGTTGCTGCCGTTCAAGGATTATCTGACGACCCAGCCCGCCGTGGAAAACCGCCGCCTGGCGGATTTCCTCCTGATGATCCTCGCATTTGCCCTGTTGAATTCCTTCTTCGAGAGCTATTTCTTCAGTCGCGGCAATCCGATCTGGCTCATGACCTGGCTCGCCATCGTCGGCCTTTGGCTTTGCAGCCGCTTCCGGCTTGAATAATCGCGCGAAACGTCGTCGTGAACCGGGCGACGGGATGACCATTCCAATTCCGAGCCGCCGGCCTAGTTTGCGGTGCAGTAACCCGTTCAGTCCGCCCGTTCAGATAGAAAGCAACGCTCATCACGATGGACCGCCTGCGCCTCCTTGCCGTCGATAACGACGATCTCGCCATCCTATCGGCCTATTGCCAGGATGCCGTCGTCACATTGCGGGACTGTCGCTACCGCGCCGGTGAGCAGCAGTTCGTCGTCGAGATGAACCGCTTCGTCTGGGAAACCGCCGAGGGAATTTCGCGCTTTCGCCTGTTCCGCAAGGCCGAATACGAGCGGCGGCGGGCCGTCCTGCATTTCGACCGGGTGCGGAGCGTCAAGCGGATGGGCCTGGACGCGACCGAGGGCGATCAGGTGCTCGTACTGCTGGCCATCCGCTTCACCCCCGCCGATGCCCCCTCCGGGGTCGTCGAACTTGTCTTCGCCGGCGGCTCCGCGATAAGGCTGGACGTAGAGGTGATCGAGGCGCAGCTCAGCGACGTCGGAGGTGCCTGGAGCACGTCGGCCCGGCCGGAGCACGACCGTTCCGATCCGTCGGCCTGACGAAGGCAGTTCGGCACGGCGCCGGTCGCCACGCCGCCGCAGAGCAAGAGGGGAATTGCCACAGTGCCGTCGAGGCTTACCAGCACGGACGCCGATTTCGAGGCGAAATTCCGGGCGCTGCTCGGCGCCAAACGCGAATCCGCCGCCGACGTCGATGACGCGGTGCGCGCGATCATCGCCCGTGTGCGCGCCGAGGGCGACGCCGCGCTGATCGATCTGACCCGGCGTTTCGACGGCCTCGATCTGACGGCGGAGACATTGCGGGTCGAATCGGACGAGATCGACGCTGCCTTCGCGGCAACCGCCCCGGAAACGCTCGCGGCGCTGCGGACCGCACATGAGCGCATTACCAGCCATCACGAACGCCAGCGCCCCCAGGACGACCGCTATGTCGACGCGCTCGGCGTCGAGCTCGGCAGCCGCTGGACCGCTGTCGAATCGGTCGGCCTCTACGTTCCGGGCGGCCAGGCGAGCTACCCCTCCTCGGTGTTGATGAACGCGGTTCCCGCCAAGGTCGCCGGCGTCGAGCGCATCGCCATGACCGTGCCGGCGATGCGGGGCGCGCTGAATCCGCTGGTGCTCGCGGCCGCGAAGATCTGCGGCATCGACGAGATTTACCGGCTCGGCGGCGCCCAAGCGGTCGCGGCCTTCGCC
>DRFF01000107.1 GCA_011050685.1 Aurantimonas coralicida
GCGAACCTCGCCAGGACGAACGGCCGGCGCGCATTGGTTGGACGCGGTCATCGCCGTTTCTTCGATCGTCGGCAGCGCCTGTCCTCCAACGGGTTTGGTGAAAGCGCCGCGCTCATCGAAAACCGCTTGCACGGACGGACTTCTTCATATAAAGATATCTTTATATCGTAATCGAGATGCGTCATGCTGGACATCCAAAAGCTTTCCTTCGATCGACTCGTCGACGCCCTCAAGGCAGTCGCCGAGCCGACGCGCCTCCGCCTCGTTCTGCTGCTTGCCCGGAGCGATCTGACGGTGAGCGAGCTTACGACGATTCTCGGACAATCCCAGCCGCGCATTTCGCGGCATTTGAAGCTGCTGGTGGAGTCGGGCGTATTGGCGCGATATCAGGAGGGCGCTTGGGCCTATTTCCGTGTCAGCGACGACGCGTCGGTGGTCGGGCTGGTGCGCTCGCTTTTATCTTGGGCGGACGAGGCCGACCCGATGATCGAACGCGACGGCGAGAGGCTGGAAGCGGTGCGGACCGAACGGGCGCGTCGCGCCGCCGACTATTTCGCCCGCAACGCCGGCCATTGGGATCGTATCCGGGCGCTGCATGCGGCCGACGCCGAGGTCGAACGAGCGCTTCTCGCCGCCTTGGGGAACAAGCGGATCGGAACCCTGCTGGATATCGGCACGGGTACGGGGCGAATTCTCGAACTCCTGGCGCCGCGCTGCGAACGGGCGGTCGGCATCGACGCCTCGCGTGAGATGTTGGCGATCGCCCGCGCTAAACTCGATGCGGCACAGATCGTCAACGCCCAGGTGCGCCAGGGCGATGCCTATCATCTGCCGGTCGAGCGCGAGGCCTTCGATCTCGTGACCCTCCATCAGGTGCTGCACTATCTCGACGATCCGCAAGCCGCGATCGCGGAGGCGGCACGGGCCGTCGCGCCGGGCGGCCGTTTGGCGATCATCGATTTCGCTCCCCACGAGCTGGAATTCCTGCGCGCCGAGCACGCCCATCTGCGCCTCGGTTTTTCCGAGGCAACGCTGGTCGGTTATCTGGAAGAAGCAGGTCTCGAGCAGGTCAGCATCGACCACCTCGTCTCCAGCGGCGGCGAGACCGGGGAACTCACCGTGACAATCTGCATTGCGAAAGACCCGCGCATCCTGGTCGCGGCTGCCGCCTCCGCCCGTCAAACCCTTGTCAGCTGAGAAGAGAAAGCCGTCATGAGTCGCCCCAATCCCCTTTCGACGTCCGGCATCGATGTCTCCTTCGAGTTCTTTCCGCCGAAGACCGAGAAGATGGAAGAGAACCTGTGGCGCGCGATCGAGCGGCTGGCGCCGCTCGGCCCCAGCTTCGTCTCGGTGACCTACGGCGCCGGCGGTTCGACCCGCGAGCGGACCCATCAGACGATCGAGCGCCTCCTGAAGGAGACGCGGCTGACGCCGGCGGCGCATCTGACCTGCGTCGACGCCACCAAGGAAGAGGTCGACGCCGTCGTCCGGCAATATTGGGAGACCGGCGTTCGTCATTTCGTCGCGCTGCGCGGCGACAGCCAGGCCGGCGTCGGCGGCGAATATGTCGCCCACAAGGATGGCTATCGCAACGCGGTCGAACTGGTCGCGGGCCTGAAAGCCTTCGCCGATTTCGAGATTTCGGTCGCCGCCTATCCCGAGAAGCATCCCGAAAGCCCGGATTTCGCTACCGACATCGACCTGTTGAAGCGCAAGGTCGACAACGGCGCTACCCGTGCCATCACCCAATTCTTCTTCGACAACGATACCTTCGAACGTTACGTCGAGCGGGTCCGTCGCGCCGGCATCTATATTCCGATCGTGCCCGGCATCGTGCCGATCCACGATTTCACCAAAGTTGCACGCTTCTCCCAGGCAACCGGCGCCAGCATCCCTGCCTGGCTCGCGGCGCGCTTTGAGGGGTTGGAGGATGACGAGCAGACGCGCAGCCACGTCGCCGCGGCGGTCTGCGCCGATCAGGTGCTGGATTTGCAGAAGCGCGGTATCTCCGACTTCCACTTCTACACCATGAACCGCGCCGATTTGGTCTATTCGATCTGCCACATTCTGGGGCTTCGCGCCGACGAGGCGTCGGCGCCGGCAGGCTCCGCCAGCGAAGCGGCCGCCGCCTGAACTGCTGGCGGCGCGGCGATCGGATCATGATTCAAAAAAAGCCGGGGTGACCCGGCTTTTTCGAATTGGGGCCGCTCGAAACGCGGCGTCGGATCTCATCCGATATCAGGGCACGACACCCATGACCATGGCGCCGACAAAGACAAAAGCGGCCAGGATCATCACCAAATTCAGCGAACGCGTCAGTTCCATGTGCATCGCCTCCTCGTTGACGAGATGTGCCCGGAAGGTAACGAACCTGAATCGATCGTAAACCCCAATTCGTCGCTGCGCCGCACTGACGGTTCGAGCGAACTGCCGCAAACCACTGCAATGACTCGGGATGCAGGCGCGAAGAGGGGCTTCATTTTTTTCGCCCATCCGCTTTTCCGTGATCGCACATGCGTTGAGTTGCCAACGGCGCAAGGACCGGCGCTATGTCCGCACTTTTTGACATTACGCCTTGAAATCCCTCGTGATCCCGTCATCGGAGCGGCACGACGTCCCGAATCAATGGCGCCGGCGCCATCGCGGTGCTCGGGACTGGCCTCTGCCGCATTTCGGCTACAATTGACCACGGGTTGGTGATCCAGCCTGGATCTGGTCTTCTAGCAGCTTGGCGATAGACAGCGTAGTCCGGTCGCGGCCGAACCGGGTGACGATCGTCAGGCCGAGCGGCAGGCCCTCGGGCGTCGCCAGCCCCGGCACGTTGACACAAGGGTTACCGGTCAGCGTCCACAGCTTGTTGAGCGCGGGGTCGCCGGTGGTGGCGAGTCCCTTCGGGGCCGGCCCGAAGGCGGAGGGCGCCAGCAGCGCGTCGCAGGTGTCGAACAGCGCCGCGGCCGCCTTCCGGCCGATCCGCGCGGTTCGCCGTCCCGCATCGTACGCCTCGGCCGTGACCGCCGCGCCTTCATCGAGCTGCGCCAGCACCTTCGGCCCCATCCGACCCCGATGCATCGTCCGCTCGTGCAGAAGCGCCTGTGCCGCCTCGAAATTCTGAATGTCGCCATGCGCCGCGCGAGCCGCTTCCAGCGCCGCCGGCTCAGGGAGGTCGACGAGCTTGGCGCCCGCCGCTTCGAGCGCCTTGGCCGCCGTCTCCCATGCCGCCGCCATCGCCGGGTCGAGACGCTCCTCTGGGCCGGTGTCGAACGCCGTGCGATAGAGCCCGATCGTCAGCCCCGACGCATCGGCGAGCGGCGGTGCCGTCAATTCCCGCCCGCTGAGGCATTCCGCCAGCAGCGCCACGTCGGCGACGCCGGCCGCGAACAGGCCGGCGGTGTCGAGGGTCCAGGAAAACAC
>DRFF01000108.1 GCA_011050685.1 Aurantimonas coralicida
AGCCCCGTGTCCTGATCGTCGATGACGAATATTTTGTGGCATGGCATTTGGAGTCGCTACTTCAGGATCTCGAATTCGACGTTTGCGGCATCGCGGGCGACTGCGAAAGCGCCGTGAAATCGGCAATTGATTTTGCTCCCGACCTGATTCTGATGGACGTCAATCTGGGTGGAGGCCCGGACGGGGTTGAGACGGTACGGCGTATCTTCCAGCGCCGGCAAGTGGCGGTTATATTCATCACCGCCTATACCGATGAGGCGAACCTGACCCGGATTCGGCAAGCCGCCCCTGCCGCAGCGATCCTGTCCAAGCCAGTCTCTCCTGAAGTTCTGAAAGCGGCAATCCGTCGGGCGCTGCCTCGCGAAGGCGGATGACGGAGTAGGCGGCCGTTTTCTTAAACGGGTGGCTCGGACGACCGCGTTATCTGCTCGCGGACCTGCGTAAATGCAGGATATGCACGACGGTCCCTGTCGATAATTTCATAACCTCTGGACCACCTTGGCGTGGAGCTGCCAAAGGCCGTCGTAGAAGCGGGACGGTCATGGCTCGAGGCTCGAGAATGATGATGATAGCCTATACGGGGCAGCACCACTGTTTCTGAAAGACTGGCCGATCCTGGAGGCTCCGCTTGCGCGGACCATTTGTGTGCGCAGCGGCGATAAAACAGGGCAAGGCCGCCGGTCGAGGCGGACGTTGCAGCAGGGTCAAAGGTCAGATCCTCATCCGCGGGCAGAACCGAAAGCCGCTGTGCCCAGCGCAAGAGTTGCGGTATCGGCCCGCGCCACTGCGGGGATTTTATCAGTGTTGAGTCGGCCCTTGTGCTCAATCGTGAAGTTGCGGTCGGGTGTAAAGATTTGAGGCCGGGCACCCAGAAGGCGAAGCGTCTCGGCGATCGGCTTTGGAGGGCTGAAGAGATAACCTTGCACCTCCGTGCAGCCGTCGGCTCGCAAGAGTTCGAATTCCTCCGCGGTTTCGACGCCTTCGGCCGTGGTCGCGATTCCGAGGCTAACCCCGAGCGAAGCGACTGCTCGGACGATGATCGCGCAGTCGGCCTTCTTGTCGAGATCGGCAACGAAAGAGCGATCGATCTTGATCTTGTCGAACGGAAAGCTGCGCAGATAGCTTAGGGAGGAATAGCCCGTCCCGAAATCATCCATGGAAATCCGCACGCCGAGACTGCGCAGCTGGTGCAGCTTGGCGAGCGTCGCCTCGCTCTCGTGGAGAACCACGCTCTCGGTGATTTCGATTTCCAGCCGGTTGGCGGCAATGCCTGAGTTCGCGAGCGCCGACACGATTACCGGGACCAGATTGCCGCTCTTGAATTGAATCGCCGAAACATTGACGGCGATGCGGACGTGTTCCGGCCAGCTGGCCGCGTCAGCACAGGCTTGGCGTATAACCCATTCCCCCAGAGGAACGATCAGGCCGATCTCCTCTGCCAGGGGAATGAAATCCATCGGTGCAACCATGCCGCGGTTGGGATGATGCCATCGCAAGAGGGCTTCGAATCCGCTGATTTGCCCCGTTGCCGTCGTCACCAGAGGTTGATAGTGGAGCTCGAATTCGCCGGTCTTGAGGGCTTGCCGCAACTCGGCTTCCAGAAGGCGACGCGTCTGCATCGACGCGTCCATCCCGGGCTCGAAAAAGCAATAGGTGCCACGCCCCTCGGCCTTCGCACGGTAAAGCGCCATGTCGGAGCTGCGCAGTATCTGGTCGGATGACCTGCCATCGCTCGGTGCCATGGCGACCCCGACGCTGACGCCGATATCGACCGGGTGGCCATCGACGTCATAGGGCTCACCAAGGCGGCTGACGATGCGGCGCGCAAGCGAATTGGCCAGCTTGGGCGTCGCTCCCGGCATCAGGACGGCGAACTCATCGCCCCCGAGTCGAGCAACCGTACCGGTGTCCTGTGCGGCCGCGCGAAGTCGCTCCGCCACTATTATGAGCAAAGCATCGCCTATCGGGTGACCGTGCGTATCGTTTACCGCCTTGAAATAATCCAGATCGAGGCAAAGCACGGCCATTTCATTGCCCTCGCGTGCTGCGCAGGCCAATCCTTCGGTAAGCCGCTCCCGAAAGAGCGCCCGATTGGCGAGATCGGTGAGCGGGTCATGGCGCGCCATGTGCGCGATCTTTGCCTCGGCGGTTTTTCGGTCGGTTATGTCCTCATGCGTCGCGAGCCAGCCTCCGTCGGGCATTGGCTCAACGACGATGGAAAAACCCGTCCGTCCCGCAATTCCAGGACATCGTATCTGCGCTCGCGACTTTTCGCCAGTTCGAGGCGCTGTTCGATATGCTCCTCAGGGTCCATATCCGGAAGGATGCCGGCTGCCATTCTGTGTTCCAGCATCTCACGAAGAGTGGTGCCCGGCTTCGTCAATTCCGGCGTCAGGCCATACATCTTTGTGTAGGGCGTGTTGCAGACGACGAGGCGCTCGTCGCCATCGAACATACACAGGCCGGGAGACATATTATTGAGCGCGGCATCGAACTGAAGGTTCTGGCGTTCGAGCCGAGCATTGGTTTCGCGGACCTCTTCAAGCGCTCCCGCAAGGTCCTGCTGGGCGGCACGCTCCGCGGTGATATCCGTGCCAACACCCAGATAACCGGCGAACGTGCCGCCATCATCAAACCGAGGTCGGCCGCTGATCTTGAACCAACGCGGATTACCATCGCCATGCTTAAAGGGATAGACGAAATCTCGAAACGGACGATGTGCGTCGAGATCGGCGAAATGTTCCCGCCAATGCTCGCTATCATCGAAGTTGGCTGATATTTCGAGGCGGGTCCGGCCGATCAGCGCAGTCGGCGCCACACCGGTAACCTGCTCGAATGGCCCCGAGAAATAGGAGAACCGCAGGTTCGCGTCCATTTCCCAAAACCAGTCCGACGCAATCTGAGCGAAATCTTCAAGCGAACGCATGACCATCGTACTCGCGGATAAATCCAGTCATATGAATATTTTTGAAATATAATAAGAATAACTTAAAAATATAAACTACGCAGAAATATATTTTCATCCGCCAAGTCTTACTGAGCATTACAAAGGTCGACAGGTCGCTGTTTGCGCATATGATTGCCAGCCTCGTTGTCGGCGAAGGCTGCGGCCGGGCGCAGCGGGCGCAGCGGTCGGGCGTCGGGAAGCCTCCACCCGGAAATACCGGGCAGAGGCGCTTTTCCAGGAAATGGCAAGCGGCAGTTCAGCCCTGAATGGCCCGCGCCTCCTCCACGGCCGTCAGGCAGGCGGCCTCGTCCCCCTGCTCCAAGGCGGTCCGCGCCTTTTCAAGCGCGGCGGTGAAGGCAGGATCGCTCGAGGCCGTGGCGCGGGCTTGCGTGCCGGCCGCGGCGGCAGCGGCCGCCGTGTTAGCGCCTTCCTGTTGCGCCTTAACGTCCTGGGCGGACATGGCGACATCCGTATCAGCTGTGCCCGCCGCATCCTCTAACGGCATCGTCGAGCCGTCCTTGACGATTTGCCCGCCGGTCGTCGCCGCAGTGCCTGTATCGGCCGTGGTCGTCTCGGTGGCGCTTGCGTCGGCGCCAGCTGCGGGCATCGTGTTCCTCGGGTCGGACGCGTCTGTTCCCGGGGTCGACGTTGCTGCAGCATCGGTTGATGAAGGCGAAGAGGCGCTATCGCGGGAGATTCCGGAGGGCGCGTCGCCGATTGCGTTTGAATCGGCTGCGGCCGGGGGAGTCGCGGGTACACTTGAGCCCCCCGTCGTGGACGTCCTGGTGTCCGACGTGGATGTCGACTTGCTAGACTCGACAGAGGTAGCCGAATCATCATTGGCGTCTGAGGACGTCCCTGGGGCGGTCGCGGAACCTACCGACATATCAGCCGGCGCGGCAGCGGCACCGGACGTCGCAGAAGCAGTCGCGCCGCCGTCGGTTGCCCCGGTGGTTGCCGCCTTATCGGTCTCGAGCGGCGCCACCGTGCCGTCCTTGCTGATGCCTCCCGGATTGGCCGCCGCAATCGCGGCTCCGCCACTGGTGGTGATCTCGCCCGACTCGGTAAAGGTTGTCGTGGTGCCTTCCGCGACGCCGGTGCCACCTGCGGACTCACCGCCGCTTGCACCTGCCGTTCCGCTCATCGCGGCGGACCCTGCGGCCGCTCCGGTAAGGGCGGCAATTTCCTCGGCGCAATCGGCCAAGGCTGAACTCGTCCCGAGGGCGACGAACGCGCAACTGACGAGCAGAAGTGGAGAATGTTTCATCCCGAATATCCTTGTCGTTGATTTATTGAGATAAAACGGCTGGCACTGCCATTGCGTTCCCGACAGTCAGGCTCGACATCTGATGCCCACAGTTCACCTCAAGCGCCTGATTGGATGAGCTGGATCGGTCGGAATTTTCAGCGCCGGGCTATCGGTTTGGTCGTCATCACGACAAGCTCGGGGACAAAAGGAAAAGTGAGAACCTACACGCGTATTGCCTTCCTGATTTACGCCATGATCAACGGCGTTTTATTTGGGGCCGGCGCGATCACCGCGCTTTCGTTTCCCGCCCTTCAGGAACAATGGAAATATCTGATTTCGGTAGTCGTCGCGTTGAGGTTGGTATTCGCAGCGGCTATCGCCTGGTTTATTGCGCCGCAAGTTCGAGCGAGATACTGACGGGGCAACGAGCGGCGGTACCGAAAGTGCGTGGGGCGCTTTCTTCAGCCGGATACCGCTGTCGCGGGTCTCCGGCGGTGCTGGCCCCTTTTCCGCACCGCAAGGTTCACATCGAATCCTCGACGTTCTGCCCAGCTTCGGACCCCGTCTTCGATCGACGCCTACCGAATGAACCGTTGTTTTCATGACAAATCGTATGGAGTTTGGGGAACCTTCGATTGCCTTCCCGGCTTTCGTGTGAACTT
Source organism: Aurantimonas coralicida (assembly GCA_011050685.1). Taxonomy (GTDB): domain Bacteria; phylum Pseudomonadota; class Alphaproteobacteria; order Rhizobiales; family Rhizobiaceae; genus Aurantimonas; species Aurantimonas coralicida_A. Next base: position 4,859 of record DRFF01000108.1, read on the forward strand.
CAACTTCAACAAGATGGGAATTCGACATGTCCGATATGAACGTCGACCCAAGCAACATCGAAGCCAGCCGAGTCAACGGCACCAAGGTCTACAATCGCCAGGGCGAAAGCTTGGGCAGCATTTACGATCTCGTGATCGGCAAGCGCGACGGTCAAGTCAAGTACGCCATTATGTCATTCGGGGGGTTCCTCGGAATTGGCGACGAGTATCACCCGTTGCCTTGGTCTCAACTCGACTACGACGAGCGTCAGGGAGGATATGTCGTCGACCTTGACAAGCGGCGGCTTGAGGCAGCCCCCCGCTATGGCCAGGATAACACGCCCAACTGGGATGATCCCGCATATGGCCGCAGGGTCGACGAGTACTACGGAATCGGGGGACTATAACTCGCACCAGGGAAGATGGGCAGGGCCATCCGGTAGATGGTGGGAACGGGCGAGGCCTTGGCGATGTCAGGGCCTCGCAAAATGTCTCACCGCCACATCTTTCCTGCGGACTGGCGTGGAAAGCGCCGCCAGTCCCCCTCGACATTAGGATCGCTATCGAGCAGCCCCGTCAGCCCGCGTGAGGCTCGCAGGCGCAGAAATTGAGGCATCCCGCTGCAAATTGGTCCTCGGCGGTTTTGGCCCCAACCCAGTGTCGTGGGCAGGGGTCTCCGGGATCGAAATCTCATGGCTGCGGCGACGAACTCATGCGCAACCGGTGCATGGTCGTATTATGTGGGGCAAGCGCCATCACCTACCCCTCGGAAGCATGATCCGGCTTCCCTTTACGCTTCGTGGCGGCCATGTCCTCGAGCTCCCCTTCGCTCATCGACTTGTACATGGATTTTGATGGCCCTTTGAGGTCCGAGGACTTTTGCTCTCCGCGTTTTGCCGCCAGCGCGGCCCCGGCGGCTTTCTGTTGAGCTTTCGACTTGGCGGGCATGGGACTTTCTCCGGAACATCATTTCATCGACAAAATTCCAAAACGAAATGCCGCTCGAGTTGGTTGCACAACCGCAAGGAAAGGCGTTGCGCAGGGGGCAGAAATGACCGGTGAATTCCATGATTTCGGAGCAGGGGCTGGGTCACTCGGCATGAGCGACCGAAAGAGGCTACGGATAAGGGACGACGGGGGTGTCACCAGTAGTCGCGCTGTCGGACGCCCCGGCTCAGAACCGACGGCGACTGGGAGCATCCGCCATGCCCGGGCGCAGCACAAGACTACCACCCCCTTTCCTTATAGCATAGGCCGTCCGCCGGTGACCGGAATGACGGCTCCAGTGATGTAGCTTGCTTCGTCCGAAGCCAGAAGGACATACGCGCCGGCCAGTTCGGCTGGTTGTCCGGCTCGTCCGAGCGGAGTGTTTCCGCCGAAATTCTCGACCTTCTCAGTACGCATTGTCGAGGGAATGAGCGGCGTCCAGATCGGTCCCGGCGCCACCGCGTTGACCCGAATGCCTCGGTCTGCGACCAGAGCGGCGAGGCCAGCGGTAAAATTTGAGATCGCACCCTTGGTCGTGGCGTAGGCCAATAGCGTCGGCGTGGGATTCTTGGCATTGATGGACGTGGTGTTGATAATCGAGCTGCCAGGCTTCATGTGCGCCACCGCGGCCTTGCTCAGATAGAACTGGCTGTAGATATTGGTGCGGAAGGTGACGTCCCATTCCTCCGCGCTGATTTCTTCGATACTCTCGATGCTGGCCTGGTGGGCTGCGTTGTTGACCAGAATGTCGAGCCGGCCGCATTCCGACACCGCCCGATCAATGAGGCCGTTGCAAAAGGCTTCATCCTTGATGTCACCTGGACACAGGATGGCCTTTCGGCCGGCTCGCTCGACCCATTCCGCAGTCTCCCGCGCATCCGCCTCCTCATTGTAGTAGGAGATGAGTATATCGGCTCCCTCCCGGGCATAGGCGATGGCGACCGCACGGCCGATGCCGGAGTCGCCGCCGGTGATGATGGCGACCTTGTCAGTGAGGCATCCGCTACCCTTGTAGCTTTCCTCGCCGTGGTCGGGTCGTGGGCGCATCATGCCGGTTTCACCCGGCATCTCCTGCTGCTGCCTGGGCTGTGGAGGCCCGGGGTGAGCGGAATTGGGGTCGGTGGTCATCGCTTGTCTCCCTGGTGTGGTGGAGGGCGAACGGAGCGCATCCGTGCGAGCCTCGCGATCATCGTCGCGCGAATAAAGTCCCAGAGGGAAAGGGCGGTTCCGGGGAGTTTCTTTAGCTGGCTGCTCCTGTCATTTGGATCCGCAGGATACCGGCCGACTTGGGCCAAAATGGTCTGTGCGGCGCCCATCCCGGCGGGTATAGGAAGCTTGGGTATGCGCGGTTGAAGACAGATACCCGCCCTCCCGCAACTTTCGGGGCGGCGCATGAGACACATGACCGTCTCCGTATCGAATGAGATAATCGCCCACCGTTGGAATGGCGCGGGTAAAAAAACCTTCCCGAACAGCGATCTCATGGATTTTCCCGGCTTCGTCGACAGCCTTCACAGATCTATCCCGGATCGAAAACGAGGAAATTCTGGAAATCTCCACGACGGCGACGCGCTTCGCCCCCGCCGGCTGCCACCGGAGTTCGATGATGTCCGCGTTCAATTTTCTCACCTCCCAATCGTTCGATGCCTTTGGATCCCTGACGGGGAGCGTTAACCAATTCCACTAGGGAGCCAACGTATCCGCCGGGATCCGGTTGACCCGTTGGGGGGATTGATGCCGATTATTTTTCTTGGCCGGCTATCGATGGAGCCGCCTTCTGTTCCGCGAGGAGGAGAACCCAGCCCAGGCGGCCTTCAGTCGGGCCAAGAGCCTCGCCAATCGAGAGACCAGCCTCATCGAGTGGTGCGAATGGAATGGGATGGAGGTCGGCGCACGGCCCAAAGCCGGCCTCAAGAAAGCCAAATGAGATTCCTTCGCACCGTAATGCGCCCCGCAATGGCGCACCAACACCGCGAGGAGCATACCCTTGTCAAAGACGAGATGTGGTCGACCTAGTAGAACAGGAGGACATGGTCTTGGTCGGTACTGCCTGCGGCGCATCGAGGGCGGCTGCGGCTGTCCCCTCATTTTATCTGCTCATGGCGAAAGGCCTGTCTTCCGGCTTGTTCGCAGACATTTCCGTACGGTAGCGCGGTAGCGGCAATGCCTGCGATCAGATGGCAGCGCGGGCTCGTCGCAGGTGGGCGTTCCGCGCGATCTGCAGCCGGCCTTGCGATCGAAGCATGGTTGCGTCATTCCGCAAGCCAAGTTCGAAGACGAGACCGACATGGCATCGAAGACCACGCTGAACCCAAAGAACCTTGAAGCCCTCGGTGCCGAGCGGCTCGCGAGCCTGTTGATCGAGATCAGCACCGGCAGCGCGAGCGCCAAGCGGCGGCTTCGCCTGGAACTGGCAGGGGCACAAGGAGCGGGCGAGGTCGCACGACAAGTGCGCAAGCGCTTGACGACAATCGCGCGCTCGCGGTCCCTCGTCGACTGGCAACGGCGAAAGGCCCTGGTCGGCGATCTGGAAACACAGCGACGCGCCATCGTCGACGAGGTCGGCAAATCCGATCCCGCCGAGGCCCTTGACCTGATGTGGCGGTTTCTGGCGTTGGCGACCCCGGTATTCGGCCGGTGCGACGACAGCAGCGGGACGGTGATCGGGATATTCCACGGGGCGTGCGATGATCTCGGCAACCTCGCCAACGCCGCTGGCGCCGATTCCACACGGTTGGCCGACCAGGCTTTCGAGGCGCTCCTCGAAAACGACTACGGGCAATATGACGAATTGATCGCGGTGCTGGCGCCAAGTCTTGGACAGACAGGGCTCGATCATCTGAAGGCGCGCCTCGTTGCGTTCTCCCAGACGCCGCCCGATCGGCCGGGGAATGATTTGGAACGGCAGGTGATCGGATGGGGGAGTGGTGGCCCGGTCTATGCCGACGAGATCGAAGCGCGCCGGCATGACAGCACCGTTCGCCTTGCCCTGGAAGCGATCGCGGACGCGCAGGGCGACGTCGACGCGTTTATCGCCCAGCAGAGCGAGGCGGCGCGGTCTGTCCCGGCAGTGGCCGCCGAGATCGCGCAACGTCTTCTTGAGGCCGGGCGAGCGAACGAGGCATGGACGGCGATCAATAGGGTCGACGATCGGCGATCGGACCGGCTGGGCTGGATTCCGTATGAATGGGAAGAAACCCGCCTTGCCGTGATGGAGGCGCTTGGCCGGGCCGACGAGGCGCAAGCGTTTCGATGGGCATGCTTCGAGCGCAGGCTCAGCGTCAGGCATCTGCGTGCCTATCTCAAGCAACTGCCTGACTTCGATGACGTCGAGGCCGAGGACCGGGCTCTGGCGCATGCGCTCGCCCATCCCGACGGCCACGAGGCCCTGGTGTTCTTTCTCAACTGGCCGGCGCTCGACACGGCCGCGGCGCTGGTGTTGCAGCCCGGGCGCGAATGGAACGGGGACCACTACGAGCTTTTGACCCCGGCGGTGGATGCGCTGGCCGGAAAATATCCGCTGGCGGCAACAAGGCTGCTGCGAGCGATGATCAACTTTGCTCTCGAGCGGGCGAGGGTGAAGCGGTATCGGCACGCGGCGCGACACCTGGCCGAATGCGCGGGTCTTGCGGCGGGGATCGAGGCATTCGGCGAACTCGAACCTCACGAGGCCTATATCGCGCGGCTGAAATCAGAGCATGGCCGCAAGACGTCGTTCTGGACAAAGATGCCCTGACTGCCGCATCGCAGCTGACCGAGAGACCATCGATCCTCTTTCTTCCCAGACGCGCACGATCGGGAGGAATGGGGTTTGTCGACATCGGCGCGATGGTCCGGCCCGCCACCGGCAAACCTGCCAGCGTCCGACGACACGCGGGTGGTCTCTCAGGCGCGAAACAACAGGCTTGCGGGGCTATCGAGATCGTCGAAATCTGCCTTGGCTCATCGCGGTCGGTATCCATCGGGCCGTTGCAGGCCGATCAGCCGATCCTCAATAGGAATCGGCAGATCTCTCTGCTGCCACGCCGCAAAATCATCCCCGCCGGACAAGGCGCCGACAATCGGCATCTTGGTCGAGGCGCGATCTCGCCCAAACACTAGGGAGCAAGAGAAAGGGTCGGGATGGCCGATCCGTCGCGACTTCCAAACGCCGGTGCCGCGCCTTGTCGATTTGTCGGGTACATCACTTCACCATCCGCGTTGCCGTATCTGGCTGGTTGCGGTAGCCGGTCTGACGCTCAATCTCCCGCATGATGGCGCGCCAATGGCGATCCTTGGGGGTGGGCGCCGGTTCCTAGCAAGCCTTCTTTTCGGCAGCCCCGCCGATCGCGCGCTTCGCTCCACGCACCTGGCACCCCGTGCATCGCAATCAGGAACGTGGCTTCGCGGCGGATCCGCGGCGAGCTGCGGGTCAGAATATCGCGCAGCCGGCGGATCATTGGTTTTCGACCCTATTCGAGAGCCAGCGCTTTTCCGGTCGGGGAGGCGAAACGTTAGCATTACGTCCGCGCGCTCGTCGAACATTTCGATACCACCGGGACCGCGGCGATAATGTAAAAGCGAACAGAAGGAGCCATCTGTTATTATTGTTCCGGCTGCGCCGGGTTAGGATCTCGGCCGCGCATGGACTTTCCTCAAAGCATTCGCGTCATCCAGATACGGCTTTGCCGCTCTAAAGGCTTCACGTCTGATTTCGACAACCCTTTCCGCTGGCTGATTTCGGGCGTCGCTTGCCGCTTTGCGCCATATCTCGTTTACCGTCTGCTTGATGTCCTCGAAAATCCGGTGTGCCTCGTCGTCCGTCCACTCATAGCTATCGAATACGCGCATCGATCGTCCACCTCACGCTCAAGCCGGCAGCTGAAGGTGCTATAGCGGGCCAGTCGCGCTTGAGTTCCGCAAAATTGCTTTGGCTGGCTAGCGACTGCGCCATTGGATAGGCCGGGCGGTGAAAGGCCTTCTGCGATCAAACACCAACGGGTGGCCACACGTAGAGAGGCTTCTCGCTGTGCTATCCGCACTGACGAGTGCCAGGACGACATGGACCTCGTCGGGCACGCTGGCAAATCCGGCGAGATATCGGTGCCCCAAAAGCCGGTCAGCCCAGCAAATGCGCGCCGCCCGCCCGTTGGTCCCTCACCGCGCGAGGGCCCTGAGCTCTCCCGCGGACATTTGCTCGCTGATCTTCGCGCCATCCCTCTTTGCCGGGAACCGGGTAAGGCCCTGTCAATGAAAAAATCGCAACCAGTCACATCACGCGTCGCCAGGAATAAGTCTCTGAAATTACAGATAAATTCTTAAGTCGATATTAGGCGCGCTGGGCTATTTGTGGGTTCGATGAAGTTTACGGAGATGAACCATGAATCCGCTTGCAAAGAACGCCTCGCTCTTGTCCGCCACCCTGCTCGGCGTTTTGATGGCGTTCACCTCCCATGCCACCCACGCCGGCGAGCTCGCTGATCCAACGGGCAAGGCGATCCTGTCGATCTCGGGCAAGATCGACACGACCAACAAGGGTGAGCTCGCCGTCTTTGATCGTGCGATGCTGGAAACGCTGGGCACCGTCTCCTTCAAAACCATGACGCCTTGGTACACCCAGCCGGTCACCTTCGAGGGCGTCCCGCTGGCAATGCTGATGGAACTGGTCGGTGCCGAGGGCACCAATGTCAAAGCGGTTGCGTTGAACGACTACAGCACCGACATCCCGCTGGAGGACTTCGAAAAGTATGGCGCCATTCTCGCCTTGAAGCGGGACGGGGAATATATGCCCGTGCGGGACAAGGGGCCGCTGTTCATCGTCTATCCCTACGACAGCGACAAGGAACTCCAGAGCCAGACCTATTATGGTCGGTCGGCCTGGCAGCTCGCCAAGCTCATTGTCGAATAAGTCATCCTATTCGAAGGTCGGAATATGAGGCTGCGTCTCATCCAAGCGCTGCTGGCGGTGACGGTCGGCTGCTTTGTCCTGGCGACCGCCTACATCTCGCATCTGATCACGGAACGGCAGACGGCGCTGCGAGAGATTTCTCGCTATAACATCGTCTGGTCGGTCAATCAGGCGCTCGTCGAGTTTACGCGTCTGCAACAGCGTGTTGCCGAATCCGCGGTCGCTGGCAGTGGCGTCGACGCGGACGAAGTTGCCCTACGGGTTGAGATTCTTCTCGGTCGCCTGGATATCCTCGATAATGGGGAAGCCGAAGAATACATTCGACGCAATCCAGAGAACGTCCGTGTTCTGGGGCGGCTCGAAGAAACGCTGGTTGCGGCGGAGCCGCTTCTGGGTCGGTTGGGCGAGCCCGGCACGGTTCTCGCACTCAACAGGCTACTGTCCCCCCTCCATGCGGAACTGGCCTCACTCGCTTCGGACGCCCGGCAGACCGGCGACAGGCGCATTGCAGAGGATCAGGGCGAGCTTCGGCGCCTCCACCGCTTGTTCACCGGCCTTGCTGCCGGTCTGATCCTCTGTGGCATCGCCCTGATCCTCTTGCTCTTATGGAGCAACCGCCTGCTGGCACGCTCCGACACCAAGCTCCGGCAGGACCAACTGAAGATCGTCCACATGGCGCGTCATGATCCGCTGACCGGTCTCGCCAACCGCCTTCGGTTCAATGACGAGCTGGAAGCCTGTTTGAACCACGCCAATTGTGGTGCGTCGTCGTTGACGATCATGTTCCTCGATCTCGACTGTTTCAAGGACATCAACGATACGCACGGTCACCTCTTCGGCGACGAGGTGCTGAAGGCGGTGGCCGATCGGCTGCGAAGGAACATTCGCGATGACAATCTCGTCGCTCGGCTCGGTGGCGACGAGTTCGCGATCCTTTTGCCGCCCTCGCGCGAGACCCGCGACTGCGCCGGTCTCGCCTCGCGCCTGATCGCCGCCATCAGTGCGCCCTTCGCTATTGACGGCGTCGAGTTCACCATCGCGGTAAGCATCGGCATCGCCGAATTAAGAGACCGTTCCGCCGAGCCGGGACAACTTCTCAAACAGGCCGATCTCGCTCTTTACCAAGCCAAGGGCGATGGCCGGGGAATCTTTCGCTTCTTCGAGCCGAAGATGGAAGAAGACCTGCTCGCCCGCAAGTCGCTTGAAGCGGAACTGCGCAATGCGCTCGGCAATGGCGAGTTGGAGGTTTTCTACCAGCCGGTCATCGAGGTCGCCCGCGACGCCATCTGTGGCTTCGAGGCTTTGATGCGCTGGCGTCATCCGGAACGCGGCATGGTTCCACCTGCCGAGTTCATCCCCCTTGCGGAGGATCTCGGATTGATCGTTCAGCTCGGCGAATGGGTGTTGCGGCAGGCTTGCGCCGAAGCGGCCTCCTGGCCTTCCGGGATCAGGATCGCCGTTAATCTGTCGCCGGTGCAGTTCCGCAACAAGACGCTGGTGCAAACGGTGGTTAGCGCCCTTGCCGCCTCGGGCTTGGCCCCCAGCCGGCTTGAACTGGAAGTCACGGAGACCGTGCTGCTCGATCGTAGTGACCGGAATATCGCCATCCTGCACCAACTCCGTGGGCTGGGCGTCCGGATCGCTATGGACGATTTTGGCACCGGCTATTCGTCGTTGAGCTATCTGAACAGTTTCCCCTTCGACAAGATCAAGATCGATCAGTCGTTCGTGCGTGGCTTGACGACCTCGGCTGACAGCCTGGCCATCGTCCGTTTGGTGGCCGGACTCGGCTTCAGCCTCGGCATGACCACGACCGCCGAAGGGGTCGAGACGGAAGACGAGTATTTGGCGCTCAAGGCCGCAGGATGCATTGAGGTTCAAGGCTACTATTTCGGCCGACCGAAGCCCGCCTCGCAAATCGAGTTGGATCGTCCGAGATCGCAGGCTGGCAGCCGATCTGCCGCTTGATTTCGCAGCTTCGAAGCAGAACTGATCGATCAGATCGAAGACGTGACAAACGCATCAACTGAGACTCTAGGTTCGCCGGGTTGGATCGCGCCCACCCTAGGCGAGCGAGGACCGCTTTTCGACCAAGTCTGGCGCGAGTAAGACTTGCCTGTCAGCTCAAGGCCGATACGACGCTCGATGACGGTGCCGATGACACTGTCGCTGATCCAGCAACTCCACGGACTGCGCCGCGAGTTCGGCTGTCTCGCGGCGGCAGTCGAACGTCAGCCGGCGGGTCACTCGCCGGAAACGTTTGTAGCAGTGGCTCATTGATCGGATCCAGGGCCGCGGCCTCAGTTTCTCTCCCGCATCCGGTTCTCCGGTCTCGATGCCGCTTTTCTCCTTCTTTCATCTCTGTCCGCCGAGCAAGGGTACTTTCATGTCCGTCCGCTGACGTACTCCTTCAGGGCTTCGGCTTCGTTCTCTATTTCCCTGAGCCGATACTTCACAACATCGAGCGTGTTGACGATGCCGCGAAGCCGGTTCGCCTCGAGGATCGGGATATGACGAATACGATTGGTGTCCATCAACTCGTAGATCGCCGATAGAGGTTCTGCGATATCGCAGGTGAAGACCTCGCTCGTCATAACGTCCATAACTGGCTTTTCGACGATCTCCGGACCCAAGCGGTTGAGCCCGCGCACGACATCACCGCCCGATACGATCCCGAGGATATCTCCGGTTTCGCCGACGACGACCAAGGCGGACACTTCGTCACGCTCCAACTGGTCCATCACCTCCTGCACTCTGGTTTCGGGGCCGACCGTTGACACGAAGTTCCCCTTGTTTTGTAGCAACGCTCTTACCGTCATCGCCTCGTCTCCTTCTTCTCCTCTATTGTCGACATCTCGCTTCCACTGGCCGGGTGAACCGGACTCGCCGCTTGCGCACGGGTGTTTTCGCTGAGGTCTTGCCGAATCGCGGGGGAGGGGGAGGGCGCCTCGATTGCGCCTCAGCGTTCACGTTTCTGGACATCCGTGCACCCGGCTATTGCTTCCCGACGACGGGGCGCGCACAGGCGGGCGCATCAGTGTGGCGGCGTAACTCTTGATTGGCAGTTTGCAGCGTTCATTGGAAAGACGGGCAGGCGGACGCGTGGTCCGCCAGCCCCTCACGAAGCCTTCACCTCGATGCGCTTCACCTGTGCCTGGGATTCGGGGGTCTTGGGCATTGTCACCGTCAGGACGCCGCGTTTGAATTGCGCAGTGGCCTTATCGGTGTCGACACCGGGCGGCAGCGGCACCGAGCGGTGAAAGGAGCCATAGGAGCGCTCGGAGAGGTAATAGCCTTTCCGTTTGTCCTCCTTCTCCGCTTTCTTTTCGCCGCGGATGGTCAGCATGTCCCCGGTCAGGCTGACGTCGATGTCCTTCTCGTCCAGGCCCGGTAACTCAACCGACACTTCAACTTCCTTGTCGGTTTCGGAAACATCGGAGCGGGGGCCGAAGCCGGACAGAAGCCCGTTCGTGGCAGGAGAAAGGGAGCTCCCGACGGGCCGGTCGAACCGGCTCCAGAAGTCGTCGAACACCCGGTTGATGTCACGCTGGAGGCCGTTCACCGGATTGTCGTTATGGGAGGGGTTGCCCTGGGCCGGCTCCTTGCCCCGGCTCCAGGGGATGAGGTCTCGGATCTGCATTATGGGTTCTCCTTTCGTTCGAGTAGAGCCAGTTTAGGGATCGTGCGTCCGCGCTGGGGTTGGCGCTCAAGCAACCTTGATGGTGATCTTCTTCGGCTTCACCGATGCTGCCTTGGGAAGCTCCAGCGTTAGCACGCCATCCTTCTGGTTCGCGCTGATGCGGTCCTGGTCGATGTCTTCGGACAGGGTGAAGACCCGCTCAAAGTCGCCGACGCCGTATTCGGCATAGACCTGCCGGTAGCCTTCCGGCGCTGGCGGCTCAACATGACCGCGAAGCGTCAGCACCCGGCGTTCCAGGGTCACTTCGACGTCGCCGGCACCGACACCGGGCATGTCGGTGACCAGCACCACATGGTCTTCCGTCTCAAAGATATCGGTCATCGGGCGATAGACGACAGACGCGCGGGTCGCCTCGCCGTTGCGATTGCCGCGATCGACCTCCTCCTTCTGGGTGGTCACGATTTCCTGTGCCATGTCTTGTCTCCTTCTGTTCCAGTCACGCCGCATTGACGGCGATCTTGCGCGGGCGGTCGGCCTCGGGCCGCTGCATCTCGACCTCCAGCACGCCGTTGGTGAAATGCGCCTTGACCCGGTCCGCATCGACACGGAACGGCAATTGGACGGTGCGCGCGAAGCTGCCGGTCGCGCGTTCGCGGCGATGCCAGGCAAGCTGATTATCGTTGCCCGCCAGCCTGCGCTCGCCCTCGATGGTCAGCGTGTCGTCCTGGACGGTGAGTTGGATGTCATCGCCCGAAAGACCGGGTAACTCCGCCGTGACGACGACGCTGTTGTCGCCGAGCCAGAGATTGACCGGCGGGTAGACGCGCTGGGCGCGCTGGGACGTGGTGGTTGTTCCGTCGAACAGGCGGTTCATATCGGCCTGTAGCCGGCGCATTTCGGCGAAGGGGTCCCAGCCGCCGAAACCGGTTGTGAGATGATGTTGCATTGCTCGTCTCCTTCGTCTCCACCTTGACTTTGTCGGTCCGACGCAGTCATCAGCAGGGGAGAAGACGAGACGGACGCATTTGGGAACGACCGATCAGCGCCGTCTTCGCTTCATTCGCGCCAAACTGCGACGAACCGAAGCCTTCGCGAGAAGCTGCCGAGAGACGAGGGATAAGTGGCGACGGCCCGCTACGGCTTAACGAGGAAGCGCACGGGTGACGACGGTCACGAATGTGATGTCGTCAGTCATGACCCGGCGCACATCCTCCACCGTGAAGCGACATGGGCCGCATTCCGCCCTGATAAAACGGGCCGGACATGCCATCTTTTGCCTCGGGACCCGTCAGCGGCATCCCGCATCGCGCGATGTGGGAAGAGCTTTTTTTCTTGTCAAGATGGTGTCGAAGTGATGTGGCCCGGCGCCTTCAAACGCCGGTCAACGGTTCCTAAATCCAGACCTGTTGGACCCGTCGTAAACGTCGAACCGGCGGTCGGTGGGGAGCGTTGGTCCGCTGGCGACCGACCGGCAGGGTCGAGACCAGGAGGCAGGATATGTCCGCTTTGAGCAAAACATCGATCACCGCGGTGCTGGGTCCCGTCGGCGAGGATCTCGCAACCCAGATTGTGAGTTCCGGCGCGAACGAGCGCGAGTTGTTCGAAGCCAAGGCGTGGCTAGATAATGACGAAGCGCTCCATGACGAGCTTCGGACCTTTCCCAAGGGCCGGGTCGCCGAACTCGTGGAGTTGATTTCGACGTTCGATCCGCCGCCGGAAGACGCTTGAACCGGCAACAATTTCCCCAGATGCGGAGAAGCCTGGCGGGATGGGACATGAGCTAACGTAAACGAATCTCAGGCAGCTAAGTGCCGCTGTCGTCGAGGTCCCTCATGGCGCGATCCCTGGCATTTTAAAGCCACGGATCGCGCCGTTCCCCCATACAGCCGGTTTCATGAAGTCGATGGACCAACGGCCCCATCGACGGGATCATCGTGGGCAGTGACGTCATTCGCGGAGCCTGGACCGTCCTGAAAAAGCTCTCGCGAAAGATGATCTCACGGAAATCGCGCTGTCGACCTCACCTATGCTGCCCCATTGCAATCCGCCTGCGTTTCCCGCACCCGGGAGGCTCTAGGGGAGCGTGCTCATGGCACGCGAATCTACAACTGCGATCCATTGCCGCCAAACAAAGTCGGCGAGAACCATCCGTCGGGATGGAGCCATTGTGACGGCAGTCGGGCTTCGCTGTTTCCGCTTCGCATCTTCTCTCGACCACAGGCGGTTGAAAAGTGAGATGATGAGCACTCGCAGCCCCGCGAAAGAACTCCATAGGCAAACCAGCCATCAGCGCCTGGACATGCGGAGGGAGGTTGCCGAGGATACCGAGGCGGACGCCCGTGGATGGACCGGGTCGTGTCGGTGGATGAGGTGCTCGTCAGACATTGTCCCGAACGCACCGCCTTTACTCGCTTGTTGATGCCACTGTGGACAGCTGCCGAGGCTAAGGGCTCATGGCGCGATTATTTCCGGCGCTACCACCAGTTTACCCAGATCGAGCTCAAGCTGGGACAGCGATAACCGGGGGTACTCGCGATCTATAGCCGTCTCACTATTGGTTCTAAAACGGTCCGCGGGATTCGTGCTAACGCGGGTGAGGGATGCCATCTTGCCGTCGATAAGAGAAAAGCGGCATTTTCTCGCTTCTAGGGGCGACCTACTTGGACGCAGGAGATCTGGACCCAGCGAACCTACGGCGCCTGATCGATGCGCTGTCGGCGGAACGCCATCTGGCCGAGGAAAAATTCCGCGCCGTAGTCGAGGCCGTGCCGAACGGGATTGTCATGGTGGACGGCTGCGGCAAGATCGCGCTCGTCAACAGGGCGACCGAGGCGTTGTTTGGTTATACGCGCCAGGAATTGATGGGCCAACCGGTCGAAATGCTCGTTCCCCCGGCGGAACGTCCGGCGCATCCGCACTACCGGGCAAGATTCATGGCCGCACCGCAAGCCCGCCCGATGGGCAGCGGCCGCGATCTCATGGGGCGGCGAAAAGACGGCACGACGTTTCCGGTGGAGATCGGATTGAGCCCGCTCGAAACGGCCGAGGGGCCGCGCGTCGTCGCCACCGTCATCGATATTTCCAAGCGCAAACGCGCCGAGGCCGCGCTGGCCGAGGCACTCGAGCAACAGAAAATGTTGATGCGCGAATTGAGCCACCGCGTCGCCAACGGCTTTCAGATCATCAGTTCGCTGCTCAATTGGCAGCGCAGAGCGGTGCGGGACGAGGCGGCCGCCGAGGCCCTGGAGGCGACGGCGCGGCGGGTGAACGGCATGGCCCTGGTGCATCGCCGCCTGTATTTGAATGAGAATAGCCCCGGCGCGCAGGACATGGCCGCCTATCTGGACGGCCTTTGCGAAGATCTGCGGGGCGCTTTCATCGCCGATACCGCCGCGTGTTCTCTCGCATTCGAGGGGGCCGGGGGCGAAGGAATTTCGACCGACAAGGCAGTGGCTGTCGGCCTGCTCGCCACCGAACTGGTGACCAACGCGCTCAAATATGCCCGCGGCGCGGGTGAGGCGGTCCGGATCGTCTTGCGGTGGGAGGATCTTGCCGATGGCCACCGTCTGACGGTGAGCGATGACGGCATGGGCTTGCCGGAGGATTTTGATCCAACGAAGTCGTCTGGTCTGGGCATGTTGGTGGTGCGCACGCAATTGCAGCAACTCGGCGGCGAACTGACAACCGACCGGACACCGCCGGGGGCTTGCTTCATCGCCACGCTTCCACCGCTTCGATAATAGGCGGAGACAACGCCGGGGTCATCTGGCTTCCGCCCGTGTTCATGCCAGTCTGCCCGCCTGACAGACCCGCATCCGGCCCGGTCAACTGGCCTGGCGCACCTCGCCGTCCGGCAGCTCGCCCGAAGCTTCGGCCTCGGGCATCCTTGACCAGACCTTGACACGGTTGCGACCGTCCTGCTTGGCGCCATAGAGTGCCAGGTCGGCCCGTTTCAGCGCGTATTCGACTGCGGCATCCTCCTTGAAGCAAGGTGCGATGCCGATGCTGATGGTAAACGGGATCGGCCCCTGATCCGCCCAATCGTGCTCGAACCGGGCTTTTGCCACCGCTTGGCGCAATCGTTCGGCAATCACGATGGCCCGCTCCTCGTCGGTCTCCGGCAGCAGCACGGCGAACTCCTCACCGCCGAGCCGCGCGAAGATGTCGGATCGGCGCAGGATGCACTGGCCGGCGGACGCCATGGCCTTGAGCACCAAGTCGCCGGCCGGATGCCCCCTGGTGTCGTTGATCCGCTTGAAGCGATCGAGATCGATCATCAAAACGGAGAGTGGCCGTTCGTGACGGCGAGCGAGTGCGATTTGGTGGACAGCC
>DRFF01000109.1 GCA_011050685.1 Aurantimonas coralicida
CCGTCAGGTCGGTTTCGTAACGCAGGTGTTCGCGGTTATGCTGTGCGCGAGTGGTCGGGGTCCACATGGCTCTTCCAGATCAGGCTTAAGACACCCTCTGGAACCATCGCCATCCTGGCTATTCAACCCTTTCCGGACAGACTCTCAAGGGCCGCTGGGGTTTCCATTGGGCCAACACCTGCTCGCGGCCACGTCTCAACGCCTTCGGCGGCGGCGCCCACATCCTCGATCTCGGTGACCGCTCGACCGTCGCGTGGATCGCCACCCATGGTTGGCTCGCCGACACACTTTCCGGGGGCCGGCGATGAGCATCCCCGACCACGCCCGCACGAACTTCGTGACACTGCTGCGCGCCGCTGAAGGCGGCAATCTCGCCCTGATGGAATGCCAGCCGCGACGAGCGGATCACGTGGTGGCGCGGCTCAGGGCCGCGGCCTGAGAGGAAGAGGGATGCCGGGACAGGTTTGAGCCGACGGGGTCGAGAGAGAGCGCCCCGCGGTTCGATCCGTCCCCGCTCTCCCAAGGCTCCACACCATGATGACTTCTTCCGCTGTCGCGTCCGCCATTCCGGCCGCACGCCTTCCCGCGGCGCTCGACGACACTGACCCCGCCGCTCGCATTCTTGCGGCCGCACGGCTCATGCTCCCCGATCTCGAGCAGGGCCGTCGCATCGACGCAGCCATGCTGCGTAAAGCGATGCAGACCGCTTTCGGCGCCTCCGACGCGGCCGGCGCCTGGGACTGGAAGACCGCTTACGACGCCTGCGAGGCGGCAACGGTCCTGTTCCTGCGCAAGTTTGGCCCGGCGATCCGCGCCAAAGCCGCGTCGCCCACCGCCATGCTGCCGATGCTCGGCAAGCTCGCGGGCCTTCTCCCCACCCACACCCGACGCTCCGAGGAGAGCCAGACGTTCCAGCAGTTCTCGACACCGATCGCATTGGGGCTCACGGCGAGCGTTGCCGCGGCTATCACACCGGCCGACCGTGTGCTGGAGCCTTCGGCCGGCAGCGGCCTGCTCGCCATTCTGGCCGAGCTTGCCGGTGGATCGCTTATCCTCAACGAGCTGGCGGAGACACGCGCCGGGCTGCTCGGCCACCTGTTCCCGGCCATCCCCGTGACCCGCTTCGATGCGGCGCAGATCGACGATCATCTCGATGCTGGTCTCGTTCCCAGCGTCGTGCTGATGAACCCGCCCTTCTCGGTCATGGCGAATGTCGACGGCCGGATGGCGGACGCCGCGCTTCGCCATCTCGCATCGGCCCTGTCCCGCCTCGCCGACGGTGGCCGCTTGGTCGCGATCACCGGGTCGAGCTTCTCACCCGATAACCCGACTTGGCGAGATGCGTTCGTGCGGCTGCAGGAACGCGGACGCGTCGTGTTCTCGGCCGCCATCGACGGGTCGGTATACGCCAAGCACGGGACGACCATCGACACCCGCCTGACCGTGGTCGACAAGGCTGCGGCCGATGATGCGACCATGTTTCCAACATCGCCTGGCGTTGCGCCGGATGTCGCAACGCTGCTGGGCTGGATCGAAAGCCACGTTCCGGCTCGGCTTCCTGTCGCACCGTCCGTCGTCATCGCCTCGGTCGCACCTTCGGTCATGCCCCGAACGGTCCGCGCCTACGCCACGCACCCGTCGTTCGGCTCGGCGGCGATGGTTGAGCCAGAAGGCGTCGAATTCGCCTATGAGCCCGTGGACTGGAAGCCGGACGAAGGCGGCCGGATCACCGAGTCGCTGTATGAAGAATACGGATTGCAGGCGATCCGTATTCCCGGCTCTCAGGCCCATCCCACCAAACTTGTGCAGTCGGCGGCGATGGCCTCGGTCGCACCCCCGACCCCGAGCTATCGCCCACATTTGCCGCCCGCCGTTGTCAGCGACGGCCTGCTCTCCGACGCGCAGCTCGAAAGCGTGATCTATGCCGGCGAGGCCCACGACACCCTTCTCGCCGGATCATGGACGGTCGACGAGACCTTCGACCTCGTCTCGGCCGCGGGCGACGACGCTGACAACGCCGTCCGTTTCCGCCGAGGCTGGTTTCTCGGGGATGGCACGGGTGCCGGCAAGGGCCGCCAGGTCGCAGGCGTCCTGCTCGACAACTGGCTGAAAGGCCGCCGTCGGGCCGTCTGGGTGTCGAAGTCCGACAAGCTGATCGAGGATGCTCAACGCGACTGGTCGGCGCTCGGCATGGAGCGCCTGCTGGTCACGCCGCTCTCGCGTTTTCGCCAGGGCACACCGATCCGGCTGGCGGAAGGCGTCCTATTCACCACCTACGCCACGCTGCGCTCCGACGCGCGCGACGAGAAGGTTTCGCGCGTCCGACAAATCGTCGACTGGTTGGGCTCCGACTTCGATGGGGTGATCATCTTCGACGAGAGCCACGCCATGCAGAACGCCGCCGGTGGCCAAAGGGGCGATAAGCGCGAGCGCGGCGACCAGGCCGCTTCGCAGCAGGGCCGTGCGGGATTGCGCCTCCAGCACGCGCTGCCGAATGCGCGCATCGTTTATGTCTCGGCGACCGGTGCGACGACCGTGCACAACCTCGCTTATGCCCAGCGCCTGGGACTGTGGGGCGGCGAGGATTTCCCGTTCGCCACGCGCGCCGAATTCGTCGAGGCGATTGAGGCCGGCGGCGTCGCGGCGATGGAGGTGCTCGCGCGCGATCTTCGGGCGCTCGGCCTCTACGCAGCTCGGTCACTTTCTTACGAGGGCGTTGAATACGAGTTGCTCGAGCACACGCTGACCGACGAACAGGTCCGCATCTATGACGCCTATGCCGGGGCGTTCGGCATCATCCACAACAACCTCGATGCGGCGATGCAGGCGGCGAACATCACCGGCTCGACCGGCACGCTGAACGCCCAGGCCAAGTCGACGGCGCGCTCCGCGTTTGAGAGCGCCAAGCAGCGGTTCTTCTCGCATCTGATCACCAGCATGAAGACGCCGTCGCTGATCGCTGCCATCGACCGCGATCTCGCGGACGGCCATGCCGCCGTCATCCAGATCGTCTCCACCGGCGAGGCGCTGATGGAGCGGCGGCTGGCCGAGATCCCGACCGAGGATTGGGGTGACGTCCAGGTCGACATCACACCGCGCGAATATGTCCTCGACTATCTCGCCCATTCCTTCCCGGTGCAGCTCTACGAACCGTTCACCGACAGCGAAGGCAAGCTGTCATCTCGCCCCGTCTATCGCGACGGCCAGCCGGTCGAAAGCCGCGAGGCCGTCGCGCGCCGCGATCGTCTGATCGAGACGCTGGCGTCGCAGAGTCCGGTGCACGGCGCGCTCGACCAGATCGTCCAGCGTTTCGGCACCGACGTCGTCGCCGAGGTGACGGGCCGCTCGCGCCGCATCGTCCGCAGGACCAGCGCTGGTGGCATCGACCGGCTGATGGTCGAGACCCGTGCCGACTCCGCCAATCTCGCCGAGACGCAAGCGTTCATGGATGATGCCAAGCGCATCCTCGTGTTTTCAGAGGCGGGTGGCACCGGGCGCAGCTATCACGCCGAGCTGTCGGCGAAGAACCGCCGGCTGCGGGTTCACTATCTGCTCGAGGCCTGTCTCTTATACACATCT
>DRFF01000110.1 GCA_011050685.1 Aurantimonas coralicida
CGGAGTTCGGGATTTCAACCTGTTGTTCTGCTGATTCATTTTCGGGTTTCCACTTTGGATAATCATGATGCCTCTGCTCTCAACCGCAGAAGGACATCCCCCATGAACTCCCCCTCCAACTCTCCGCTCGGCGGCCGTGCTGACGATCGGGAAAGCCTGCTTACGCGAGCCGCTTTCCCGCTTTATGCTGGACGGGACGGAAAGGATTGGGTGGAAACCGCGGTGGCAGAAAAGAGCAACATCGAGGCGGAAATGGCGCGGGTTCGAGCGCGTCTAGCCAATCTGGATGCCGAACGGCAGCAGCTTCAGCGCGAGATGGCGTCCCTCGAGGTTCGCCTCGCCGCTGAGCACGCGCCAGCCGTGAAACAGCCTTCCTTCGAGGACGCTCCGGTGACGAACAGTTCGCCGTCGCATGAAAAGGTCGATCTGTTCCGAAGTCTATTCGCCGGTCGGCCTGACGTGTTTCCTGTGCGGTGGGAAAACAGGAAGACCGAACGCTCAGGATATTCGCCTGCTTGTGCCAACGAATGGGTGAAAGGCATTTGCGGCAAGCCGAAGGTCAAATGCGGCGAGTGCCCACATCAGAAGTTCATCCCGCCGAATGAGTGCATCATGGAAAAACACCTGCGCGGTGATGATGGACGCAGCGGGGATTTTGTCGCGGGCGTCTACCCGCTGCTCCAGGGTGATACATGCTGGTTTCTTGCTGCGGATTTTGACAAGGCATCCTGGGCGGAAGACGCCAATGCGCTGCTGGAAACCTGCCGAGCAAAGGGAGTCCCTGCAGCGCTGGAGCGGTCGAGATCGGGCAACGGCGGTCATGTCTGGATCTTCTTCTCAGAACCCGTGTCCGCCCGTCTGGCGCGCCAGCTCGGATCGGTTTTGATCACGGAAACGATGGAGCTTTCCGGGCGGGTGTTGGGCGTGCGCATGCCGGTGGATGACGAACAGGCGAATGAGCCCTGGAAGATGTCTCCGTCACGCCACAGCACGCCACGACGTCTGGATGTGCCCATCCCGCAAACCATCAAGGTGACAGTCGCAGACCAGATCTATCTCGACCGGTCAGAGCTGCCTTCGGCCATGATTGCCCAACTGGTCCGACTGGCCGCGTTCCAGAACCCCGAATTCTATCGCGCCCAGGCGATGCGGCTGCCGACATTCGGCAAGCCGCGAATTGTGTCCTGTGCCGAACTGCATCCCCGACACGTCGCCCTGCCGCGCGGCTGCTTCGACGAAGCGATCGGGTTCCTGTCCGATCACGGTGCGACAGCCGACCTGGACGATTTACGTGCAGACGGAACCCGCTTGCCGGAGACGGTCCGCTTCCGTGGCGAACTTCGCCCGCCGCAAACGCGCGCGTTTGACGCCCTGGCCGAACATGATACCGGTGTGCTTGCCGCCACGACCGCATTCGGCAAGACGGTCGTGGCCGCGGCGCTGATCGCACATCGTGCACGCAATACACTGGTGCTGGTTCACCGCCGGGAACTGCTAAACCAATGGGTCGAGCGGCTGAAGTCCTTTCTGCAGATCGACCCGAAGCTGATCGGCACCATCGGCGGCGGCAAACGCAAACCTACCGGTGTGATCGACGTGGCGCTGATCCAGAGCTTGGTCCGCAAAGGCGAAGTAGACGACATTGTTGCCGACTACGGACACCTTATCGTCGATGAATGCCATCATCTGTCTGCGTCAAGCTTTGAACTGGTCGCCCGCAGATCGAAGGCGCGCTACGTCACCGGGTTGTCGGCGACCGTCGCCCGAAAAGACGGACATCATCCGATCATCTTCATGCAATGCGGCCCCGTGCGCCATCAGGTGAGCGCCAAATCGCAGGCCGCCGAAAGCGGCATTCACCATCGGGCGCGTGAACGTCACACGAGATTCCGTTTGCCGGAGCCCCTCGCCATGGCGGAGCGCCCATCCATACCTGCAATTTATGCCGCTTTAGCGGAGGACCCTGCTCGAAACGATCTGATCTTCGACGATGTGCTGAAATCACTGGATGCCAAACGCTCGCCGATCGTGCTGACCGAACGGAAGGATCACCTCCAGTATCTTCAGGACCGGTTCTCCCGATTTGCGAAAAACATTATCGTGCTCCGCGGCGGCATGTCCGCAAAGGACCGGAAGGCCGCGCATGCGGGGCTGACTGTCGATGACGATGAGGAACGGCTGATCCTCGCGACAGGGCGCTACATCGGTGAGGGCTTCGATGATGCGCGGCTCGACACCCTATTCCTGACGATGCCGATCGCCTGGAAAGGCACGCTGGCGCAATATGTCGGCAGGTTGCATCGGCAGCATGACGGAAAGAAAGACGTCCTGGTGGTCGACTATGTCGACAGTTCGGTTCCGGTCCTGTCCAGAATGGCGGCCAAGCGACGAACAGGCTATCGGGCGCTCGGCTATGTGATGGAATAGCGCCCCGCCGGACGCGGGACGCCAAATGTTACGCGTTCAGTCAGGAACGCTGCGTGGCGATGGCCAATATCTGCATCAGCTTGTCCGAGGGTTCCCGGAACTTGCCCGGTTTGATCAACGGTGCGTGATGGGCATCCAAGAGCGCGAGCTTCTCGGTCGGGTCTGCGCGCAGATACATCTCCGTTGTCTGGATGCTGGCATGGCCGAGCCAGAGCGCGACCTTGCGGACATCGCCGGTTGCCTGAAGTGTATGCATCGCACAGCTGTGTCGTAGCACATGCGGGGTGACGTGCTTTGCGGCGATCGACGGCGCCGAGCGTTCAGCTGTCACCACATGCTGCCGGAGCCTGTAGGCGAACCCGTCCCGTGTCATCTGGCGACCATCACGGTTCAGGAATAGTTCCGGCCCCGCATCGCCTGGCCGGACAGCCAGCCACGCGCGAATGGCGGCTTGGGTCTCTTTCCAGAGCGGCAGAATCCGCTCCCGCCGACCCTTGCCAAGAATCCGCACGCTGGAAAACGAGCCTTCAGGAAAATCGCCCATTCGCACTGCGAGCAGCTCGGACGCCCTCAAGCCCGCAGCATAGGCCAGGTGCAGCATCGCCCGGTCACGCAGTCCCCCAAGCGTATAGCGGTTCGGTGCGGCAAGCAGGGCCTGGAGTTCTTCCCGGGTCAGGTAGTCGATGAGCCTTGTATCCGTGCGCTTGACGGGCAGGGCTCGGATCATCAGCGCCTGCTCGAGACAGGCCGGGTGGCGATGTTCGACGAAACGGAAGAACGATTTGATCGCCGCCAGCCGCGCGTTGCGGGACCGGACGGAATTGGCGCGCCCTACCTCGATGTGTTCAAGAAACGCCCTGATCATCTGAACATCGAGGTCTTCGATTGCGAGTTCCGAAGGGGAGCGCTTGAGCCGTCCAGCGGCAAACCGCAGCAAGAGGGTGAATGCGTGGGCATAGGCTGCGATGGTATGTCGGCTTGCACCGCACTCGCCAGGAAGATGGGTTTGCAGGAAGGCCGAAAGATCGGGAGCGAGCGGGGTCATGCTGCACCTCCGATCCAGGTCTCTTCGGCGGTCGAGGCGATTATCTTCAGAAGGACCGGCGTGGCCTCAAGGTACCAATAGGTGTTGGCGATATCGACATGGCCGAGATAGGTGCTCAGGGCCTTCATGTGCCGCATGACCGCCTGCGGATCGTTCCCGCAAGCTTCCAGAGATCGCACCGCAAATGTATGGCGCAGATCGTGCAGCCGGGGTCCGGGACCAGTCGGAGTGCGATATCCGAGCTTGCGGACGATCCGGACGAAGACCACGTGGACCCTGGTCGCCGTCGGGGCACGGCCATGGCCGAGTACGAAAAGATCATCGCCGGGATTGCGCACGACGCCTCGGGCTTCGAGATAGCGGTCAAGCGCGGCGCGGGTCGAAGCATGTATCGGCACGAGGCGGCTCTTGCCGAACTTGCCATGCCGGATCATGAGACCGTCGTCGGTCAGGTCGTCGCACCGGAGCGACAAAGCCTCCGAAATCCGCAAACCTGTCGATGCAAGCAAACCGATAAGATTGTGGTAAGTCAGCGGGCTGATTGATGTCAGGCCCGGCACCAGAAGCGCTTCCCGCATGATCCGACTGATCTGGCCCTGCGTCATGATATACGGGGCGGGCCGCTGCCGTCGTGAACGGCCCAGCAGATTCAACGGCGGTATCTCGTGATGCGCATCTTCCGCATGCAGGAATACGGCTAACGCCCGGGCTTGATCGACCCGAATTTGCACGGCACCTGGCGTCGAGGCGCCACCAGCCCATTCCAATATCAGGGTAGTTGTCACGTGGCTGGCTGATCGGTCTGCAGCGAAATCCGCGAAAGAGCGCAAGGACGTCTCTTGCGCGGCAAACTTCTTTCCAAGGGCGCGGTTCAGTTGAACGAAGCGATCGACATGGGAATGCATCATGATGCGCACTCCGGCCAAGGCTGGGCCACACCTGCCAGCATCTCGATATCGACCTTGGCATAGATCGCGGTCGTATCACGCGAGCTGTGGCGAAGCGCGACACCGATCTGATCAAGATCCGCGCCGCCGCGCAACCAGGCCGATGCCAGTGAATGGCGAAACACGTGCGCGCCCGTCGGCAGACCGGTGAAGCCACCCCGGGCAAGGACACGGGAAACGATCCCGGCGATCTCAGCAGAGGACCGAAACGGAGTGAATGGCGCCTGAATGCGCAGAAAGACCCTGTCAGTTGTGACGACCGGACGCACATCTTCGATATAGGTCAGCAGCGCATCCCCAGCATCCTGTGGTATTGGTACCAAAACTTCGCGTCTGGCTTTGCCATGCAATCGCAACCGACTCGCACGCCAGTCAATGTCTGACAGCCGCAATTGCCAGATGTCACCGGCGCGCAAAGCCAGCCGCGCGAGCAGAAGGAGTATGGCGCGGTCCCGTATCTCGACAGGCGTTTTGGTTCCACAGGACGCTATTATCTCTTCAATTTTGGTTCGAGGGATCGTCGGTGGTACCGTTGACAGCTTGCGCCAAACGGCAGATGGCACAGCATACAGGAGCGACGGGGCGCATTGATTCTGAACAATCGTGAAGCGCAAGAAAGCGCGCAGAACGGTCACCGTCATCCGCACCGAAGATCTTGAGCGCTCTTCGCCCTGGTTCAAAACGATCGAGCGGATTGCCGCCGCGTTGTAGTCTTTCGGGGTTGCCCCGAGGCTATCCAGCCAGCGGTTCGCTTCGTACAAGAAGCGCCGTACGGTCTCGTGCGTCACCCCACGTTCGCGGCGCAACCATTCCGAGAACTCGGTCAGGCGCGGATCGCAGTCAGGCGCTTCAGGCGGGATCAGACCCTCATCCCTCAGGAACCGGACAAAAGCACGCGCACCACGGCGGCGGTTCTTGAGGCGCGAGCCCAGCATGTCCTTGCCATGTTTGGTCTTCTCCCCACAGCGGCAATTATGCCGTGCGAAATGATCGATGGTAGCCTCATCGATTCCGTGGGCCGGAACACGCATCAGCAGCGCCCATTCCGCGAAATGGCGGGCCTGAGTCAGCTGCGTCGAGTACGTCACCTTGCTATATCCGGTGGCGCAGAGCTTCTCTGCATGGGCCTCCAGATATTGCCCGAGCCGGGCGACTTCATTTGCAATGAAGACCACCCCGGTGGCTTCGAGATAGTTCAGGAATCTGCGTGTATCTGTGGCGTAGGCAGGCTTGCGCAGTTGCGCAGGGCTGTAGCGGCCGCAGCGGCAGTGATGGCGAAGGAACCGATCCACCGCCGATGCGTCGAGGTCTCTGGTCGGGATCTTCCGGGCGCGTGCCCACTTCAGAAAATGCCGGGCGGCACCCACGGCGCCCTTCGAGAGCCGGGGATTGTCTGCGAGATAGGCGCTGACCAGAGCGACGTCGTCGGCGTCAGCACGGCCGCCGAGCGGAGAGTTGGAGGGGGAGTTCATGGGGGATGTCCTTCTGCGGTTGAGAGCAGAGGCATCATGATTATCCAAAGTGGAAACCCGAAAATGAATCAGCAGAACAACAGGTTGAAATCCCGAACTCCG
>DRFF01000111.1 GCA_011050685.1 Aurantimonas coralicida
CCAACCCACAGCAGCCTCACACTTTCCCCATAGGTCACACTCAGCATCCCACGGCTTCCTCCTTGAGAGGTTTGTCAACGCGGGCCAAAGTCAGTCCCGCGTCGAAATCTCGCGCAGTGGCCCGCATCGAAAAACCTTCATCCTTCGAGACCTTCGCTGCCATCAGCTCAAATGACCGGTACGCTCGCAGACCCTTTCCATCAATATGAACTGGCGGCTGCGTGAGAATCCTATCCACTGTCACTTTTTCGAATCCGCGTGAGCGCATCGAAGTCGATTTCTTGCTTCTGTTCGTCACTTATATCCGGCCGGGTTTCCGATACCGGCTGGGGCCCTTGGACGTCCCACATCACCGCATGTGAGCCTGTACTCCAACGATAAACCCAACCAACAACACTGCACCCATCGGTCCCGATCAGATTGGCGATCGCGACGCCCTCACCCCTATCATCGTTCACTGTTTACTGACTTCCTGCACTGTGGCGCTGCGAATTGCGGCGTGGGGTTGCAGAGCGTTCACTACGACCGCGCGCCGGACTTCGTTGATTTTGGCTACCTGGTCCTCGATGAGGGAATGATCATCAGACCGGGAAAATGGGTTTCCGCGTTCTCAACAATTCATTGGCTTCATATCCTGTGGTCGGGCTCCGTGGCGGCTTCGACAATCGACAGGACTTCATCTTTATCAAAGCCGATAACCCTCGCCAGAACTGTAAACTCCACGACGTCGATACGACGCTCGCCGCTTTCGAGACGTGCCACAAACGACTGGTGGCGTTTGAGCTTCGCCGCCAACTGCTGCTGGCTGAGACCCGCATTCTGACGTGCATCAACCAACGCACGGACGAGCGCCAACTGGCCATTTGTTCTGATTGTCTTTGCCACGCGTCACATACCTTTTGTGACGTCGCTAGCGGATGAAATCTGTTATCTAAAAAGTAGATATTTGAGGGTGTTACCGGCGTCTGGTTTCCATGGGCTGCAAGTCTGATGCACACCCAATCGCCCATCAATCCCCCACCAGTTCCAGAAACCGACCGTAGTCCTGACTGACTTCGCGGGCTTCTTCGAAGGCGCGCGCGCGCTCCTGCTCGAGGCAGCGGAAGTAGTCCTGAATGTCCGTTATGTAGACCTCAAAGTCCCGTCGGATGATGTCGGCATAATCCCGAGCGGCCTGCGAATCGCTTGGAACGAACGGCTGGACCGGGGCGAGGCATGACCCGGCCTCGCTTGCGACCGGAGCGAGCATCAGCAAGGCCATAGCCTGTATCTTCACCCACCGGCTCAACCACAGGTTTCTGAAACCCCTATTTTCCTTGATAGACTCCATTGGCCGTGCCTAGTGTTTGTGTAACCGAGATACAGCCGTATCTGTCGCAATATATCTTGCGATTAATAATATACTATCGTAACTCTGGGCTTCAAGTGGGAATGCCCGGTTGTTGCGTGTTTGAAGAAAGCGTGAGCCGGGCCATGAACTGGGACATCGAAGCACCAAATGTGGTTACGGAAGCACGTTTCCGCGAACTCGTGGAAAGTGGCTATAGCGCAGAAATCCTGTGCCAGGAATCGGCACACAAGAAGGGCCCGAGCTACTACGGGGTCTGGATCATGCGTGCCGTGTCTGACGAAGGTATTGAGAAGCTCTTGGTCACCGCCCGCACACGAACAACCTACAACGACATCAAGATCCGCGAGTTCAAGACGATCACTGGCGTGGTCTCCTTCCTCATTGGCATCGGGTTCTCCCATGCCGATGTGCCACTCGAAGAAGGCCAACGGACTTCGCATAAGCTGGCGGCCACCGACAAGCGCGCCAGCGACTAGCCTTCTTCTCTTCAGCCTTCTGGCCGCGCCAACCTCGGCACAGATGGTGCTGGTCATGGAGAGCGACGGCTCTCTGACCCCATCCCGGTCTCAGGACAGTTTTGCCCGCAACTACAATGACGGCATAGGTCAGGGGTCTGCTGCTGATGAGCTAGCGATCCTCGGTGAAGATGAACCCGATACTGAACCTGACGCATTGCGTTTTGCAGCCTTCTCGCGGCCCGCTCCCCTGCCCCGCGCCGATGTCCTCTCCGGGATTCAGACCACGGCCTTGCGCTATGCCGGCCATCCCGGCCTGCGTCGCGCGGGGCTTTCCGTGACGGATTGGCTGACGCTCTATCGCGCCAATATCGAGGTTGAGAGCGCCTACCGGCAGGATGCGATCTCGAGTGCAGGTGCCATTGGCCTTGGTCAATTGATGCCAGCGACGGCGCGTGATCTGGGCGTCGACCCGCGTGATCCGCTGCAGAACCTCGACGGCTCCGCCCGCTACCTTGCCATGATGCTGGAGAGTTTCGGCGATCCGCATCTTGCGCTGGCTGCCTACAACGCCGGACCCGATGCGGTCCGCCAGTATGGCGGCGTTCCCCCCTACCGAGAAACCCAGAACCACGTGGCCCGCGTCATGGCCGTCGTGGCCCGATTGGAAGGATCAAATTCATGATGTCCCAACCTTTTTGGAAATCATTCCTCAAAAAACTTATCGGCAATGTCACGAGAGCGCGTACCGCGGCAGTGCATTGGCGATACCGCTTTTTCCAAACAAGTTGGATTTCAAACCTCTTTGTCGCCTCGCTGGCGCTATTCCTGCTGATTGCCGAACCCGCCCTCGCCCAGAGCATTGATCTCTCCCCGATCCAGAGCCTGTTACAGGGCGTCGTCGATGCGCTGACCGGCCCACTTGGCGTTGTCATCGCGACGCTTGCCGTTCTCGGGGTCTTTCTCAGTTGGTTCTTCAACATCATCGATCTGCGCCAGGCGCTCTGGGTCCTCGTGGGCATCGCTGGTGTTGCCGCCGCCCCCACCATCGTTGCCGCGGTCTTTGCCGGTGGCTGAGCGCGCGCCTCTCTTTCTCGGCCTCGTGCGCCCGCCGAAGCTTCTGGGCCTGCCCATCATGTACGCGATGGTCTGGCTATTCGGTTCGGTGCTCTTGTTCGTCTGGGTCCAGCAGATCGGGGTGCTGGGCGTGGCCGCCCTTCTTTATCCGGTGCTGTGGAAGGCCGCAGATTGGGACCCGCGTTTCATCGACGTGATGATGACGGCCCTGCAGGAGACACCGCCCACGCGCAACAGGTCCATCCATGGTGGGGACAGCTATGCCCCGTGATGACGCCCGTGATGCTGCGCTCGATGCCCGCACAATGACGCCAGACTGGTATGCGCGCGAGACCCGCCTTGCGCATATGCTGCCCTATGTGAGCCTCGTCGACGACCAGACCGTGCGGACACGGGTCAATGAGCTCTTCCGCTGCATCCGGCTCGAGGGGATCAACAGCTACACGACCGACGATGCCTATCTCGACAAGGTGACGGCGCTCTTTGCCCGCATCGTCGCGCAGCTCGGGCCGGAATTCAGCTATTACGTCCACAAGGTCTCCAAGGCCATCAAACCGGATCTGGACCCAATTCGTGAGGACAGCTTCGCAGGCGAGGTGGACCGGCGCTGGCGCGCGAAACTCGAGACCAGCGGGCTCCGCGACAAAACACTGACGCTCACCGTCATTCACCGGCCGCCTCCGAAAAGCCTCCTGCCGTTCCTCAGCCGCAGCGCGCCGGACCGGCTGAGAGAGGAGACCCGCAAACGCCAGCAGCGCCTCGGTGAGGCCGTGAACGTCTTCCTCTCGGGGCTTATCGAGCTCAAGCCGCGCCTGCTATCAGCCGGATCGGGAGAGTTGGTGGGCTTTTTGGGCGCGCTCAACACGGGCACCGAGCTGCCGCTCTACCCGGCAAACACCTACGGCTTTCTGTCCTTCAACGTCGCCAATACCCGCGTGACGTTTCACGGCGACCATTTCGAGCTTTCCGAGGGCGTCGTGGGCCACCGCTACGGCAAGAGCTTCACCATCGGAGAATACTCGGAAGGCACCTCCTGCACCATGTTCGACATGCTGAACCTGCCGGTCGACATGATCGTGACGCACTCCTTCACGCCGATCAATTCGAACCTCATGGCGGGCCGCATCAAGCGGCAAAAGCGCCAGATGCAGGCCAGCCAGGACGCAGCCCTCTCACTCCTGGAAGCCCTCGACATCGCCGCCGATGATCTCGAGGCCAAGCGCCAAAGCTTCGGCGAGCATCACATGGTCGTGACGCTCTTTTGCGACACGCTCGAAGAACTGCAAACCCTCAGCGCCGAGATCGTGAACGCCGCCGCAACCGAAGGCGTGAAGATGATTGGCGAGCGGGTCGCGGCCAAGGCGCATTACCTCAGCCAGCACCCCGGCAACCAGCCCAAGCGCGTGCGTGCCAGCGCCGTCACCAATCGCAACTTTGCAGATTTCGCGGCCTTCCACCGAACGCAGCTCGGCAAACCCGCAGCACTTACCCCCTGGGGCCGGGTCGTCACCTATCTGCCCACGCCCGAGCAAAGCGCCTACCGGTTTTCCTATCACGAGCAAGGCAGCCCGGACAAAGAACCGACAAGCGGGCATACCCTGATCATGGGACGGCCCGGGTCAGGTAAGTCTGTGCTTTCGGCCTTCCTGATGACGCAAGCCCGTCGCGCAGGCGCACGGATCTTCGTCTTCGATTACCGTCGTGGTATGGAGATGGCGGTCCGCGCCAATGGCGGGCGCTACGCGTCCCTGAACGCCGGCCAGCCCACGGGCCTCAACCCGCTCTGGACCGAGACCGATGCGCGGGGCACCGCCTGGCTCTCGGACTGGCTTGCCACGCTTCTTTACCGCGCCGACAAGCCGCTCACACCGGCACAGACCAATCGCATCCAGGAAGTCGTGCGCCAGAACGCGCAGGCCTCCAATCCGGCCCTGCGGAACTGGCGGGATTTCGCATCGCTTTTTGTGTCCACCGATGATGGCGGCGATCTGCACCAGCGCCTGCTCGAGTGGTCTGAGGACGGCCGCTACGGCTGGATCTTCGGGCAGAGCCTCGAGGACACGTTCTCGCTCAAAGGCGATGTCGTGGGCTTCGATCTCACCGGCATTCTCGACAGCGAGGCCGACAAGGAGCGGATGGCGGTCCTCTCCTATCTTTTCCGCCGGGTCGAACGCGAGATCGAGGATCGCCGCCCCACCATCATCGTGATCGACGAGGCCTGGAAGGCGCTCGACAACGCATATTTCGCCGAACGGCTGTCGAACTGGCTCGTGACTGCGCGCAAGCAGAACACCGTAGCGGTGATGATGACGCAATATGCCAGCCAGCTTGAGCGCACCCGGACCGGCAAGACCATCGTCGAAGCCGTTCCGACGCAGATCCTGCTGCCCAATATCCGCGCCAGTGCCTCGGATTACGCCATGCTGAACCTCACGGAGAAGGAGCTCGACGTCCTTCTCAACACGGGCAGCAACAGCCGCCTCGCACTGATCCGCGACGATCAGGGCTCAATCGTCGTTGATGCCGATCTGAGCGCCCTTGGGCCCAATCTCACGATCCTTGGCGGCATGGAAAAGGGCGAAGCGCTTGTCGGCGCCGATTACCGCGACCGCCCAGATTTTTGGAGGCTTTCATGATCCGTATTCTTATCGCTTTGGCTGTGCTTGGCGCGCTGGCCTCCTGCACCCAGTACCGGGAGCCGCAGGCGAACTGCTTCACATTCCTTGCGTCCACGGCACCCGTCGCGCCCGATTGCAGCTTCACACCGCTTGGCGCACCGGAGGGTGACGTTGAGGTCTAAGCTGCCCCATATCCTGGCGCTTTGCCTGCTGCCCGGTCTCGCCCTGTCCCAAGGTGTGCCGACCAATGACAGCGGGCTGACCGCGCGCGATATCGTCGAGACCAGCGACCGCGAGGCTGACTTGGCCATTCAGGCCGACAAGCTCGCCGTACGCGAACTCATTGCCGAGATCGAACGCGAGCAACTCGCAACCCTGCAGCGCATCCTCGATGCCCAGACCAGCTTCGGCGGTCAGGGCCTGCCCGCGATGGTCTCTGGGCTGGAAAGCGGCAGCGGCGATCCGGCGCGGTCCGTCGAGGCTGTCTATGGCACGGGTGAGATCGACCCCAATCCCGGCGGTGCACAGATGTTCGGCGACGCGTCTGAGAACATCGAGCAACTCATCATCCGCGTCGCTCAAGAAACCAGCGGGTTTGCGGGCGTGGGCCGCGCGGGCCTCTCCCCGGTTCAATGGCGCGCACTCCTACAGGCGCTCATCTGGCAGGAAAGCCGGTTTACCATCGGCGCGCGCTCGCCGGTCGGCGCCTTTGGCCTCACCCAGATCATGCCCGGTACCGCCAGCGATCTCGGCATCAACCCGGAGTACTACGACAGCCCCTACCTGCAGGTCCATGGCGGAGCGCGCTATCTAGCAGCGCAACTAAACACATTCGATGGCAATATCATCAACGCGCTCGCGGCCTATAACGCCGGACCCGGCCGGGTCTTCGAGTATGGCGGCGTGCCCCCCTTCCGCGAGACACAGCACTACGTGTCGGTCATTCCTGAACGCTACAATCTCTATCTAAGCCGTATCGGCGGGATCGAAGCGCTTGGCACGATTGACCCCGCGCTTCTCGCCAATGCGAACCTCTCAATCACGGGTCATGTGGCAGCCTTTTATGGCAACAACTCACCAGCCGCGATCAGGCAAGCCGCCCTGCGTATTGCGGATATCGTCGAACGGATTTCCGAAACCGAGGACGTGCAGGAGAGCGTCGCGCTCAACACCTATGCCCGCGCCGAACTCGTGCGCCTCGTCGCTGCACGCATCCGGCTTCAGGCCGCCCGCACCCGCGTGCTCTCCGCCGAAGAGCTGGCCCAGGCCAGCGCCCGCATGGCCGAAGGCGCGTTCATGGATTTTACGATCAGGGAGATTGAATGATGGGACATCTGCTCTTGAGGACGGCCTTGGCCACAACACTGGGGATCGGTCTGCATCTTGGCGCCCTATCCCCTGCCCTCGCGCAAGGCGTGCCCGTCGTCGATACCCAGAACATCGCGCAAAACATCCAGCAGCTCCGGCAGATGATCGAGGACGAGATTCTGCAAAACGAGCAGCTGACGCAGCTCCGCGAACAGCTTGCCACGCTCACGGACCAACTCGCGGAGCTGCAAAGAACCTACGAGGCCCTCACCCGCCTCGCCGAGCTTCCAGAAATCATCCGCACCGAGATGGAAGACGAACTCAATGGCCTGCTCGACCAAGAGTTCGGGGACATCCTCGCCACGATTGAGGCGATC
Organism: Aurantimonas coralicida; assembly: GCA_011050685.1. Classification (GTDB taxonomy): domain Bacteria; phylum Pseudomonadota; class Alphaproteobacteria; order Rhizobiales; family Rhizobiaceae; genus Aurantimonas; species Aurantimonas coralicida_A. The sequence continues at coordinate 7,187 of DRFF01000111.1, forward strand.
AAGACTGGGGATTTCTCTGGCCTGTCAGGCTCCGGCGCGGGCGAGATCGAAACCCAGATGGACCGGGTACTGGCCGATCTCGGATTTGACGATGACACCCTCTCGGAAATGGCCACGAGCGGCAATCCCGGGGCCAACCGTGTGGCCACGCAGGCAACAACCGGCGCGCTCGTCTCGGCCGCCGCCCAGAACAGCTATGAAGACGCAGGCCAATCATTGGAACGGGTCGACCGGCTGGTCGGGCTGATCGATGACATGGACGAACTCAAGGAAAGCATCGATCTCAACACGCGTGTGACGGCGGAACTGGCGATCGCCCTCGTCGCCATGTGGCAGCTCGAAGCGGTGCAGACCGTGGGCGATGGGACCGGCGGCGTGATCGATGCCGCCACCATCGCCGAAGAACAGCGCTTCATGGATTTCACGCTACCGGACCTCCGGGCCGAGTGATCGTGGGGGCATGACGGGTGGCGAGTGAACAAGAAATCATCGAGGAAGAACTGGTCTACGGTGCCCTGCGCCGCGAACGGCTCTGGCAACGCCTTGGCCTGATGGGCCTTGTCTTCGGTATCATCGGCTGTCTGAGTGCCGCGGCTGTCTCGATCCTCGATGTCGACCCACCCCCCGTCGTTGTCCCCTATGATCCCGCCACTGGTTTTGCCCTGCCCGAGGCGTCCGTTGGGGCCACATCCGTCACCGCCAATCAAGCGATCATTGAGGCGGAGGTCTTCCGCTATGTGACCGATCGCGAGGTCTACAATCAGCTCGACAACGATCTGCGCATTCGCAGCGTCCTGCGCCGCTCGGACGGGGCCGCTGAGGGGGGGCTGCGCCAGATCTGGAACAGCGCAAATGAGACCTATCCGCCAACCGTCTATGGCCCCAATGCTCGGCTCGACGTGGAAATCCTCAGCATCAACCGGATCGGCACCAACCGCGCCACAGTGCGCCTGCGCAAGCGTCTGACATCATTGGGCGGCACCCAGACCGGGCTCTTCACCGCCACGCTTCTCTTCGAGTTCCGTCCCGAGACCCGTCGCTCCATCGATGAGGTCTGGACCAACCCATTCGGCTTCACCGTCCTCGAATATTCCATCCGCTCCGACAGATTGGAGAACTGACGTTGTTGTTTATAAGATCGCTTATTTTTGTCATTGCCCTGTTGCCGGGCCTCGCCTCTGCCGAAGCCATCCCGCGCGGCGGCCCAAATGACAGCCGTGTGCGGCTGGCAACATATCAAGAAGGTCAGGTCTACCGCCTCAGCGTGTCGCTCACCCATGTCACCACGGTCGAATTCGGTGAGGGTGAAAGCATCCGCTCGATTATCGCGGGCGACACGGAAGGCTTCGAGATCGATGGCGTGCCCGGCGGTCAGGCATTTGCAATCAAGCCCGTCGCGCGCGGTGTCCATACCAATGTGACGGTCTACACGAACCGGCGCAGCTACTATTTCAACGTCGAGGAGGTCCAAAGCCCGACCTTCTACGTCGTGCAGTTCCGCTATCCAGACGACGCTGCGCGCCCGACCCGGGCCATCGCGGCCCAAGCGCCCAACTACAATTACGGTGCCAGCGCGCGGACCGAGTTTACGCCAACCCGCATCTGGGATGACGGGACGTTCACGTATTTCGCGTTTCCAAGAAACGCGCCTGTGCCCGCGATCTTCCGCTACGCGGGCGGCCGTGAGCGCACGGTCAACACGCAAACCCCTGAGGACGGCGTGATCCGCGTCAGCGGCGTAAACCGCCAATGGGTCCTGCGACTTGGCGAAGAGGTGGTCTGCATCGAGGCGATCCCGCCCGCGGAGGCCGCCTCATGAGCGATACCGAGAACACCGAGCTGGAAAAACGCCTCGTCGCCCTTGAGAAAGGCAAAGGCGCTGGTTCGCCCCCTGCCCCACGGCGCTCACCGCTGCTCGCTTTGGTCGTCGTCCTCGTGATCGGCGCGGGCGGTGCATTGCTCTATCTCCTGTCCCAACCCGAGGAAGAAGAGGCCCTGCCAACGGCCACACCGGACGTATTCCAAAACGAAGGCGACGGGTTCGGCGCCATCGAAACCCTACCTCCACCCGAACCCGAAGTGGTTCTGGTCGCACCGGAAACTGTCGAACCCAATGCAGAACTTCTGGCACAGCTTTCAGCCCTTCAGGCACAGATCGAGGAATTGCGCAATGCGCCGGAACCAGTGGTCGAAGAAAACACGGCTGCCGCCGAAGCCATCGATGCGCTGACCGCCCAGATCGCGGCCCTGCAGTCCGCCTCGGAAGCCGCGCAACAGCAGTTTCGCGATGAGCTCACAGCGCGCGATCGCGAGCTGGAGCAACTCCGCATGGATCTCGAGCTGGCCCAGCTCGAAGCCAATCGCCCCCTCCCCGCACCTATCGGGCCCACCGAGGACGAGTTGCGCGCGCGGGAAGAAGAACGGCTCCGCCGCGAGGAGGAAGCAAGGCGGCTCGCGGAACTCGAACGCCGCGCGGCCGAGGAACGAGCGTTTCAGGAGCGTCGCATCACCTCCCCCACCATCGCCTTTGGTGGAACGTCCGGTGCAAATGAGACAGCGCTGACCGAGCGCACCTTTGGCGAGGTGACGGATTTCGTGCTGAACGGCGCGCTGCCGACGTCGGTGACGCAGGCTGAGGTCATCGCCAACCCGTCCAACACGATTCTACAGGGCACCATGATCCAGGCCGTCATGGAAACCGCCCTCGACAGCTCCCTGCCCGGCCAGACCCGGGCCGTTGTTTCCGAAGACGTGTTCAGTTTCGATGGCTCCCGCCTCCTGATCCCGCGTGGGTCCCGCCTGATCGGGCGCTATCGTTCTGGCGTCGATATCGCGCAGCGCCGGGTCACCATTGCCTGGGACCGGATCATCCTGCCTGACAATCAAACCATCCAGATCAGCTCCTTCGGGGGCGATGAACTGGGTCGCTCCGGCGTCACGGGTTTCGTGGACACACGCTTCGCCGAGCGTTTCGGGTCGGCCGCCCTGATCTCGCTGATCTCCGCCGCGCCAAGTGCCGCCGCCTCCGAGGTCCAGGATGAGACTGCCGCCGACGTTCTCGAAGACGTGGGCGATGATCTGGCAGATGCGACGGACAGCGTCATCGGCGACTATCTCTCCATCGGCCCCGTCATCTATGTCGACCAGGGCGCGCGCGTTACTGTCATGGTCGACCGCGATCTGGAGATATTCTGAGCCCATGTCGCTGAGCTATCTCGAAACCTCGCTCGACCGGATCGACGCCGCCGCTCGCGATGATGTCATCGAGATCTGCATCAACCCTGATGGCAGCTGCTGGGGCGAATTCCAGGGCGATCACTTCATGCGCGCGCTGGACCAGAGGCTGACCGGCGTTCAGGTCAGGGACCTCGGCAACCAGATCGCCTCATCGGCCAATACCACGATGAGCAAGGACCGCCCCATCGTCTCGGTCTCGATCACCTACAAGGGTCGCCCGATCCGCGCACAGGTCATCACCCCGCCCGCCGTGCTCTCGGCCATGTCGATCAGCCTGCGGTTCTTCTCGAGCCTGCCACTCGAGGGCATCGCACTGGATTTCCTCTACGGAAAAGAGCGCAAGCTCGAAGACCTGCGCGTCGAAAAAAAGCGCGCCTTGCGCGCCGTGGTGGCCGCGGGTTTGATCGATGACGCGCTCGCCTTCTGCGTCGAGAACAAACTCAACATGATCGTCTCGGGCGGCACCTCCACCGGCAAGACCGTGGCCGCGCGCAAGATCCTATCTCACGTGCCATCCGAGGAACGCATCGTGACCATCGAAGAAGCCGCCGAGCTGCTGCCGACCCAGCCAAATGCAGTGACCCTCATCGCCAATCGCGACGCGGAATTCCAGACCGCCGATGTGCTTCTCACCGCCACGCTGCGCATGCGTCCCGACCGGATCATCCTGGGCGAAGTGCGCGGCAAGGAGGCCATGACCTTTCTGGAAGCCATCAACACCGGCCACGGCGGGTCCATGACCACGCTGCATGCCGAAACCCCGCAATTGGCCGTGCAGCGGCTTGCGATCGCAGCACTGAAGACCGAGATCCCGATGACCTATGCCGACATGATCCAATACATCGAGAATTCGATCGATGTGATCATCCAGGCAGGCCGGCATGACGGTAAACGCGGCATCACGGAATTCTACCTCCCCGGCGCTAATGAGATTGGAACTTCCCTATGAAGACCTTTGAATACGTTATCCTGTCCTTTCCCATGACCCGCAAAACCAGCCTTGCCGACATGCAAGCCAGCCTGAATGCCAAAGGTGCGGAAGGCTGGGAGGTGGTGTCGAACAGCTCCTCGGAATTCGCCAATGTGGGACACACGGTCTTCCTGAAGCGTGAGACCACAGCCGCTGGAGTCACGGCATGAGGCAGGCGGGCTGTACCCTCGTACTGATTGCGCTGGTCTTGGGCCTAACGTCGGCACCCGGCTTCGCTGAGCGCAATCTCGTGCCGACCCTCGATCGCAGTTTCGACGTCTGTCCTGACCGGCCCGCTGAACTCAGCTGGATGCAGGAGATCCCCCTGCGCCAAGCCTATCATCGGGTTCTGGTTCAGGACATCTATCGCGCCCAGAATCTCGAGCAGGTCGTCGAGATCGGCAACTGCGACTGCGCGACCCGGTTCCCCTCTTGGGACGCGGCTGAGGCCGTGTTTCGGGAGAGCTACGCGAACAACGAACGATGGGAACTGCTGCAAGCCTCGGACGCCTACAACCGCCGCGCCAACGCCGCCCGTCCGGAAGCCCAGGCCATCTGCGACGCCGCGGGCAACTGGTAAGGCAGCCCCGCGATGAGCGTCGTCACCTATTTCGTTGAAACCTCCCAAGCCTATCTCGACACCGCTGCTGAGACCCAGTTTGGTGCGGTTGCGGCAACGGTCGGCACGCTCCTGGTTTTGGGGACAACGCTGGTGGTGATCCTCGTCGGAATTAACATGATCTATCAATACCGGGCCATGGATGGGCACACGGCCTTCTGGCTCGCGGTCAAGATCGGGCTCATCGGGATATTCGCGACCAACTGGATGCAGTTCAACGCATTCTCGTCTGCCATTCTCTATGGGATCGACAGTATCGCGGGCGCGCTCGTGGCCTCCGTCGGCGGCGGCAGCCCGGGGCCTTCTGGAACTTTCGCTGAAGAATTCGACCGGCTGATCGCCGAGCTCGGCGATTACCTGAATGCCGCCGGGTCCGAGCTGAACTGGATGGCCGGCGCCATGCTCGACATCGTCGGTGTTCTTCTACTCTCGATCCTTGGCGGGCTGGCCGCCTTCATCCTCGTGGCCTCCCGCCTGATGATCGCGCTCCTGATCGGGATCGCGCCAGTGATGATCTTCCTGACCCTCTTCGAGGTCACCAAAGATTACTTCGCGCGCTGGTTATCCGCGCTGATTTCCTTTGCGCTATACCCCATCGTCGTCGCAGGCGTGTTCGCAACGATCACAGGCGTTTCCTCCGCGCTCATCGGCGAACTAGGCGATCCCGAAGGGGCCTCAAACATCGGCGCGCTCATCCCCTTCTTCATGATGGTGCTCATGGCCAAGGGCTTCATTATCGCAACACCCTTCATCGTCCGCGCGATCTCCGGCAACATCATGATGCCCGCCCTCTCCGGTGGTCTCGGCGGCGGCTACAGCTTTGCCCGCGCCGCAATGGGCAGCCAGCAGGCCTACAATCGCTACCTCATCGGCGGGGCCAGTGGCGCAGAATACGCAGCCCTCAGGGCGCGGCAGTTCTTTGGCGTGCAGCAGATTCCCGTGAGGCAAGGCATGGGGCAGAAGGGTTCCGGAGGAAGCACAGGATCCGCAGACTCAGGGTCAAAAATGCTGGCGCAGCTGGCGAGACTGGGACGGCTTGGGCGACGGTGACGGCCCATACCTGCCATTCACTCGCCTTCTGTCATGCCGCGCTGCGGCACGTCGAACCGGCCATTCGCTGCGCCTGCAAAATCAGGACTTCGTCGGATGACCGCATTGCGGACGAGGACTAAGCCGCTCGCGCGGCACTGGCGCTTGTTGCGGTCGTTCTACTTACTGATTTGACGTTGTTTTCGTGTTTTGGGGCTCTTGCTTGATGATTGGGACCTTCTCAATCGTCAAACAGGAGGTTCCCATGAC
>DRFF01000112.1 GCA_011050685.1 Aurantimonas coralicida
GACGGTGACGAGGACGCTGTCGGCGCCGATCCGGCGCTCCGAGCCGTCGGCCAGTTCGACCAGAAGGTCGCCATCCCCGCCGGCAAGCCCCTTCGCCTTGGCGCCGGTCAGGATGTCGACGCCGAGGGCCTCGAGCCGCGCGCGCACCGGCCGCACCAGATCGGCGTCGTAGGTCGGCAGGATGCGGTCCGTCGCCTCGACGATCGTCACCGTCGATCCGGCCTTGGCGAAGGCCGTGCCCAGCTCAAGGCCGATATAGCCGCCGCCGACGACAGCCAGCCGTTTGGGCGGCGCGGAGAGGCTCAGCGCCTCCTCCGAGGACATCACCTTGCCGCCGAAGGGCAGCATCGGCAGTTCGACGGGGGCCGATCCGGTGGCGATGATGATGTTGTCGGCAACGATGCGCTGAACACTGGTCTCGCTGGTCACCTCCACGGTCTTGCCGTCGAGAAAGCGGGCGCGGCCAGGAACGAGCTTGACCCGCGCCTTCTTGAGGAGGCCGGTGACGCCATTGGTCAATCGGTTGACGATGCCGTCCTTCCAGCCGACGATTTCGGCCCAGTCGAGGTTTGGCTCGGACGCCGAAATGCCGGGAATGCCGCGCTTCGCAGCGGCCTCGCGCATCGCGAAAAATTCGTCGGCGGCGTGGATCAGAGCCTTCGACGGGATACAGCCAATGTTGAGGCAGGTGCCGCCCGGCTTGCGATCGTCGACGATGACGGTGTCGAGGCCGAGCTGGCCGGCGCGGATCGCGGCGACATAGCCGCCCGGACCGGCGCCGATGACGAGAAGCTGGCAGGAGATGTCGGCCATGGTCAGCGCCCCTCCTCGACGAAGATCATCGCCGGGTTTTCCAACAGCGCCTTGATGCGCTGGACGAAGCGGGCGGCGTCCCAGCCGTCGATCACCCGGTGGTCGAAGCTCGACGACAGGTTCATCCGCTTGCGGGGAATAAACCGGCTGCCGTCCCAGACCGGGCGAATTTCCATCTTGTTGACGCCGACGATGGCGACTTCCGGGTGATTGATCACCGGCGTCGTCACGATGCCGCCCAGCGCCCCGAGCGAGGTGATGGTGATGGTCGAGCCGGAGAGCTCCTCGCGCTTGGCGGAGCCGGTCTTCGCCGCCTCGCCGAGCCGTGCCACTTCGGCAGCGCAGCCCCAGATGTCGCGCGCCTCGGCATGGCGCACGACCGGCACGACGAGGCCGGAATCGGTCTGCGCGGCGATGCCGATATGCACGCCGCCATGCTGATGAAGAACGCCGGCTTCGTCGTCATAGAGCGCGTTCAGCGCTGGCTGGTCGCGGATGGCGATCACCATGGCCCGCATCAGGAACGGCAGCAGCGTCAGTTTCGGTCGCCCCTCGCCCTGGCTCTCGTGACGGTCGCGATTGAGGGCGGCGCGCAGCTCTTCCAGCGCCTCGACGTCGATCTCCTCGACATAGGTGATATGGGCGATGCGGCTTTTGGCCAACGCCATCTTCTCGGCGATCTTGCGCCGCAGCCCGACGATCCTGACGTCGGTGACGGAGGTGTCGGCGACGAGCCCACGCGCCGCCGACGGCGCAGCGCCGCCGTCGAGATACGCGTCGAGATCGGTCTGCGAAATGCGCCCGGCCGGGCCGGAGCCGGCGACGCGGCGCAGATCGACGCCCGCCCCCATAGCGCGGCGCCGAACGGCGGGCGATGCCAGCGGTTTTTCGCCCGGCTTGCGGGGTGGGCCGCCTGCGCCCGCCGCCCCAGGATTTGTCGTCGGGCGGGCCGCCTTTTCGGCAAGCTGGTCAATGTTCTGGCTTGCCGTCTTGCCGTCGTCCGCATCCGACGCACCGGTTTTTGGCGGCGCTTGCGGTTCGTCGCCGGTTTTTTCCGCCCCCTCCGACGGGTCTTCGTCGGGTTCATTGGTGCCGCCCTCTCCCGCGACCTCCAGCTTGACCAGTGCCGAGCCAACGGCGAGCGTGTCGCCGACCTCGCCGCCGAGCCACTTGACCGTGCCTTCCACAGGCGATGGGACGTCGACCGTCGCCTTGTCGGTCATCACCGCGGCGAGGATCATGTCCTCCTGGACCGGATCGCCGATCGCAACATGCCATTCGACGAGTTCGGCCTCGGCGACGCCCTCGCCGACATCCGGCAGCTTGATCGTGTAGGTGCCCACCGTCAGCCCTCCATCACCCGCTTGAGGGCGCCGCCGACCCGCGCCGGACCGGGGAAATAGTCCCACTCCTGCGCGTGCGGATAAGGCGTATCCCACCCGGCGACGCGCAGGATCGGAGCTTCGAGGTGATAGAAGCACGCCTCCTCGACCAGCGCGCAGAGTTCGGCGCCGAAGCCCGAGGTCATGGTCGCCTCGTGGACGACGACGCAACGGCCGGTCTTCTTCACCGAGGCCTCGATCAGCTCCAGATCGAGCGGCACGAGAGTCCTGAGATCGATGATTTCGGCGTCGACCTCGGTCATCCGCGCCGCTTCTTCCGCGACATGCACCATGGTGCCGTAGGCCAGAACGGTGACGGCGGCGCCCTCCCGTCTGATAACCCCCTGGCCGAGCGGCACGATGTAGCGACCCTCCGGAACCTCGCCGAGCGGATGCTTCGACCAGGGCGTGATCGGCTTGTCGTGGTGGCCGTCGAAGGGGCCGTTGTAGAGTCGTTTCGGCTCCAGGAAGATCACCGGGTCATTGTCCTCGATCGCCGCGATCAACAGCCCCTTGGCATCATAGGGGTTGGAGGGGACGACGGTCTTCAGCCCGGAAACGTGGGTGAACAAGGCTTCCGGCGACTGCGAATGGGTCTGACCGCCGAAGATGCCGCCACCGGTCGGCATTCTGACGACGAGCGGAGCGGTGAAGTCGTTGGCCGAGCGATAGCGCAGCCGCGCCGCCTCCGAAACGATCTGGTCGTAGGCGGGATAGACGTAATCGGCGAACTGCATCTCGACGACCGGGCGAAGACCGTAGGCGGCCATGCCGATCGCCGTGCCGACGATGCCGCTTTCGTTGATCGGCGCGTCGAAGCAGCGGTTCTTGCCGAAGCGCTCCTGCAACCCGGCCGTGCAGCGAAACACGCCGCCGAAATAGCCAACATCCTCGCCATAGACGACGACGTTGGGGTCTTCTTCCATCTTCACCGCGTGAGCGTCGCGGATCGCCTCGATCATGGTCATGCGCGGCATCAGGCGAGACTCCGCGTTGTGCGATGCGAGGCGTCATCCATATCGGCTTCGTCATCCCGGCCCCCGAGCCCGGATCCATGCCAAGCCACGGCAGCCGCCGGGACGGTGGAGGAAAAGCAATCTCCGATCCAACGATTTTGCTGCGTTGGACGACTTGGAGTGGATCCCGGCTCAAGGCCGGGATGACGAGGTTGGAAGTGCGGCGTCCAATTCTGCAAGGTCTCCATCCTCAATACCCCGCCTGCTGGCGCTGGCGCCTGAGATGCGGCGGCATCGTCTCGTAGACGTCCTCGAACATGTCGCGGACCGACGGCTTGGGGCCGGTATGCAACGTGCCGTGAGTCTCGGCCTCTTTCTGGGCGGCGAGGATTTCCGCGTCGATCTCGGCCTCGGCCTGGACGTGCCGCTCCTCGCTCCAGGCCTTGCGGGCGATCAGATGGTTCTTCAGCCGCTTGACCGGGTCGCCGAGCGGCCATGCGTCGGTTTCCTCCTTCGGGCGGTATGCCGAGGGATCGTCGGATGTCGAATGGGCGGCGGCGCGATAGGTCACCCATTCGATCAACGTCGGCCCGAGATTTCTTCGCGCGCGCTCCACCGCCCATTTCGAGGCCGCGTGGACGGCGAGATAGTCATTGCCGTCGACCCGAAGTGAGGGAATGCCGAAGCCGAGGCCACGGGCTGCGAAGGTGCCGGAGCCGCCCCGCGCGATGCCCTGATAGGTCGAGATCGCCCATTGGTTGTTGACGATATTGAGAACAACGGGGGCCTTGTAGGTCGACGCGAAAACCAGCGCCGAATGAAAGTCGCTCTCGGCGGTCGAGCCGTCGCCGATCCAGGCGGCGGCAATCTTGGTGTCGCCCTTGATCGCCGAGGCCATCGCCCAGCCAACGGCCTGCACGAACTGCGTCGCGAGATTGCCCGAGATCGAGAAGAAGCCATGCTCTTTCGACGAATACATGATCGGCAATTGCCGACCCTTCAGCGGATCGCGGCGGTTGGAATAGATCTGGCACATCATGTCGACGAGCGGATAATCGTCGGCAATCAACAGCCCCTGCTGTCGGTAGGTGGGGAAGTTCATGTCACCGGGGCCGAGCGCCTCGCGGAAGGCGCACGCGATCGCCTCCTCGCCGAGGCATTGCATGTAGAACGAGGTCTTGCCCTGGCGCTGAGCCATCAACATGCGGCGGTCGAAGGCGCGTACCCGCATCATCGTCTTGAGGCCGGAGAGAACCGCTTCGTCATCGAGGGTGCCGGCCCATTCGCCGATGGCTTCGCCGTCGCGGTTGAGCACACGGATGATCGAATAGGCGAGGTCGCGGATTTCGGCCGGGTCGACATCGACCGGCGGACGCCGAACCGCGCCGGCCTTGGCGATCTTGACGCCGGAAAAGTCCGGCGTTCCACCCGGCCGAACCTCCGGTTCCGGCACATGCAGACTGAGCGGTCGGTCGTCGGCCATGAGCGCATCTCCCGTCGCGGCCGAAGAATCAAAGGCCGCGCCCCACGATACAATCTAACGGGATTGGATCGGGAGGAAAGCCATGCAGGCCGCCGTCGCGGTTATTCAGGCCGGATCAGCACCGCGAGGCTGAACAGCACCAGTGCGACGGCCGCGATTTTCCAGAAGTCGCCACGCTTTTTCAGCCCCGGCAGGCCGAAGGGCTTGATCAGGTGTGCCCCCATCAGAATCACGAACAGGAGAGAAAACAGCTTGCTCATCGCCAGAGCCAGTAGTGCATCCGGCATGCTGGCGCTACCGGACGCGGATGGTCAGATCGAATGCAACGCGCCCGACGCGACGACCGGCCCGGTCGGAAGGCCGGTTGGCGAGCCGCCTTCCGGCTCCATCGAGACCGCCAGCGCGGTCTCCGGAGCGTCGAGTTCGCCGCCCTTGAGCACCACCCGCAGCGGCCGTTCCATGGTGATCAGCCCGAGCGATTGTGGTGCCCCACCGCCGGCCGGCAGCAGCCACAATTCCGGCACGCGGCCGGGTTCGGTGGCACCGGCGACCGGAATCAACGTCGCCGTCGCGGTGTTCATGTCGATTACCACCGTGACCAGCGGCGTGCCGGTATCGGAGGCGAGCGTCGCCGTCAGGGTTCCGTCCGTAGCGACTGGCGCGCCGAGGTCTTGCCCCGCGACAAAGATCAAAGCGGCGAGGCTCGCCGCCGCGAGCCCCATCGCGCCGATGCCGAGCCATTGCCAGATCGCGGAAACCCGGCGGCCCTTTGGCCCGGAACGCTCCGCCGGCCGGCGGGTGATGCGGTCGAGATCGGCGGCGATTCGCGGCCAAATTCCAACCAGCGGCTCCACGGGCGGAACGGCAGCGGCCAATGGCCCGAGGCGCTCGGCCCAGGCGTCGATCTCGGCGGCGAAGGCCGGATCTTTCGCGGCGCGGCGCTCGACCGACCGGCGCGTCGAACCGTCCAGCACGCCGAGCACATACTCGGCGGCCAGATCCGCGTCGTGCCGTTCCTGATCGAGCGACGAACTCATTGCGACAGGCATCCCTTCAACTTCATCAGGCCGCGCCGGATCACGCTTTTCATCGTTCCGAGCGGCACCTCGGCCCGCCGGGCGAGTTCGTCATAGGTCAAGCCACCGAAAAACGCCGCGGCGACCGCGTCCCGCGTCCGCTCGTCGAGTTCGCCGAGACAGGCGGCAAGTTGGCGGCCTTCGTCGGCGCGATGCAGCAATTCCAGCGCGTCCGGATTTTTGTCCGCAACGTCCACCGCCTCGTCGACCGATTTGTCATAGGCGCGCGGGCCGATCTGGCGCAGCCGGTCGATGGACCGGTTGCGGGCAATCGTCGCCATCCAGGTGATCGGGCTCGCCCGACCGGGGTCGAAGCTGCCCGCCCGATTCCATACGGTCAGATAAACGTCCTGCAACACATCCTCGGCCTCTTCGCGATTGCCCAAGATACGCAAGCATATACCGAAAAGCTTCGCCGAGGTGCGATCGTAGACCTCGCGCAAGGCCGCCTTGTCGCCATCGGCGACGGCGCGCAGCCTGTCCACGAGAAAGGCACGGCCCTCGTCGGCACTCATTGAAGACATGTGGCGGGGGCTTCCGTTCGCGCGCCGATCGTGGAGCATAGCCGAACAATGTCGCGACCGGAAAGTCAACGCGCCGGAGGTTCGACATTCCGTCGGGTGCGTCGCCCGTCAGTACGGCGACTCGGTGACGCCCATTTCGACATATACCGACTTGACCTGGCTGTAGTGCTCTAGGGCGGCGCGACCGTTTTCGCGGCCGAGGCCGGAGCGCTTGACGCCGCCGAAGGGCATTTCCACCGGCGTCAGATTGTAGGCGTTGATCCAGCAGGTGCCGGCCTGGAGCTTCGCCACCACCCGGTGTCCGCGCTGGATGTCCTTGGTGTAGACGCCGGCAGCCAGGCCAAATTCCGTGGCGTTGGCGCGCCGGATCGCCTCGGCCTCGTCGTCGAAGTCGAGAACGCACATCACCGGCCCGAAGATCTCCTCGCCGGCGATGCGCATGGCGTCGGCAACGTCGGTGAAGACGGTCGGCTCGACGAAGCTGCCGTCGGCAAAGCCCTCGACCGAGGCCGCGCGGCCGCCGCAGGCAAGCGTCGCGCCCTCTTGCCGGCCGATCTCCAGATAGGAGAGCACCTTGTCGAACTGGGCCCTGGAGACCAGCGGCCCGAGATCGGTATCCTCCTTCATCGGATCGCCGAGCTTGATCGCCTTCACGCGCTCGACCAGCTTTTCGACAAAGGCCGGCCGCACGGAGCGCTCGACGAAGACCCGGGTACCGTTGGAGCAGATCTGACCGGTCGAATAGAAATTGCCGAGGATCGCGCCGGAGACCGCGGCGTCGAGATCGGCGTCGGCGAAGACCAGGATCGGCGATTTGCCGCCGAGTTCGAGCGTCACATGCTTGGTCGTCGCGGAGGCGGCTTCCATCACCCGCGCGCCGGTCGGCACCGAGCCGGTGATCGAGACCTTGGCGATCTTCTTGTGGCTTGCGAGCGCCGCGCCAACGGCGCCCAACCCTTGCACGACGTTGAAGACGCCGGCCGGCACGCCCGCCTCCGTCAGGATCTCGGCGAGCTTCAGGGCCGAGAGCGGCGTTACCTCAGACGGCTTGAAGATCATCGCGTTGCCGCAGGCGAGCGCCGGGGCGGCCTTCCACGAGGCGATCTGGATCGGGTAGTTCCAGGCGCCGATGCCGGCGCAGATTCCCAGCGGTTCGCGCCGGGTATAGGCGAAGGAGCCACCGAGATCGATGTATTCGCCGTTGATGTCGGCGGCGAGCGCGCCGAAATATTCGAGGCAGTCGGCACCGGAGGCGGCGTCCGCCACCAGCGTCTCGGAGAGCGCCTTGCCGGTGTCGAGGGTCTCCAGTTCGGAAAGCTCGCGGTTGCGCTCGCGCATGATGCCGGCCGCCCGACGCAGGATGCGGCCGCGCTCGGCCCCCGTCATCGCCGCCCAGACCGCCTGCCCCCGCTCGGCCGCCTCCACCGCCCGCTCGATCAGCGCGGGCGTTGCGGCATGCAGCCGGGCGATGGTCTCGCCGGTGGCGGAATAGGTGCTGTCGAAGACCGCGCCGGCCTCGTCCTCGGCATAGCCGCCGTCGATATAGTGGGAAGCGGTTGGCTGGGCGCGCATGGGCTGTGTCCTCTTCGTTGGTTGAACGGGTTCTAGCGGGGCGGACCCGTTTCGGCCACCGGAACAAGCCGATATTGAAAGCGGTGGCCGGCCCGCCTATTTGAGGCTCCGGGCCGAGGGAGCCCGCCGCTCGCGGGCGAAAGCCTTTGGTGAATTCCCTTATCGAGCATCCGTGACGCCATCAGCGATGACATGCGGCCGGACGGCAATCGCGAGCACCGAACCTTCGACGCCGCATGCGAAACCGCGAAAGGTACGCAGATGACCGGCATGACCACATCCGTCAACGACTTCAAGGCCCAGGCCAAGCGCCTGAGGGCCGGCCTCGAGCAGGACGGCCATAGCCTCACCCACAGCGCCACGCTGGAACTCGTCGCCCGCCAGCACGGGTTTCGCGACTGGAACACGCTACACGCCTCGGCCGAGCGCAACCGGACTGTTGCCGATCTGCTGATCGGCTCGGCTGTCACCGGGCACTATCTTGGCCGGGAATTCACCGGCGAGCTGATCGCCTTGCAGCGACTGTCGAAGAGCGGCCGCTTTCGGGCGACCATCCAGTTCGACGCGCCCGTCGATGTCGTCGCCTTCGAGAGCTTTTCGGCCTTCCGGCGACGGGTGAGCGTCACGATCGATGCCAAGGGCGCGACCGTGGAGAAGACCTCCGACGGCCGGCCACATCTCGAACTGGCGCTCTAAGCGCATCTCAAGCAACGCGCCGGGCGGTGGCCTCTCCGCCCGGCGTCGCCGCCCCGACAACGGACCGTTCGCCGCAGCGGCGGAACCGGGGGATCGTCATCCGGCTTCCTTGATGGATCGAATCTTTCGCGAAGGGACATGACCATGACCGCCGACCTCGCCGAACGAACCAGAGAGCGCATCAGCATCGAGCCGGCCACGGGGCCGGTGACCGTCACCTTCCACGGCGCTGTCATCGCCTCGGCCGACAACGCATTGGTGCTGAAGGAAACCGGTTACGACCCCGTCCACTACATTCCGAGGGACCGGGTGGAGATGGCGTTCCTGCATCCGACCGACCGCAGTACGACGTGTCCGTTCAAGGGCGAGGCGCGCTACTGGTCGATTTCCGCCGAGGGCACGGCAGCGGACAATGCGGTCTGGGCCTATGACAATCCGCATGACGGCGTCAGAGAGATCGCCGGCCATCTGGCGTTCGACAAGCGCTTCGTGACCATCGACGCGGCGTGATCAGTGATCGTTGTGGCCGAGGTCGCGCGCCGGGTCGAGCCGGTCTCGCACGCGCTGCTTGAGGATCTTCGCGTCGGGAAACCCGCCATCGGCCTTGCGCTCCCAGATCGTCGCGCCGTCGTAGCAAATTTCGAAGACGCCGCCCGTGCCCGGAACCAAGGCCACCTCACCAAGGTCTGACCCGAAGGTCGACAGAAGCTCCTGCGCCATCCAGGCGGCGCGGAGCAGCCATTGGCATTGCGTGCAATAGGTGATGGTTATTCGCGGGGCGGTGTTCGTCTCGCTCATCGCTTCCTGGATTCCCTCACGCCCGGCAATGGACCACCGCATGTTAACGCCCCTTTGGTACCGACCGGTCCACACTTTAGCTTCCCGAGTCTGAACCGACGGCCCTGATGCTTCGAACGCTCCTTCCAGCCACCGACACGCATGGGCGAAGTCTCCAGACTCGTGTTACCCGCGCGCGGGTGAGGCTACGCCGGCTTTATCACGGCCATACGCGCAAGGCGCTGCGGTTCCAGATGGCCGTGTTGGTCGTCGATCTCGCCATCATCGCCCTGTTCATTGCCAGTCCGGTGCTGCGCGAGACGGAAGCGTTTCTCATTGTCGATTTTACCGTGGCTGCGATCCTGGCGCTCGATATCGCCGGCCGTGGTTTTGCGGCGCGCGAGCCATTGCGGTGGCTGCGCCAGCCCTTCGTGCTGCTGGACCTGGTCATCCTGGCGACGCTGCTGATGCCCTTTTGGCTGATCAATTTCGGCTTCCTGCGCATCATCCGCCTGTGGTCGATCTCGCAGAGCGGCGTGCTGTGGCGGCCTCTGCGGCGGCATGGCTACCAGGAATGGGAGATCCCGGCGCGCGCGATCGTCAATCTGATCACGTTCCTGTTTCTGGCGACCGGCTTCGTCTACACGACCTTCTTCCGCAAGGGTTCCGGCATCGAGGGTTATCTCGACGCCCTCTACTTCACTGTCGCGTCGGTGACGACCACCGGCTATGGCGACATTACCCTTGCCGGATCGTGGGGCAAGCTGACCTCGATCGTCATCATGATCATCGGCATCTCGCTGTTCGTGCGGCTCGCCCAGGCGGTGTTCCGGCCGAACAAGGTGCATTTCCCCTGCCCGCAATGCGGTTTGCAGCGCCACGAGCCCGACGCCGTCCACTGCAAGGCCTGCGGTTACGCCCTGAAGATCCCCGACCACGAGCGGTAGGCGGCTGCTTCGAACGCATCGCCGATCCTCTCGGTACAGTGTCGCGGGTTTTGCGCCGTCATTGTGATGTTACAAACATCGTTGTATTATCGCAGAATGGATGATGACAACGCTGTCCCCGCGCTCGCGGCGCTCGCTCATATCGATCGCCTTTCGGCCTTCCGGCTGCTGGTTAAGACGGGCCCGAACGGCCTAGCCTCTGGCGAGATTGCCGATCGACTGGCGATTCCGGCGACCCGCATGAGCTTTCATTTGACGGCGCTGGAACGCTCCGGTCTTGTCCGCTCCCGGCGGGTTGGCCGACACATCTATTATGCCGCGAACTACGGCGCCATGCGCGAGCTGCTGGCATTTCTGACGGAGGACTGCTGCGGCGGCCGTCCGGAAATCTGCGGCGATCTCAGCGCGCTTCTGGGCGCATGTTCGAAGGTGGTCTGCCAATGACGCCCGACGCGCCGTTTAACGTTCTGTTCCTAACCTGGAACTTGGCCCGATCGGTTCTGGCCGAGAGCATCATGAACTGCACTCATGGCGATCGCTTTCGCGCCTATTCCGCCGGCAGCGATCCACGCGGCGAAATGTGGAGCGCGCCTTTCTGCGAGCGTTCCATCATCTAAGCAATCGCATCTCCGTCTTCGCGGCGTTGCCGGTCGATAAGCTCAAGCGAACCAGCCTGACCGCCGAAATCCGCGCCATTGGCCGCCTGGACGATACGACCGCGTCCGCTCCCAAGCCAGCAGGGACCTCATGACTGTCACGATCTACCACAATCCCGACTGCGGTACCTCGCGCAACACCCTCGCCATGATCCGGCAGTCCGGCGAGGAACCCCGGATCATCGAATATCTGAAGGCCCCGCCCAGCCGCGAGACGCTGATCGCGCTTCTCGACCGGATGAAGATGACGCCGCGCGAGCTCCTGCGCGAGAAGGGGGCCCCCTATGCCGAACTCGGGCTCGACGACCCGAAACTGCCGGACGAGGAAATCCTGGCGGCGATGATGGCGCATCCGATCCTGATCAACCGGCCGATCGTCGTTACGGACAAGGGCGCGCGGCTGTGCCGGCCGTCCGAGGCGGTGTTGGAGGTCCTGCCGGCCCCGGAGATCGGACCGTTCACCAAGGAGGACGGCAAAGTGGTCACCGCGGGCGGTGGCCGGTTCGACGACGGATGAGAAGACAGCGGCATTCGATCTGATCTTCTCTCCTCGTCCGGATAATATCCATGCTCGCCTTCGCGATCTTCCTCGCCACCCTCGTCCTCGTCATCTGGCAGCCGAAGGGTCTCGGCATCGGCTGGAGCGCGCTCGGCGGCGCGGCCGTGGCGCTCGCCGCAGGCGTCGTCGACCTCACCGACCTCGGCGTGGTCTGGGGCATCGTCTGGGACGCGACCTTCACCTTCGTCGGGCTGATTGTCATCTCGCTGGTCCTCGACGAGGCGGGCTTCTTTCACTGGGCGGCGCTGCATGTCGCGCGATGGGGCGGTGGCAACGGCCGGCGGCTGTTCCCACTCGTCGTCCTGCTCGGCGCGGTCATCGCGGCCTTCTTCGCCAATGACGGCGCGGCGCTGCTCCTCACCCCGATCGTTCTCGCGATCCTGCTGCGACTGGACTTTCGACCCGAGGCGGCGCTTGCCTTCATCGTGGCGACGGGGTTCGTGGCGGACACGACCAGCCTGCCGCTGATTATCTCCAATCTCGTGAACATCGTCTCGGCAAACTATTTCGACATCAGCTTCAACCGCTACGCGGCGGTGATGGTGCCGGTGGACCTCGTCGCCCTGGGCGCGACACTCGCAGTCCTCTGGACCTATTACAGCCGATCGGTCCCCGCATCCTACCCGGCGGAGGAACTGGAGGAGCCGCGTTCGGCAATTCGTGATCCGCTGGTCTTCAGGGCGGCATTTCCGCTGCTGGGGGTGCTTCTCGTCGCCTATTTCGCCACCGGCCCCTTCGACGTGCCGATCGCCTTCGTCACCGGCGCGGCGGCGTCCCTGCTCCTGGCCATCGCCGGCCGCTGGATCGGCAGGGGCGAGGCCGTGGTTCCGATCGGCCGGGTCCTCCGCAACGCGCCCTGGCAGATCGTCCTCTTCTCGGTCGGCATGTATCTCGTGGTCTACGGCCTCGGCAATGCGGGCCTGACCGAGCTGGCAGCCGATGTCCTCGTCTGGCTGAGCCGGCAGGGGATCGTCATCGCCACCGTGGGAACCGGCTTTGCCGCCGCGATCCTGGCCTCGATCATGAACAATATGCCGGCGACGCTGGTGGGCGCCCTGGCGATCGACCAGGCGGACGTTTCGCCGCTGACGCAGGAGCTGATGGTCTATGCCAACGTCATCGGCAACGATCTAGGGCCGAAATTCACCCCGATCGGCAGCCTCGCCACGCTGCTCTGGCTGCATGTCCTGGCTGCCAAGGGACATCGCATCACCTGGGGCCAGTACATGAAGGTCGGACTGGTGATCACGCCGCCGGTCCTGCTGGCGACGCTGCTTGCGCTGGTCGTCTGGCTGCCGCTTCTCGGCAGCAGCCAGACGGGATCAGACAGCGGGCCAGAGGTGGTGGAAGACGCCCTCCTTGTCGCGCCGGCGGAAGGTGTGCGCGCCGAAGAGGTCGCGCTGGGCCTGGGTCAGATTGGTGGTGCCGCGTGCGCGGCGATAGTCGTCGAAATAGGCCAGCGCCGCCGACAGGGCAGGCACCGGGATGCCGGCGAGAGCCGCCTTGGCGACGATGCGGCGCAGCGACGCCTCACCCTCCGCGACGCGGGTGACGAAGTCCGGCGCCTGCAGCAGATTGACCACGTTCCCGGCGTCATACGCCTTGGCGATATCGTCGAGAAAACGCGAGCGGATGATGCAGCCAGCACGCCAGATGCGGGCAATCTCGCCGAGCGGCAGGCTCCAGCCATATTCCTCTGAGGCCGCCGCCATTGTCGCATAGCCCTGAGCGTAGGCGATGATCTTGGCCGTTTCCAATGCCTGTTCGAGTTCGGCGATGGGCTCGGCCGCGCCGCCAAATTCGACGTCGTTTGTCTTGACCTCCCGATAGAGCGCGGAGGCCGTTTCGCGTTCGCTGCGCCGGGAAGATACGCCCCGCGCTGAGACCGCCGCCTCGATCGTCGTGGCGCCGACGCCGAGCTTTTGCGCCTCGATCACCGCCCAGCGGCCGGTGCCTTTCTGGCCCGCCTCGTCGACGATCACATCGACCATCGGCTGGTTGGTTTCCGGGTCGGACTCGGCGAGCGTCACGGCTGTGATCTCGATCAGGTAAGAGGCAAGGCCGCGGGTGTTCCAGTCGGCGAAGATTTTCGCCATCTCGGTTGGCTTCAGGCCAATGCCGTCGCGCATGATGCCGTAGATTTCGGCGATCATCTGCATGTCGGCATATTCGATACCGTTGTGGATGGTCTTGACGAAATGCCCGGCGCCGTCCGGCCCGAGCCAGGCGACGCAGGGTTCGCCCTCGTATTTTGCCGCGATCTTTTCCAGGATCGGCTCGAGCAGCGGATAGGTCTTTCTCGCGCCGCCGACCATGATGGAGGGCCCGTGTCGCGCGCCGAGTTCGCCGCCGGAGACGCCCATGCCGACGAAATGCAGGCCGGTTTCCTCCACAACGGCCGAGCGGCGGACCGTGTCGTTGAAATCGGCATTGCCGGCGTCGATCATCACGTCGCCGGGCGACAGCAGTGACATGACCCGCTGCATCTCATCGTCGACGGGTTTGCCGGCGGTGACCATGAACAGCACCAGTCGCGGGCTCTTCAGGGCGGCGACGAAGTCTTCCAGCGTTTCCGTCGGCAGGATGTTCTCGCCGAGATCGGGATTGTCGTCGCGAAGCGCGAAGGCTTTCGCCGTGGTCCGGTTGTGGACCGCGACCGTAAAACCCTTTTCGGCGATGTTGAGGGCGAGATTGGCGCCCATCGTGCCGAGCCCTAGAACGCCGATATCGGCCTGGCCGTCGTTCATCCCGTCCTCCTCCGCCTCGTCGAACCAAAACCCTTAAGCGCGGTCGCGCGCTGCTCAACTCTTCAATCGGTAACCGGTACGAAAGATCCAGCCGATGACCGCCAGGCTAACAACGAGAAACGCCAGTGTCATGGTCAGGCTGACGCCGATCGAGACGTCCGACGTGCCGTAGAATGCCCAGCGAAAGCCGCTGATCAGATAGACGACCGGATTGACGAGGCTGACGTCCTGCCAGAACTCCGGCAGCATCTTGATCGAATAAAAACTGCCGCCGAGAAAGGCCAGCGGCGTCACGATCAACAGCGGCACGATCTGCAACTTCTCGAAACCGTCCGCCCAGATACCGATGATGAAGCCGAACAGCGAGAAGGTGATCGCCGTCAGAACCAGAAAGACGATCATCCAGACCGGGTGCTCGATCCTGAGATCGACGAACAGCGCGGCGGTCGCCAGGATGATCAACCCGAGAATCACCGATTTCGTCGCCGCGGCGCCGACATAGCCGAGCACGATTTCGAAGGCGGAGATCGGCGCCGACAGGATTTCGTAGATCGTGCCGACGAATTTCGGAAAATAGATACCGAAGGCCGCGTTGGTCAGGCTCTGGGTCAACAGCGACAGCATGATCAGACCGGGCACGATGAAGGCGCCGTAGGAGATGCCATCGATCTCGGTGATACGCGAGCCGATCGCCGCGCCGAACACGACGAAATAGAGCGAGGTCGAGATGACCGGAGAGATCACGCTCTGCATGACGGTGCGCCAGGTGCGGGCCATCTCAAACACGTAGATCGCGCGCACGGCCTGAAAATTCATGCCCGCTCCTTCACCAGATTCACGAAAATCTCCTCCAGCGTGGACTGCTTGGTCGACAGATCCCGGAACCGGAGGCCCGCGTCGGACAGCTTGGCCATCAACGTCGTGATCCCGGTCCGCCCGGCGTGGGTGTCGTAGGTGTAGGTGAGGCTTTCGCCGTCGGGCGCCAGGCTGAGATTATAGCCAGCCAGCGTCTCCGGCAGACGCTCCAGCGGCTCCTGCAATTGCAGCGTCAGCTCCTTGTGGCCGAGCTTGCGCATCAGTTCGGCTTTTCCCTCGACGAGGATCAGCTCGCCCTTGGAGATGACGCCGACGCGGTCGGCCATCTCCTCGGCTTCCTCGATGTAGTGGGTGGTGAGGATGATGGTGACGCCCGAATCGCGCAAGCGGCGGACGACGTTCCACATGTCGCGCCGCAGTGACACGTCGACGCCGGCGGTCGGCTCGTCGAGGAACAGCAGCTCCGGCTCGTGCGACAGCGCCTTGGCGATCAGAAGGCGTCGCTTCATGCCGCCCGACAGCGTCATGACCTTGGCGTCCTTCTTGTCCCACAGGGACAGATCGCGCAGCACCGACTCGATATGCGCCGGATCGCGCCGTTTGCCGAATAGGCCACGTGAAAAGGACACCGTGTCCCAGACCGTCTCGAAGGCGTCGGTAGTGAGTTCCTGCGGCACCAGACCGATCATCGACCGCGCGGCGCGATAATCCTTGCCGATGTCGTGACCGGCGACGCTGATGACGCCTTCGGACAGGTTGGTGATGCCGCAGACGATCGATATGAGGGTGGTCTTGCCGGCCCCGTTCGGGCCGAGCAGCGCAAAGATTTCACCCTTGTCGATCGCCAGATCGATGTTCTTCAGCGCCTGGAATCCGCCCTCATAGGTCTTCGAGACGTTCCGGACAGATAGGATCGGGGACATGGAAGGCCTTGGGAAACCGGGCTGGCAGGGCGCCTGCGCCGCAAGACGCGGCACCGACGGCTCGACATCATGTGTCGACATAGCCCTTTCGTCGAACTTGGCCAGAGGCATCTGGCCTCACTTATACCAACCTGCGGCGATAGGGACCTATTCGATGGCGCTGAACGGGCTTGTCCGGCCAGGAGCGACGCGCAGTTCGATGCGGCGCATCGGGCAAGCGGTGCGACGCCGTCCGGCGAGCCCGTCCAGCCCACCTATGGCCGGGCGCTCGCCGCGCCTGGATTCGTCGCGGGCCTCGCCCGATGCGCCGCATCGCGCGTCGTCCCGCTCCTCGCCATGCATCGGCGATCGTCCCGGTCGAATAGGTCCCTATCGCCGCAGCTTGGTATTAGGCCGATCGACGCTGCAGACGCAGGATTCGGCCAGTCGTTCCGGCCGCGCCCAAGATAGGAATATGGTTTTAGAATCCGTAGCCGCGCGGCTGGAAACGACCCTGGTCGACTTCGCGCATGCGACGCTCCAGATCGGCCATCGATATGGACTGGTCGAGATAGGCGCGAACGCGCTCCTGCTCGGGATTGCGGCGGAATGCGCTGCGGATCTTGTCGGTGATGTTCATGGCATTCTCCTTTCCCGTTCAAGATGATCATTCTTGTGCAACGCAGCAATGGCCTGACGCGCAACGCTGCCATGCTCTGCGGGCAGAGCGACGGTAAGCATCTGTTAAGGATCGATGCATCGGCCGCAGCGGATGCCTTCGGGCGCTCAGCCAGTCTTCGCAGGCCACAGCCAGACTGCGACCGCCGCCAATCCGGCAAGCCACAGCGCGACGACAACCGCTGCCGCGGCGCGGCTGACGGGGCGGCCCGCCCGCGCCTCGGCCGCGATCCTGAACTCGGCCATCAGCGCTGGTGGCACCAGCCGAATGGTCAGCAAAATGCCGAGCGGCACAATCAGGAGATCGTCGAGATAGCCCAACACCGGAATGAAATCGGGAATGAGATCGATCGGAGATAAGGCATAGGCGGCGACCGAGGCGGCCAGCAGTTTCGCCAGCAGCGGCGTCCTACGATCGCGCGCGGCGATCCACAGCGCAACGACGTCACGCTTCAGGTCGCGCGCCCAAGCCTTCACGCCGGACCAGAGGGGTTTGCTCATGTTCCGCCCCGCAAGAATACTATCAGGAGAGGGACGACCCGCCCGCGCCGCCTTTGTTTCACGTGAATCGTTGCCGCGTCTGCCGCGCTTTATGCGATCGCGGCCTCAGCCTAATCCGCCATAATCTCGACGATCTCGGCATCGCTGGCGCCCGCCTTGACGATGTCGCCGAGCTCTTTTCCCATCAGGCTCTTGGCCAGCGGCGATATATAGGAGAGGAGGCCCTCGGCCGGGTCAGCCTCGTCGATTCCGACGATCTGGAACAGCTGCCGGCGACCATCGTCCCTTTCGATTGCCACGCGGCTTCCGAAGTGAACCGTCGCCACCGAGGCTGGCGGGACGACGATTTCCGCGGTCGCGTGGCGTGCCTGCCAGTAGCGAAGATCGCGGTTGATCGTGGCCATGGCGAGCTTGTCGCCGGCCGTGCGCGCCTCGTCCAATTGCTTTTCCAGCGCCGCGATCTCGCTGTCGATCAGTTTTAGGCCGCGCGTAGTGACCAGGTTCGGGTCCGAGCCCAGTTCACGATCCGGCAGGACCTCGACCTGGTCCTCATTGGGTTCCTTGACGAAGGCGACACTCATCGATCCATATCCTCGCGTTTCCAGAGATATGTAGGACTTATCGCGTGTTTTCCCACCATGACGGACTTGGCAGACAGCGCGACACCGCAGTTTCTTCGGCGTCCGACCCGCTTTGTCGGCGTTCATCTTTGTTGCCCCCTGCAGACCGACTTCCCCGGCAATTCCGTCACCGAACCTGACCCTCGAATTCATGAATGTCGACCCCTGGCGAAGATCCGGTCATAGAAGTTGCCCATTCCGGAGCAAGCTCAGGCTTCTTTGTTCGGCAGCCAACTAGCGACACCGACTTCCGTTTCTCATCGTTCATGCGCAAATACAGATCCCGGGGCGGGCTAGCGCGACTGCCGAGACGCTTCGCCTCAGATATCCAGATTGGCGACCTGCAGGGCGTGTTCCTGGATGAATTCGCGACGCGGCTCGACCTCGTCGCCCATCAGCCGCGAGAACAGCTGGTCGGCGTCGGTCGCGTCGGGAATCTTGACCACCACCAGGGTCCGGGCCTCGGGGTCCAGCGTCGTCTCCCACAGCTGCTCGGGGTTCATCTCGCCGAGCCCCTTGTAGCGCTGCAGCGCCAATCCCTTGCGGCCGACATCGAAGACGGCGGTCAGGAGTTCCATCGGTCCGGACAACTCGCGCGCGGTGTCGCGGCGGCGCAGCACCGGCAGGCCTTCGTAGGTGTCCGCCAGATGCGAGGCGAGGCGATTGAGCTGCAAGGCGTCACCGGAATGGATCAGCGCCGCGTCGAGCGTCTGCACTTCGGAGACGCCGCGGACCGTGCGCAGGAAACGGTAGCCGCCATCCACTGACTCGCCGGTCCAGCCGCGCTCGGTTTCCTCGGCAACAAGATCCAGCCGCTCGGAAATCCGCTGGGCCATGGCGGGGCCACGCGCGGCATCGTCCGCGACCTCCGGTGTGAGGCCGCCGCAGATCGCCGCCTGCTCGACGGCGCTGCGATGATAGCGCGAATGCAACCCGCCCAGCACCTGGCGCACCTGCAAGGCATCGTCGACGACCCCGCGCAGATCCCGGCCGGTCCGCACCTCGCCCGATGCAAGCGTCAGGCCAGCATCGTCGAGGCCACCCTCAATCAGGTAATTCTCGAGCGCCTTCTCGTCCTTCAGATACTGGCTCTGCTTGCCACGGGTGACCTTATAGAGCGGCGGCTGGGCGATGTAGATATGGCCGCGCTCGATCAGTTCGGGCATCTGCCGGAAGAAGAAGGTCAGAAGCAGGGTACGGATATGGGCGCCGTCGACGTCGGCGTCGGTCATGATGATGATCTTGTGGTAGCGCAGCTTGTCGGCATTGAACTCGTCCTTGCCGATCGACGTACCCAGCGCGGTGATCAGCGTGCCGATCTGGTCGGAGCCGAGCATCCGGTCGAAGCGCGCCCGCTCGACATTGAGGATCTTGCCGCGCAACGGCAGGATCGCCTGGTTCTTGCGCGACCGCGCGCCCTTGGCCGAGCCGCCGGCCGAATCACCCTCGACGATGAAGATTTCAGACTTGGCCGGATCGCGCTCCTGGCAGTCGGCGAGCTTGCCGGGCAGCGAGGTAATGTCCAGCGCGCCCTTGCGCCGGGTCAGATCGCGCGCCTTGCGGGCGGCCTCGCGAGCGGTCGCCGCCTCGACGACCTTGCCGATGACGATCCGGGCTTCCTGCGGGTGCTCCTCGAACCAGGTCGACAGGGTCTCGTTGACGAGGCTCTCGACCACCGGACGCACCTCGGAGGAAACCAGCTTGTCCTTGGTCTGGGAGGAGAATTTCGGGTCCGGCACCTTCACCGACAGGACGCAGGTCAGGCCCTCGCGGCAATCATCGCCGGTCAAGGACACCTTTTCCTTCTTCAGGATGCCGGAGCTTTCGGCATAACCGTTCACTTGCCGTGTCAGCGCGCCGCGCAGGCCCGCCATATGGGTGCCGCCGTCGCGCTGGGGAATATTGTTGGTGAAGCAGAGCACCGTCTCGTTGTAGGAATCGTTCCACCACAGCGCCGCCTCGACGGTGATGCCGTCCTTCTCGCCGGTCAGGGCGATCGGCTCGGGGATCAGCGGCTTGCGCGCCCGATCGAGATAGCGGGTGAAGGCCTCCAGTCCGCCCTCGTATAAGAGCTCAGTGCGCTTTTCGTCGGCGTGCCGCTTGTCGGACAACAGGATACGCACGCCGGAATTGAGGAAGGCGAGTTCGCGCAGGCGATGTTCGAGCGTTGCATAATCGAACGTCGTCACCCCCCGGAAGGTGTCGGTGGACGGCAGGAAGGTGATCGCCGTGCCGGTTTCGTCACCGGCATCGCCCGTCACTTCCAGCGAGCCGTCGGGCACGCCGTGGGTGAAGGACATCTGATGCACCTTGCCCTTGCGCTTGATCGACATCGACAGCTTGACCGACAGCGCGTTGACCACCGAGACGCCGACGCCGTGCAGGCCGCCGGACACCTTGTAGGAATTCTGGTCGAACTTTCCGCCGGCATGCAGCTGGGTCATGATGACCTCGGCCGCCGAGACGCCCTCGCCGGTATGGATATCGGTGGGAATGCCGCGGCCGTTGTCGGTCACCGTGCAGGAATCATCGGGATTGAGCGTCACGGTCACACGCGTCGCGTGGCCGGCCAGCGCCTCGTCGATGGCGTTGTCGACGACCTCGTAGACCATGTGATGCAGGCCCGAGCCGTCGTCGGTGTCGCCGATATACATGCCCGGCCGTTTGCGAACCGCGTCCAGGCCCTTCAGGACCTTGATCGAATCGGCGCCGTATTCAGCCTCCGGGACGGGGTTCGTTTCGTTCGTTGCGGACATGCTGTTCCTTGGGTTCGGGCGGGGCGGCGTGCCGCGACGAATCGCCGTTTGCGCCCGCTCTATATAAAGTGTCGGCTGTCGCGATCCAAGCCGGCCAGGAAAGGCCGATACGCCGCGCCACGCTCGACGCCAATCGTCCGCCTACCCATATCCCGAACGACACCATAAAGGACCGCCGGCTTCATGGATACGCCAATGGATATGCCCGTCCGACCGTTTCGCCCGCCGGCGCCGATTCCGCACGCCGAACCGCTCGGCTTTGCCAGCTTCCTGAAGACCGCGTCACGCAATCCGATCGAGATCTGGGGAACGCGCGCGTTCAAGGAGCCATATATCCGCGGCACTTGGCTGGGCGTCCCCAACATCGTCGTTAACGACCCCAAGGGCGTGCGCCACTGCCTCGTCGAAAATGCCGCCAACTACGTCATGCAGCCGCTGCGCCAGCGGATCCTGCGCCCGCTGCTGCGCGATGGGTTGCTGACCGCCGAGGGTGCGCTGTGGCGGCGCACCCGCAAGGCCATCGCGCCGGTGTTCACGCCGCGGAACATCGCCGGCTTCACGGAGACGATGCAGGCGCGCTCAGAGGTCTTCGCCGAGCGGATGGCCGGGCGGGTGGGCGAGACGGTCGACGGCAGCCACGAGATGACGCTGCTCACCTTCGATATCCTGCAGGCGACACTGTTTACCGACGACATCGCCGGCGACGGCGAGACCTTCGCCACATCCACCCAGGCCTTTCTCGGCTCGATGGGCCGGATCGACCCGCTCGACCTGCTGGGCGCGCCGGCATTCCTGCCGCGCTTGCGCCGCATCAAGGGCCGACGGTCGATGACGCATTTCCGCGGCTTGATCGCGGCGACGATCGAAGGCCGCCGCGCCCGGATCGCGCGCGATCCCGAAGGTGCGCCGAACGACCTTCTGTCGCTTTTGATCAAGGCCGACGGCTTGTCGGCGAACGAGATCGAGGACAATATCATCACTTTCATCGGCGCCGGCCACGAGACGACGGCGCGCTCGC
This sequence comes from Aurantimonas coralicida, assembly GCA_011050685.1. Lineage (GTDB taxonomy): Bacteria > Pseudomonadota > Alphaproteobacteria > Rhizobiales > Rhizobiaceae > Aurantimonas > Aurantimonas coralicida_A. Next base: position 21,480 of record DRFF01000112.1, read on the forward strand.
TCGCCTGGACGCTGTATCTGCTCAGCCAGGCGCCAGCCGAGCAGGCAGCGGTCGAAGCCGAGCTGGACAGCGTGCTGCCGACGCTGTCGCATCCGAGCGAATGGGTCGACCGCCTCGTCTACACAAGGGCGGTGTTCGAGGAGGCGCTGCGGCTTTACCCGCCGGCCCCCTCGCTGAACCGGACGGCGCTGGCACCAGACCGCGTCGGCGATGTCGAGATCCCGGCCGGCGCGACGGTTCTGGTCATGCCGTGGCTGATCCACCGCCACGAAATGCTCTGGGACCGGCCTGACCATTTCATTCCGAGCCGCTTTCTGCCGGGCAACCGCGAGACGATCGACCGCTATCAATACTTGCCCTTCGGCGTCGGACCGCGTGTGTGCATCGGGGCGAGCTTCGCGCTGCAGGAAGGCGTCATCGCGCTCGCCGCGCTGCTCAAACATCTGCGGTTCGACTACGCTGGAAGCAGCCCGCCGGAGGTGGTTCAACGAATTACGGTGCAGCCGCTCGGCGGCCTGCCGCTGCGCGTCGCCAGGCGATAGCAAGGAGGCCGGACCCGCCGGTTCGCCGCCGTCGATCTGTTTGCCACGATCGCATTCGAACGGTGGCTCTTGCACTTGGACGCGTCAGAGGCCATAATCCTACTTCGGGTATTTGCAGACCCGGAGTCTGGCTGACGTTCCGCCACCGAAGAATCGGCGGTTTGCCTGGTTTTGCTGTGCAATGACCGGAGCGATGAGAACCAAACCTTTCGCCGAAACCGTGTGAAATTCCGAATCTCCGGCCGCAGCGTGTTGCTGTGTCCATACAACCATAGAAGTCTATCGCGTCGCGCGAAACTTCCAGCAGAGCCCAGACAGGGCAGCGACGAAAGGTTTATCCATGAGCCAGACCGGCACCGTCAAGTTCTTCAACGAAGCCAAGGGTTTCGGATTCGTTACGCCGGACGGCGGCGCGAAGGACGTTTTTCTTCACGTCTCCGCGCTTGAGCGCGCAGGCATCTCCTCACTCAACGAGGGCGACAAGATCAGCTTCGACACCGAGCCCGACACCCGCGGCAAGGGTCCGAAGGCGATCAACGTCCAGCGCGCCTAACACGTTAAGGTACGACCGGCGGGGTCCGCTCCGCCGGTCGCATCGACCGAAACTTTATTTCGGGTCGCTCCGCGTCTCGGTGCCAAGTGATCGAAAGTCGAGATGATGGAGAATTCCCGAAAGGCGCGCGAGCGCGCCGAAGCAGCGCTTTCGGGTCCGCCGGAACGACCGGCCAAGGGTTCCGCGGTCGGCATCATCGCCGCAGAATCGCTGGCGACCCAGGAAAAGACGGCGCGGCTCAAGAAGCTCCGTATGGAGCGGGATGCCGCCGAGGCACCGAAGGTCGTCAAGGCGAAGGCTACTAAGGCAAAGGCGAAGACGACTGCGTCGAAGCCACGCGCAAAGAAATCCGCCGGCTGACTGATCGTCGCCGGCCATGTGGCGGTCCCGCCCTCTCCCATTGCGAGGAGAAGCGGCGCGAGGCCCTTAATAACCGATCAGTGAGGAGTCGTTTTGAAAGTCGACGTCAGAGACAACAATGTCGATCAGGCCCTTCGGGCTCTGAAGAAGAAATTGCAGCGCGAAGGCGTCTTCCGTGAAATGAAGGCGCGCCGCGCCTATGAGAAGCCGTCCGAGCGACGCGCTCGTCAAAAGCAGGAGGCTATTCGCCGCTCCCGCAAGCTTGCTCGCAAGCAGGCGCAGCGCGAAGGTCTCGTTCCCGGTCCGAAGCGCAAGCCGCCCCGCGCCGGCGCAGCGCGTCCGGGTGCCGCAGGGTCCGGCGGCGCGAGCACGGGCTATTCCGGTGGCGACGCCCCACGGCCATACAACACGGCCGGCTGACCAGTCTCTTTTTTGGTTTGTCTATTCGATTGCCCGGTGGCCGCAAGGCTGACCGGGCAATCGCGTTTTTACGGTTGCGTCGACGCCGTGGTCCGGCCACGCGTCACTGCCTACTCCTCGTCACCCAGCCCTTCGAACAGCGCCGTCGACAGGTACCGCTCGGCGAAGGACGGGATGATCACGACGATGTTCTTGCCCGCCATCTCGTCGCGTCGACCGACGCGGATCGCGGCCGCGAGCGCCGCGCCGGATGAAATTCCCACCGGAACGCCTTCCAGCCGCGCGACCAGACGCGCCAGCTCAAAGGATTCCTCGTTCGAGACCTGGACGACCTCGTCATAGACCTCGCGATCGAGGATTGCCGGGGCGAAACCGGCGCCGATCCCCTGGATCTTGTGCGGCCCGGGAGCCCCGCCCGACAAAATCGGCGATGCCTCCGGTTCCACGGCGATGACCTTGAGGCCGGGCTTCTTCTGCTTCAGCGCTTGGCCGGCGCCAGTGATCGTGCCGCCGGTGCCGATGCCGGCCACCAGCACGTCGACCTCGCCCTTGGTATCGTTCCAGATTTCCTCGGCGGTGGTGACGCGGTGTATTTCCGGGTTGGCCGGGTTCTCGAATTGCTGGGGCATCACAGCGTCCGGGATCTCGGCGACGAGTTCCTCGGCCTTGGCGATCGCGCCCTTCATCCCCTTGGCGCCCTCGGTCAGCACCAGGTCCGCGCCGAGCAGCCGCAGCATCTTGCGTCGTTCGACCGACATCGTCTCGGGCATGGTCAAGATCAACCGATAGCCTTTGGCGGCCGCCGCGAAGGCGAGCGCGATACCGGTGTTACCCGAAGTGGGCTCGACCAGCGTCGTCTTGCCCGGCGTGATCCGACCGTCGGCTTCGAGTTTCTGGATCATCGCGACGCCGATACGGTCCTTGACGCTGGCGATCGGATTGAAGAATTCGAGCTTGGCGAGAAGATGCGCCTTGACGCCCTTTTCCTTCGCCAGCTTGTCCAGGCGGACGATCGGCGTATCGCCGATGGTGTCGACGATGGAATCATAGATACGCCCCCGCCCCCGCGTCCACGCCCTGCTGTCGTTTGCGGCTTTGTCCATGGCTTGGTTCTCCCTATCGCGTCGTGGCTCAGTCGCAGCCCGTCGCCCTATCCCGTCACGTGTGAAGCTTATGGCGAAAAGCCACCGGATGTGAGGCCGCGTCATCCAAACCGCGGCCGTCCGATAAAAAAGCATACCCCAAGTGCGCCAAAGCGCCATCGAACCGACGGCACAATACGAGCGAAGCATCGAATTGTCCGGATCCCGCCAACGCGATCTTATGACAATTGCGGGAAAACGGAGGCTCGGTGCAGGTAAATCCGCCGGCCGAGAAACCAGCGAGATCACCGTTGCGCCCTGCCTTTGCCCATATCCGAACCATCTGCGGCGAATTTCTCGTGCTGGTCGCTGCGATGACGCTGATGTCGGGGACGGCGGGGTTCTATCTATTCCGCGGGTTCGGACAACCGGTCATGATGACGGCGGCGCTTTTCGCGTTCGCCGTGCCGCTGGTGACCGCCCTTCCCTATGTCGTTTATCTGGCTGTCCGGTTGAACAGCCTGATGTCGGACAATGCCGGCCTCCAACGCGCCGCCACGACCGACCGGCTGACGGGACTTCTCAACCGGGCCGGCTTCGAGGGCGAGATCCGCCGCCACATCGCGACACTTGAGAGAAAGCAGCAGGGCGGCCTGATGCTGCTCGTCGTGGACGCCGACAATTTCAAGCAGATCAACGACCGGCTGGGGCATCCGACCGGCGATCAGGCCTTGAAGGCGATCGCGACCGAGCTGCGTCATTCGATCCGCGTCGGCGACGCCTTGGGCCGGATCGGCGGCGAGGAATTCGCCATCTCGCTGCCCTGCGCCAATATCGGACAAGGCCGGACGGTGGCCGAGCGCCTGCGGCTGGCCATCAACGCGATCAGCGTCGGTGAAGGTGACGACACCATCCGGCTCTCGGTTAGCGTCGGCGGCGCGTTTTCCGCGGCGCCGCAATCCTTCGATGTCATCTATGCAGCCGCGGACAGCAATCTCTACCAGGCCAAGCAGGCTGGCCGGAACCGCAGCACCATCTCGGCGATGGGGAACGCGCATGGCTATCTTCGCGACGCGGGAAAATCGGTCCCCGCCACCCCCTGACAGCCCCGGCCGGTCACCCGGTTCCCGTCGAACCGAAACCACCGTCACCCCGCTCGCTAACCGCAAGACTTTTTCGCTCACCGAACTCTGCCTGGACGACCGGCGCGACGACCATCTGCGCGATCCTGTCGCCGCGCGCGACGGTGAATGCCTCCTCGCCCAGATTGACGAGGATGATCTTCACCTCGCCGCGATAGTCGCTGTCGATGGTGCCGGGCGTATTGAGGACCGTGACGCCGTGCTTGGCAGCCAAGCCGGAGCGCGGCCGCACCTGAACCTCGTAGCCCGCCGGAATCTCGAAGCTCAGGCCGGTCGGCACCAGCGCCCGCGCGCCGGGAGCCAGGGTTAGCGGTTCCTCCAAGGCAGCGCGAATGTCCGCCCCGGCCGCGCCATTTGTCGCGTAGGCGGGAAGCGGCAGATCCGCGCCATGGGGCAGACGGCACATGCCGATCGTTGGCGCGCTCAAGGACGGTCACCCTCTGTCAGGCGGGCGGCGATCCATGCCGCAAGGCGCCGCGCGACTTCTGTCTTGTCGAGCTTGGGCCAATCCTCGACGCCGTCCCGCGTGACGATATGCACGGTGTTTGCCATGCCCCCCATGACGCCGGTCGCGGCCGACACGTCATTGGCGACGATCGCGTCGGCGCCCTTTCTGTCCAGCTTTGCACGCGCATTCGCCAGGAGAGCGTCGGTCTCGGCCGCAAAGCCGACAACGAGGCGCGGGCGCAATTGCGAGTGACCGACGGTCGCCAGAATGTCCGGATTCTCCGTCAAGGCGAGCGCCGGCGGGCCGCCGTCGCCCTTCTTGATCTTGGCCTCACCCTCCGCGACCGTCCGCCAGTCGGCGACGGCGGCAACGAACACCGCGGCGTCTGCCGGAAGCGCCGCCTCGACGGCTTGCAGCATCTCGCGCGCGGTCTCGACACGGCGCATGGCGACACCGGGCGGATCTGCGATGGCGACGGGGCCGCTGACCAGCGTCACCTCGGCCCCCAATCCGGTAAGCGCTGCGGCGATGGCGTGTCCCTGCCGCCCGGACGAGCGGTTGGCGAGGTAGCGGACCGGGTCGATCGGCTCGTGGGTCGGGCCTGACGTGACCACGATGCGGCGACCCGCGAGCGGCTTGGCCCCACCGTCCAGCACAGCCTCCAGCGCCGCCGCGATCTCCATCGGCTCGGCCATGCGGCCAATTCCGGCCTCGCCCGCCTCGGCCATCTCGCCGGCATTCGGCCCGACGAAGCGCACGCCATCGGCGGCCAGCACCTGATGATTGCGGCGCGTCGCCGGATGCGCCCACATCGCCGGGTTCATCGCCGGCGCCATCAGGATCGGCGCCTTCGCCGCGAGCAGCACGGCGGTGGCCAGATCGTCGACAAGGCCATTGGCGCAGCGCGCCATCAAATTGGCCGTCGCCGGCGCGACGAGAACCGCATCGGCCTCGCGGGCCAGACGGATATGGCCGACATCGTGCTCGTCCTCGCGGTCGAACAAATCGTCGAACACCTTGGAGGCCGACAGCGCGCCGACCGCGAGCGGCGTCACGAACTCCTTGGCCGCCGCCGTCATCACCGGCGTCACGCGCGCGCCGCGCTCGCGCAGGCGGCGGATGAGGTCCAGCGTCTTGTAGGCCGCGATGCCGCCGCCGATAATCAGAAGGACGCGCTTTCCGTCGAGCCCGCTCATGCCACCAGCGCCGGTTCGATGTCGGTGTGGAAGAAATCGTCGCCCTTGAACAGCAGCGGCGCGTCGAGCGACCGGGCCAGCGCATAGGAGAAGCAATCGCCGAAATTCAGCCGCGCCGGGCTGCCCGACCCGCGGCCGAAGCGGCGATAGGCCTCGATGGCAAGTTCGATATGGGTTGAGTCGAACGGCACGACGTCGATCCCGGCCCCCGAAATCATTGCATGGACCACTTGGTGGCTACTTGTGCCCAAGCGTGACTTCGCGACGATGTGCGCTTCGACGAGCGTCGGCGCCGCAATAGCCAGTTGCGCGGAGTCGGATACAATACGTCGAAAGCTTTCCGCATCGGGTTCGACCAGCAGGATCGCAATGACAGCCGATGTATCGACCACAATCACTCGACAAAGTTCCAGAGTTCGTCGGTGAATGCCTTCTGGTCGAACGGCACGGACTGTTCTCGCCCGAGAGATAGCAGATGCCGATAAACGCGCTCGCGTTCCTCATGCGAGCGCCGCGGTTGCGAGGTGTCGGACTCCGCAGACACCGCACCGGCCGCCGCGTGCTTTCCGACAGCGGAGGAAAAGTTCGCGAGCGCTCGCTCATAAAGAATCCTCCGAGCCTCCTCTTCGACCGAGAGCCCGTCTCGGTGCGCCATCGCCTTCAGGCGGCGCGCAAGCTCGTCGTCCAAATTGGGGATCGTCAGGCTGGCCATCCGTGCCTCTCGTCTAGCTCTTACCGGCCAATCTAAGTCCCGGATGATTGCAATGCAATCAAAGGGGTAAGCCGGATCATCGGCATCCCGGTTGCGCTCAAAATATCATCGAGATCGCAATCGACAGCAGCGACACGGCGATCACCCATTGGGCGACACGACCACTGATGATGCTGGTTCGCTTCTCCGTGGCGAGGTCCGTAAGAGTCTCGTCGTTCAGCCGGATACCGTTTTCGATCAGATCCGGCATCTGCTTGGCGAGGATTTCCAGCCCGACCGCGAGATCGGGCGCGCGGTGCAGCAGCCGCAGCATCGCATCGACACCCGCGCGGGCTTCCCGCAGCTTGGCCGCCGGCCCGAGCTCTTCGAGGATGTAGTCAGACACCACCGGCTCGGCGGCAACCCACATGTTGAACTTCGGGTCGAAGGTGCGTGCGACGCCTTCCACGACGACCATGGTCTTCTGCAACAAGACGAGTTCGGGCCGGGTCTTCATGTCGAACAGCTCGGTGACCTCGAACAAGAGCGCCAAGAGGTGGCCCATCGAAATCGTCTCGGCGGGCTGGCCATAGATCGGCTCGCCGATCGCGCGAAGCGCCTGGGCGAAGCTGGCGACGTTCTGGCTGCGCGGCACGTAGCCGGCCTCGAAATGCAGCTCAGCCACGCGCAGATAATCGCGGCGAATGAAGCCGTAGAGGATCTCGGCGAGGAAGCGCTTGGATTCCGCGCTCAGCCGGCCGACGATGCCCAGATCGACCGCAATAACCGCGCCGTCCGGGCCGACGAACAGATTGCCCTGATGCATGTCGGCGTGAAAGAAGCCGTCGCGCATGGCATGGCGCAGGAACGATTGCACCACGGTCACGCCGATCTGCTTCAGATCATGCCCGGCCATCGCGATCGCGGCGACATCGCTCATCTTGATGCCGTCGATCCACTCCATGGTGAGGACGTCGCGGCCTGTGCGCTCCCAGTCGATCGTCGGCACCCGAAATCCGAAATCGTTCGCCGTGTTTTCGGCCATCTCCGACGCCGCGGCCGCCTCCAGCCGCAGATCCATCTCGATCCTTGTCGACTGGGCGAGCGTCTCCACCACCGCCACCGGACGCAGCCGGCGCGACGAGCGCACGTAGCGCTCCAAAAAGCGCGCGATGGAGGCGAAGGTCTCCAGTTCATGCAGAAAGCGGACGCGGACGCCGGGCCGGACCACCTTGACGGCGACGAAGCGCTCGCTGCCGTCGGCGTCGCGAATACGCGCCTTATAGACCTGGGCGATCGATGCCGCGCCAACGACCTCGCCGAGCTCCAGAAAGAGTTCGTCGACGCGCCGCCCGAGCGTCGTCTCGATCTCGATCACAGCCAGCGCCGTATCGAAAGGCGGGACCTTGTCCTGAAGGCTGCCGAGTTCGCTCGCCGCCGCCGCTCCCACAAGGTCCGGCCGGGTCGCCAGAAATTGGCCCAGCTTGACGTAGGACGGCCCCAGACGGTTCAACGCGCGCGACAGATTGTCGGAGCGTTCCCGATTTTCAGCCGAGCCCCGCTCGATCAATCGCGCGAAGCGGTGCAGCAGCGCTGGCCCGGGCGGCAGGCCCTCGGCGGGAAACGAGCCGATGACACCCTCGCGGGCGAGAACAAAGACCGCGCGGACGAGTGCGATCGTGCCGGAAATGGGATTGGCCAAGAGTCTTTCCGCCCGATCGATTCAGAGCTTCCAGCCGGAATGGATGGCGGCGATGCCTCCCGACAGGTTGCGATAGGCGACGCGCTCGAAGCCGGCGGCGCGAATGGCCGCAGCAAAATTCGCCTGGTTGGGAAAGCGCCGGATCGACTCGACCAGATACTCGTAGGATTCGCGATCGTTGGCGACGGCCTCGCCGATCCTCGGGATCGCCTTGAACGACCACGCTTCGTAGACCCGGTCGAGAACCGGCATGTCGACCTCGGAAAATTCCAGGCACAGGAACCGGCCGCCGGGCTTGAGCACCCGATAGGCTTCGCTCAAGGCCTTGTCGATCCGCGGCACGTTACGAATGCCGAAGGCGATCGTGTAGGCATCGAAGCTCATATCGGGGAGCTTCAGTTCCTCGGCATTGCCTTCGACGAAAACCAGATTGCCGTCGAGCTGCCGCTTCGCTGCCCGTTCGGCACCGACGCCGAGCATCGAGGCGTTGATGTCGAGGACAGTGCCCTCGGCGCGCCGCCGCGATGCCTCGACAATGCGGAAGGCGACATCGCCGGTGCCGCCCGCGACGTCGACGAACCGCCAGCCGGCGCGATGCGGCGGCGCCAGCCAGGCGACCATGGCGCTCTTCCAGGCGCGATGGAGGCCGGCCGACATCAAGTCGTTCATCAGGTCGTAACGCTCGGCCACGCGGTGGAAGACATCGTTGACGCGCGCCTGCTTCTCCTCCCGGCCTGCCACTGTGGCATAGCCGTAGGAGGTCTCCATCGCTTCGGCTCCGGTGACACGGGTTCGCGACATGGGACGGCCCCTTACATTGCATCGCATCGACCGGATGCGGATATTGGAACGGCGAACCCTCGCCGGTCCTGCGAGAGACAGGGAGCGGCGGAGTTCGACAGGCGCTTCGATCGGAAGCGCTGCATCAATCAGGGACTTAATCGAAAATGCCGGAATTGCCAGAGGTGGAGACGGTGCGCCGCGGCCTTCTTCCCGTTGTCGAAGGCGCGCGAATCGAGCGGGTGCTGCTCGGGCGGCCCGACCTGCGCTTTCCGCTGCCGGCGCGATTCGCCGAGCGGCTGGGCGGCCGGCGGATCGAAAGTCTCGGGCGACGGGCCAAATATCTCGTCGCTGACATCGAGGGCGGGCTGGTGCTAGCCATGCATCTCGGCATGTCGGGCTCGTTCCGGATCGAAGTGCCGCAAGGCGACAGCGTTCCCGGCGCGTTCGCGCATCCGCGGTCCGACGTCCGGCGCCACGATCATGTGCGCTTCGATATGATCACACGCGATCTCGCACCGGCCTCGATCATCTATAATGACCCGCGCCGCTTCGGCTACATGACGCTGATCGAGCGCGCCAAACTGGCGGAACACCCGCATTTTCGCGGCCTCGGCATCGAACCCACGGGCAACGGGCTGTCCGGACAGGCGCTCGCCCCGCTCTTTGCGGGCCGCAGCGCGCCGCTGAAGTCAGTGCTGCTCGACCAGCGGATCATCGCCGGCCTCGGCAACATCTATGTCTGCGAGGCATTGTGGCGGAGCCGCCTGTCGCCGCGGCGGGCTGCCGGAACGCTGGTGAAGAAGGACGGCACCGCCAGCCAGCGGCTGGAAGCCCTCGCTCTCAATATCCGCGAAACGATCGCCGATGCCATCGCGGCGGGCGGTTCATCGCTGCGCGACTATCGCCAAGCGGATGGATCACTCGGCTATTTCCAGCATCGCTTCGCCGCCTACGACCGCGAAGGCGAGCCCTGCCGGAACGCGGCTTGCCGCGGGATCGTCCGCCGCATCGTCCAGTCGGGGCGCTCGACCTTTTTTTGCCCGGCCTGCCAGCGCTGACGATGGGAAAAGGCGGACGCAGCACGATGTTGCGGGCAGGTCGCGCGGCTCCAAGCCGGCTGCGCCTGGTTGCTGCCCAGGCCATCCGCCTTGTCGGCGATCACATTCGCCGATCCGCCTTCGTGCCGGATATTGACGGCTCCCGACGCATCTGCCTATAAGGGCTCGACTTTCGGCGGCGCTTCATGGCGCGGCCCGTTTTTTCGTGCTGCCGCGTCGCTTGAAGGCGCAAGCCGCACTCCACCCGATCCGACCGACACGGTTACGATAGAGAGAGACGATCCATGGCCAATACCCCTTCGGCCAAGAAGGCCACGCGGAAGATCGCGCGGCGTACCGCCATCAACACCAACCGCCGCAGCCGCGTGCGCACCTTCCTGCGCAACGTCGAAGAGGCGATCACCGCCGGCGACAAGGACGCGGCTGTCTCGGCATTCCGGATTGCCGAACCGGAACTGATGAGTGCCGTGTCCCACGGTGTGTTTCACAAGAACACGGCGTCGCGGAAGGTCTCCCGCCTTGCCCATCGCGTGAAGACGATCGGCGCCGCCTGATCTGAACGGCGCGTCACACCCGAGTCGATGACCGGGTGACTGGATGATGACAAAGCCCTGGCTTCGGCCGGGGCTTTTTGATTCCAAGGCCGAGACTGGCCATCCGATGACAATACGAACGGCCTCAGCGCGGACCACCGCTCATACCAACCTGCGGTGATAGGGACCTGTTCGATGGAGCTGAACGGGCTTGTCCGGCCAGGAGCGACGCGCAGTTCGATGCGGCGCATCGGGCAAGCGGTGCGACGCCGTCCGGCAAGCCCGAGCAGCCCACCGAAGGCCGGGCACTCGCCGCGCCTGGATTCGTCACGGGCCTCGCCCGATGCGCCGCATCGCGCGTCGTCCCGCTCCTCGCCATGCATCGACGCCAAGGTGCGGGAAATGGCCGGTCTAATGGGTTCCTATCGCCGCAGGTTGGTATAAGGCCGACGGAGATCGACAAGCGGGCATCCGCGCCGCGTTCCAGCTCCGCTCGCCACCCGCCCCTGGCCGTGGGCACCGCGACAATTCGACGGGCACAGTTGGCCCGTCGCCGTTGGCGCATGCCCTGGTTTCGCGATTCGCAGCCGCATTCGCGGGCGTTTTGGTCGACTTATCACAGTGCTTTCGCACCCGGCGGACACCGAACCACGCCATCCACAAGACGGGTCCAGAAAAGTGTATCGATTCCAGTCGCTTGCAGAAGGTCAGTGAACGCTTATGCATTGGCGGTCCGGGAGCTTTTTGAGTTCCCCGGAGTCAAGCAGGCCCGCCACAATTTTTTCATATTTATTCTTCCCCTCCGAGGCGTCGACGCCGGGATCGGGGAAAGCCCCGTGAGCAAAGTGTTTAGCGTGACATCGCCGCACGACCCGCATGGCGAGTCTGCAACAGGCGCCCTACTCGCATAACGATTCAGGCTGGACTCGGCTTGCTCACCGCCGCGCCGTTTCGTAGTTTCCCCCTCGAAGCAAGTGCGGGGAAAGACGAAATGCGGGGACAATCCAGGTTATCCAAAACTTCCTGGAATTTGTGGAAGGTTACGACCCTTAGGGTCGCTCCCGCATAAATTTAGTATCCGGTCTTTTCACGATTTATCCGAGTAAAAACGAGCGTTGGGCGAACCCTGGCGCAGCAAACTTCTGTGCCCATGCGGGACAGAGGCGGGGGACCTTTTTGCATGTCTAAAGACTACAGAGGCGATGTTTCACCTGGGGAGTGCTGGTCAGCGCTCGCAGAGAAACCGGACGCCCTGCTCGTCGACGTCCGCAGCACTGCCGAGTGGGCCTATGTCGGATTGCCGATGCTCTCTTCGCTCGGCAAGACGCCGCTGCTCGTCGAGTGGCAGAGCTTCCCTTCGATGGCGGTGGATCCAGCCTTCGCGGAGAAGCTCGCCGATCAGGTCAAAAAGGCGGGCGGCACCCCGGTCTCGCCGATCTTCTTCCTCTGCCGGTCGGGCGTGCGCTCGATCGCCGGCGCCGTGGCGCTAACCGCCCACGGCTTCGAGAATTGTTTCAACGTCCTCGGCGGCTTCGAAGGGCCGCCGGACGCGGAAGGACATCGCGGGCGGAAAGCCGGTTGGAAAGCGGAGGGTTTGCCTTGGGCACAGAATTAGGTCTTCGCCGGCGCATTGCAGCTGTGAGTCCCAACGCGGACGGGACTCACGCGCTGCGCCAATCAACAACCAACAACAATGATTTCGGGGCAGGTATGGACGGCGGCGCGAGGGGCACAGCAGAGATTATGGAGCGGGTGAACGCCCGGCTGAAAGCGCAACTTGGGCAGGACATCTTCTCCAGCTGGTTCCAACGGATGAAACTCGAGGCGACCGGCAAGGGGGTCTGCCGCATCTCGGTGCCGACTGCGTTTCTGCGCAGCTGGATTCAGTCACATTACCACGACCTTCTGACCGAAATCTTCAGCGCCGAAGTGCCAGGAACGCTGCGCGTCGACATCGCGATCCGCAGCGCCGTTCGCGGTGGCGGCGTCACGATTCGCCAGGCGCGCATCGCGGGCCAGAGCGAGCCGGAGGTGGCGCGGGTTGCGGAACCGGCGCGCAGGGCCGTCGCCGGCTCCCCGGCACCGGCAAAGGCGTTTCTTGGCGGCGACGCTCGAACCCCTGCTTTATCCCAGAGCGCCGAGTTCGGCTCGCCCCTCGACCCGCGCTACGTTTTCGACACCTTCGTGGAAGGCGCCTCCAACCGGGTCGCCCTCGCCGCCGCGCGAGCGATCGCGGAGAACGGGCCGCAGTCGGTCCGCTTCAATCCCCTGTTCATCCACGCTGCCGTCGGCCTCGGCAAGACCCACCTGCTCCAGGCGATCGCCAATGCGGCCTCGCGCCGCGAGGACCGGCCGCGCGTCGTCTATCTGACGGCGGAGTATTTCATGTGGCGTTTCGCGACCGCGATCCGCGACAACCGCGCCCTCGATCTCAAGGAGACGCTGCGCGGCATCGACATATTGATCATCGACGACACCCAGTTCCTGCAAGGCAAATCGATCCAGCAAGAGTTCTGTCATCTTCTGAACGCGCTGGTCGATTCGGCGAAACAGGTGATCTGCGCCGCCGACCGCCCGGCGATGGAGCTGGAATCGCTCGACCCGCGAGTCCGCTCGCGGCTGTCGAACGGCGTCACGCTTCAGATCGCCGTGCCGGACTACGAAATGCGCCGCTCGATCATCGGGAGCCGGGCCGCGGCGATGCGAGCCGAGGATCCGAGTTTCGATATGCCCGAACGGGTGATCGACACGATCGCCGAGCGCGTCGCCGGCTCCGGTCGCGATCTCGAAGGGGCGTTCAACCAGATCGCCTTCCGCCACTCCCTCGGCCAGCCGCTCTCGGCGGAACATCTGGACGATCTGCTCAACCAGCTGACCCGGGCCAATATCGAACGGCGGGTTCGCGTCGAGGACATCCTGAAATTCGTCTCGCGCCACTACAATGTGACGCGCACCGACCTTTTGTCGGCGCGCCGCACCCGGACCATCGTGCGGCCACGTCAGATCGCCATGTATCTCGCCAAGACCATGACGCCGCGCTCGCTCCCCGAGATCGGCCGGCGCTTCGGCGGCCGCGACCACACCACGGTGCTGCACGCGGTGCGCAAGATCGAGGGCGAACGCGCCAATGACGAGAAGCTGTCGGAGGAGCTCGATCTGATCCGCCGTATGATCGAGGAATAGGCCCCGTCCAGATCCAGTAACGCAAGCGGCGGTCGGCGCGCGATGCAGCGCGCCGCTTGAGCTAGAAAGCCGCCGCTTTTGGCTTTCCATGTGCGGTGCAAATCATTAAGACCATCGAACCCGGAACCGGCGCCGCCTCCCGTGGCGCCTGCCCCGAACAAAACGGCCTTCGTCATGCGTATCATCATCGAACGATCCAACCTCCTGAAGTCGCTGGCCCACGTCCACCGGGTCGTCGAACGCCGCAACACCATCCCGATTCTGTCGAATGTGCTGTTGAAGACCGAGGACGGCGCGCTTCGCCTGAAGGCCACAGATCTCGATCTGGAGATCACCGAAAGCGTCGCGGCCACCGGCGAGCAGGAGGGCGCGACGACGGTGCCGGCGCATCTGCTCTACGACATCGTGCGCAAGCTGCCGGACGGCGCCGAGGTCAAGCTGTCGACCAATCCCGACGGCAACCAGATGACGGTCTCGTCGGGCCGCTCGAATTTCCGTCTCCAGTGCCTGCCCGAATCGGACTTTCCCGATATCACCGCCGGAACGCTGAGCCACGCCTTCACGATCAAGGCGGCGGAATTCGCGCGGCTGATCGACCGGACGCATTTCGCCATCTCCACAGAGGAGACGCGCTACTATCTCAACGGCATCTTCCTCCACACGATCGAAGCGGACGGCGACCTCAAGCTGCGGGCGGTTGCCACCGACGGCCATCGTCTGGCGCGCGCCGAGATGGCGGCGCCAGCCGGATCGGAGGGCATGCCCGGCATCATCATACCGCGCAAGACCGTGGGGGAGCTGCAAAAATTGCTCGGCGACGGCGAGGACGACGCGGCGATCGAGGTCGAACTGTCCGACGCCAAGATCCGCGTCACCATCGGCCCGGTCGTCCTGACCTCGAAGCTGATCGACGGCACCTTTCCTGATTACCAGCGCGTCATCCCGCAGAACAACGACAAGGCGCTGACCCTCGACCGGCAGAGCTTTTCGGCCGCCGTCGACCGGGTGTCGACGATTTCGTCCGAGCGCGGACGCGCGGTCAAGCTCGCGGTCAGCGATTCCCAGTTGACCCTCACCGTCAACTCGCCCGATTCGGGCACGGCGACCGAGGAACTGGCGGTCGGCTACGATTCTGATGACATCGAGATCGGTTTCAACGCGCGTTATCTTCTCGACATCACCGGGCAGCTCACCGGCGACGAAGCCGTCTTCATGCTTGCCGATGCCGGTTCCCCCACGCTCATCAAGGACGGCGGCGACGACGCGACGCTTTACGTCCTGATGCCGATGCGGGTCTGATTGCCGCGACGGTCTTGACCGGGGAACGCCAAACCGGCGACGCGGCCGGGACACAATCCGGCTTACCGGTCGTCCGACTGAGCGAATTGCGGCTTGCCGATTTTCGCAATTACGAGACCCTGCGCCTGACCTTCGACCGGGGTTTCGTGGCCTTCGTCGGCGATAACGGCGCTGGCAAGACCAATCTCATCGAGGCGGTGTCGCTGCTGACGCCGGGACGCGGCCTGCGCCGGGCGACCTATCAGGACATCGCGCGCAAGGACGGCAGCGGCGGGTTTTCCATTCGCGCCGGGCTGGTTTCGCTCCAGAGC
>DRFF01000113.1 GCA_011050685.1 Aurantimonas coralicida
GCCTCGCCGCAGGAGACCCACCGGGCGATAGCGGAAGCGGCGTTCGCCTTGGGCAAGCCGGTGTTCTGCGAAAAGCCGCTCGGCGCATCGCTGGAGGATAGCCGGGCCATGGTCGCGGCGGCGGAGGCATCCGGGGCGGCGAATATGGTTGGCTTCAACTATATCCGCACGCCGGCCTCGCAATTCGCCCGCCAGTTGATCGACGCCGGCGAGATCGGCGACATCACCTGGTTCCGGGGCGAGCACACCGAGGATTTCTACGCCGACCCCAAGGCGCCGGCGACGTGGCGCACGCGCGGCGCCGGCAACGGCACGATGGGCGATCTGGCGCCGCACATGATCAATGGCGCGCTGGCGCTGGCCGGTCCGATCCGTGAGTTGATCGCCGAGGTCGAGACGGTCCACGCTAGCCGTCCGGGGACTGACGGCGACGAGGCGGTGACCAATGACGATCAGGCGCAGATCATGTGCCGGTTCGCGAACGGCGCCATGGGGCATCTGTTCTTCAGCCGCGTCGCGACCGGCCGCAAGATGGGCTACGCCTACGAGATTACCGGCACCAAGGGCGCGATCCGTTTCGATCAGGAGGACCAGAACGCGCTCTGGCTCTATCGGATGGACGGCCCGGAAGAGCGGCGCGGGTTCACGAAGATCCTGACCGGTCCCGAGCATCCCGACTATGCGGGGTTCTGCCAGGGGCCGGGGCACGGTACCGGTTATCAGGATCAGATCATCATCGAGGCCAAGGATTTTCTCACCGCGATCGCGACGGGCGAACCGGTCTTTCCGACCTTTCGGGATGGCATGGACGTCAACCGCGTCGTTGCGGCAGCGATGGCGTCGAGCCAGGCGAAGTTCTGGCAGTCGCTCGACAGTTTCTGAGTTTGGCAAAGGCTTATCCGACCATGACCATCCGTATCGGCAACGCCCCCTGTTCCTGGGGGGTAGAATTCGCCAACGATCCGCGCAATCCGGCCTGGGAGACGGTGCTCAGCCAATGCGCCGAGGCCGGCTACAAGGGCATCGAGCTCGGCCCGGTGGGCTTCATGCCCGAGGACCCGGCCTTACTGTCCGAGGGGCTCGCGCGGCACGATCTGGAACTGATCGGCGGCGTCGTGTTCCGGGCGTTTCACGATCCGGACCAGTGGGACGATGTACGCGATGGCGCCGTGCGAACCTGCAAGGCATTGAGCGCCCATGGCGCGCGCCATCTGGTGCTGATCGATTCGATTTCGCCGCGCCGGGCGCCGACCGCCGGCCGCGCGAGCGAGGCCGAGCAGATGGACGCCGCCGAGTGGAAGGCCTTCGCCGAGCGAATCCGCACCATCGCCAGGATGGGTGCTGAAGAATATGGCCTGACCGTCGGGATGCACGCCCATGCGGCCGGCTTCATCGATTTCGAGCCGGAGCTGGAGCGTCTGTTGGGCGAGGTGGACGAGGGCATCCTGAAGATCTGCTTCGACACCGGCCATCATTCCTATGCCGGCTTCGACCCGGTGGCCTTCATGCGGCGGCATATCGGCCGTATCTCCTACATGCATTTCAAGGATATCGACCCAAAGGTGAAGGCCGACGCGATCGCCAATCGCACCGGCTTCTACGACGCCTGCGGGCAGGGCATCTTCTGCAATCTCGGCGAGGGCGACGTGGACTTTCCCGCAGTACGCCAGGTGCTGCTGGACGCCGGCTTCGAAGGCTGGTGCACGGTCGAGCAGGACTGCGACCCGGCGGGCGACACCTCGCCCGTCGACGATGCGGCGGCCAACCGCGCCTATCTGGAATCGATCGGCTTCAATTGAGGAACACGCCATGAGCAAGCTGAACTGGGGCATGGTCGGCGGCGGCGCGGGCAGTCAGATCGGGCCGGCACACCGGCTGGGGGCAGGGCTCGACGGCGCCTTCGCCTTTACCGCCGGCGCGCTCGACCATGTGCCGGATGCCGGGCGAGCCTATGCGCAATCGCTCGGTATCGCGCCCGATCGCGCCTATGGCGATTGGCGGGAGATGCTCGAAGGTGAGCGCGGCCGCGACGACCGCGTCGATCTCGTCACCGTCGCGACGCCCAACGCCACCCATTACGAGATCACCAAGGCCTTCCTCGAAGCGGGTTTCCACGTCCTGTGCGAAAAGCCGATGACGATGACGGTCGAGGAGGGGGAGGAGATCGTTCGGACCGCCCGCGCGACGGGACGGATCTGCGCGGTCAATTACGGCTACACCGGCTATTCGCTGGTCCGGCACATGCGGGCGATGGTGGCGCGCGGCGATCTCGGCCGGGTGCGCCTCGTCGTCGCCGAATTCGCGCACGGCCATCATGCCAACGCGGCCGATGCCGACAATCCACGCGTGCGCTGGCGTTACGATCCGGCGCAGGCCGGTGTGTCGGCGCAGTTCGCCGATTGCGGCATCCATGCGCTGCACATGGCAAGCTTCGTCACCGGCCAGGAGGTCGAGACGCTGTCGGCGGATTTCGCCTCTTGTATCGATAGCCGGACGCTCGAGGACGACGCCATGGTCAATTTCCGCATGGATGGCGGCGCGGTCGGCCGGTTGTGGACATCGTCGGTCGCCATCGGCCGCCAGCACGGCCTGACACTGCAGGTGTTCGGCGAGAGTGGCGGCCTTCGCTGGGCGCAGGAGCAACCCAACCAGCTCTATTGGACGCCGCTCGGCGGCCGGGTGCAGACGATCGAACGCGGCGAGGCCGGATTGTCGCCGGAAGCCGATCGCGCGTCGCGGGTGACGATCGGCCATGCCGAGGGAATGCCGCTGGCCTTCGCCAACATCTATGCCGATCTGGCGGAAATCATCCGCGCCGAGAAGGAAGTCCGGTCGCCCGATCCGGCCGCTGGTCTCTACCCGCGTGCCGAGGACGGGCTGCGTTCCATGGCCGCCGTGCATGGCGCGGTCGCCTCTTCCGGCCGGCAGGGCGCCTGGGTCGACGCGCGGCCGCCTATGTTTCGTGTGCCTCTGCCGCAGGCGGTCTGAGCGTTCCCCGCTCGACGATCCGGCAGGGAAACAGCCGTGACTCGGGATAGCGGTCCGGCTCCTCGAGCATCGCCACGATCAATTCGATCGACGAGGTGATGATCTGGCGGATCGGCTGGTGGATGGTGGTGAGATTGATGTTCTCCCACCGCGCCATTTCCATGTCGTTGAGGCCGATGATGCCGATGTCGTCGGGCACGGACAGGCCGGCGGACTGGATCGCGCTCAACGCCCCGATCGACAGGACGTCGTCACCGCAGAAATAGGCCTCCGCCGGTTCTTCACGGATCAGCCGTGCCATCTCCTGCCGCCCGGCATCGAAGGAATAGGCGGCAGCGTAGCTGTGGCTGACGGCAACGTGCGGATGGGCCTGCATCGCCGCGATGAAGCCGGCGAGGCGATCTTGGGTGGACGTCGCGGTCGCCGGCCCGCCCATGAAGCCGATCCGACGGTATCCCCGGGCGACCAGAAGGTCGGCCGCCATCTTGCCGCAGTAGCGGTTGTCGATACCGACGACATGCACTTCGGGCGCACTCGAATAGCGCCCGAAGGAATGAACCACCGGCACGCCGGCTTCGCGAAAGGCGTGGGCGAAGCGGGGCGGTAATGTGGACGAGGCGACGACCACGCCGTCGACCGAATATTGCCGCAGCATCCGGACGGAATTCTCCGGGTCCGTCTCGTCCGTCAGATTGACCAGCAACGGCCGCAGGCCTCGATCCTGAAGCCCGCGGGTGAAGAGATCGAAGACCTGCAGAAAAATCGGGTTGTGGAAGTTGTTGGAGACCAACCCGATCAGCTTGGTGCGCCGCGTCGTCAGGCTGCTGGCGAATAAATTCGGGCTGTAGCCCAGTTCCGCCGCCGCCTTGGCGACCTTGCGGCGGGTCTTGACGGACACGGAGGCACCTTCCGTGAAGGCGCGCGACACGGCCGAGCGTGAGAC
>DRFF01000114.1 GCA_011050685.1 Aurantimonas coralicida
GGCGGGAGGCTCGCCGATGAAGGACGATCCCCGCCCCGCCATGGGCGATGCCGTCGTCGCGCCGCCGGGACGAGGGCAGGCCGGTCTCCGGCAATTCGCTCATCCGAAAGATCGTGCCGACGGAAAGGTAATCGAGGCCCTGGGCATCCCATCGTGCGCCGACGATCCGGCGCAACGTTGGATTGCCGGCGGCGAATAATCGCCCGCTATCGACCGCGCCAGCGCCAACGCGCTCCAGCACAGCCGAGGCACTGGGAAAAAGTCGCTCCAGCGAAGTTAGAGCCGCCGCCCAGTGACAGGGGCAAATCGAAGCCAGGGCCGTTTTTTCCCGGACATCGCCGAGTCGCCCCGGAAATTGAATGAGCGTCATTGCTCTCCATCCCTTGCCCCACCAGCATCTTTTCATCGAGTGTGTTGGATGGCAAGGGACCAATTCCGCGTTGTGGAAGTTGCCGGAAAGCGAGGAAGCGGGGGAGCGATCGGAGCCAGCGAGGGCCGCGGATTTTCGTCCCGCCGCCGTGGCCCGCGCGCGAGGGCTCTTGCGTCCGCTTGCGAGGCGCCTTATAAGCCCGTCGTCCAAGCGAACCGACCGGCAGGGCATGCCGTGGCGGTTCTCAATGCTGTCGCGACAATTCCGAATGAGACCGGAGCGGAGCAGGCCGGAAACGGTGGCCCGTCTAGTCGCGATCCTCACGTTAGGAGAGCAAAATGCCCAAGATGAAGACCAAGGCGAGCGCCAAGAAGCGCTTTAGAATGACGGCCTCCGGCCGCGTGAAGGCGGGTGCCGCCGGCAAGCGCCATGGCATGATCAAACGCTCCAACGACTTCCTTCGCGACTCGCGTGGCACGATGATTTTGTCGAAGCCCGACGAGCGGATCGTCAAGACCTACATGCCCTACGACCGCTGAGCGGCGTCGCGCATTTCTAGAATTCCAGGAGCAAGATCATGGCGAGAGTGAAACGGGGCGTCACGTCCCATGCCAAGCACAAGAAGGTTCTCAAGCAGGCCAAGGGTTTCTACGGCCGCCGCAAGAACACCATCCGCGCCGCCAAGGCCGCCGTCGACCGGTCGAAGCAGTACGCCACGCGCGATCGCCGCGTAAAGAAGCGCAATTTCCGCGCTTTGTGGATTCAGCGCATCAACGCCGCCGTCCGCGAGCATGGCTTGACCTATGGCCGCTTCATCGACGGTCTGGGCAAGGCCGGGATCGAGGTCGACCGCAAGGTTCTATCCGACATCGCGATCCACGAGCCGGAGGCCTTCGGTGTGCTTTGCGAGCAGGCGAAGTCGGCGCTGGCCTATCTGAAGGACAGTGAATTCGAAGGCGCCTACGAGCGCGCCGTCGGCGAGAAGCGCGCGGCCTGAAGCCACGCCGCATATGACCCCAGGAAGGCCCGCGCCGCATCGCCGCGCGGGCCTTCCGCGTTTCGGGAGGGCGCGTGGCGGCTTCCCTCGGCGCGCCGCAAGCGTTAATCAGGCCGTCAGGCCGCCGGCGCGGCAAAGCATGGAGTGACAGGTGAGCGACACCGAAGCGTTCGAAGCACGGCTCGAGGCCGATATCGCGGCGGCCGGCGACGAGGCCGCGCTGGAGGCGATCCGGCTTGCCGAACTCGGCAAGAAGGGCCGTATTTCCGAGATGCTGAAAGGCCTCGGCAAGATGAGCCCGGAGGAGCGCCGCGAGGCGGGTCCCAGGCTCAATGGGCTGCGCGACCGGGTCCAGGCGGCGATCGCGACACGGCGCGAGCAATTGGCTGACGTGGCGATCGCGGCGCGGCTCGCCGCCGAGCGGGTCGACGTCACCTTGCCGGTGCGGCCGAGCCCGGCGGCGCGCGGGCGCATTCATCCGATCAGCCAGGTCGTCGACGAGATCACAGCGATCTTCGCCGATATGGGCTTTGCCATCGCCGAAGGTCCGGACATCGAGACCGACTATTACAATTTCACCGCGCTGAATTTTCCCGAAGGCCACCCGGCCCGCGAAATGCATGACACGTTCTTCCTGAAGGCCAACGCGGCGGGCGAACGCAAGGTGCTGCGCACCCATACCTCGCCCGTGCAGATCCGCACCATGGAGAGGCAGAAGCCGCCGATCCGCATCGTCATTCCGGGCAAGACCTATCGGCAGGATTCCGACGCGACCCATTCGCCGATGTTCCATCAGGTCGAGGGGTTGGTCGTCGACAGATCAGCCAACGTCGCCAACATGAAGTGGGTGCTGGAAGAGTTCTGCAAGACGTTCTTCGAGGTGCCGTCGCTGAACATGCGCTTCCGCCCCTCCTTCTTCCCGTTCACCGAGCCTTCGCTGGAAGTCGACATCCAGTGCGACCGGTCCAAGCCCGGCGAGGTGCGGTTCGGCGAAGGCTCGGACTGGATGGAGATCCTGGGCTGCGGCATGGTGCATCCGAACGTCTTGCGCTCCGGCGGCCTCGATCCGGACGAATATCAGGGCTTTGCCTGGGGCATGGGCATCGATCGTCTCGCCATGCTGAAATACGGCATGCCGGATCTGCGCGCCTTTTTCGACGCCGACATCCGCTGGCTCGAGCATTACGGCTTCCGGCCGCTCGACATGCCAACCCTGTTCGGAGGCTTGAGCTCTTGACGAATCGGATTGTGGCCACGATTTGATTGACGGGCGCCGCCATTGGAGCTTGAATGGGACGAAGAAAAACGGCGGCGCACGCTTTTGGAACGCGGCCTCGACTTTGCGGATGTCGTGGAGTTCGAGTTCGAAACGGCAACGACCGTTGAGGACAATCGGCGTCCCTATGGCGAGGCACGGATGATCTCCACCGGTTATTTCCGCGGTCGCGTATGCGTCGTCTGTTATACGTACCGTCGGGACTGCGTCCGGATCATTTCGTTCCGAAAGGCCAATAGCCGGGAGATCGAGGACTATGAGCAGACTGCCGGACGATAGGCCGCCGCTGACCGACGAGGACGGCGAGGTCCGCGAACTGACGGCGGAGGATTTTCGCCACTTTAAACGGGCACGCGAAGTCCATCCCGAGCTCGTGGTTGCCTTCGCCAGGCTTCGGGCTCAACGCGGCTCCCAGAAAGCGCCGACCAAGGAGCGCGTCGGCCTGAGGCTCGACCGCTCGGTGATCGATCATTTTCGCGCTGGCGGTCCGGGCTGGCAGTCGCGCATCAACGCGGTTCTGGCCGAACATGTGAAGGCCGCCGGAAGGTGAGCGAAAGAGCGCCTCCTGATGTCCGCCACGCTGGCGGCTGCCGTTGCGGACGCGTCCGCTTTCGTCCTCGGCCGACCCAATTTTCACCAGCTATTGCCACTGCCGCGACTGCCGCAAGGCGTCCGGTGCGCCGGTCCTGGCTTTCGTAGGCTTCTGCCGCGATGACGTCACCTTCGAGGCGGCAGGCGAGAAGGACTATGGCGATGGCCCGGCCAAGCGCTCGTTCTGTCCCGAATGCGGGACGCCGATCGCCTATCGCGACAATCGGCTGCCTGATCGCATTTACTTGGTTCTCGGGGCGATGGACGCGCCGCAGCGCTACCCGCCGACCCATCACGCCTTTCTGTGCGAGGCGCTGGATTTTCCGGCGATCGAGGATGGCCTGCCGCGATATCGGCGGTTCAGCGTAGAGCGGCCTTGATTTCTGACGCAATGCCGCAGATGGACATCCTTCAAGGCAACAACGGAACCCCGCCATGTCCCCGCGCATGATTGTCCTCGAAGTGATCGCAGTCGTCGCCGGCGCGATCATCGGCTTGCTTGTCGTCGATTTCTTCCACTGGCTGTTCGCCGATGGTGCCTTCTTCGCGCTGCTGTCGTCGCTCGGCCGCATCGTGGTGGCGCTGGTGACCGTCGGCCTGTTCGCCTTCTACTATCGCTCGATGCCGCCGACGCCGGCCGCGCTCGCTTCGTTCTTCACCGGCGTCGGCCTGCCCGCAATCCTCGACAAATTCGGCTTCGATTCCCCGCTCAGTTGGGGAACGCTGTTGTTCCTCTATGCGATTTTCGCCGTCGTCGCGCTGTTCACCTATCGCTTCGTCCATGCCAACGCGGCCGTCCGTCGCGTGGCCGGCGAAATCACCTCCTCCGACGGCCCGAATCCGTAGAGCGGGCATTTTCGGTAGTCTTCCACCGGCGACCTTTCCGTTGACGCGGACAACCTTCGCGTCCTACGCAGCAGGGCCGCGCCCGGCGCGTGTCTTGCGCCGAGCGCCGGCTCCGTTCTTCGAGACATCCATCCTTCGCGCCGCAAGGCCCGCTCGCAACCCAACCGACGATCGCTTCCCATGAAATTCACCCTCTCCTGGCTCAAGGACCATCTCGACACCGACGCATCCCTTGCCGCCATCTGCGAACGCCTGACGATGATCGGGCTCGAGGTCGAGGCCGTCGACGACCGCGCCATGTTCGCGCCGTTCCGGATCGCGCGGGTGCTCTCCGCCGAAAAGCACCCTGACGCCGACAAGCTGAAGGTGCTGACCGTCGAGGCCGGACCCGACATCAACGGGGGCAAGCCGATGCAGATCGTCTGCGGTGCGCCGAACGCGCGCGCCGGGCTGGTCGGCGTCCTGGCGATCCCCGGCACCTATGTGCCCGGCATCGACACGACCCTGTCGATCGGGCGGATTCGCGGCGTCGAGTCCCACGGCATGATGTGTTCCGAGCGCGAACTGGAGCTCTCCGACAGCCATGACGGGATCATCGATCTGGCGGAGGACGCGCCGGTCGGTGCCAAATTCGCCGATTATGCCGATCTGGCCGACCCGGTCATCGAAATCAATCTGACGCCGAACCGCCCCGACGCGACCGGCGTTGCCGGCATCGCGCGCGATCTCGCTGCCTCCGGTCTCGGCACGCTCAAGACCAAGGCGCCGGAGCGGATCGAAGGGGAAAGCGACTGCCCGGTCTCCGTTCGTGTCGAGAGCGCCACCTGCACCGGCTTCGCGCTCCGCAAGGTGGCGGGAGTCGCCAACGGCGCCTCGCCGCAGTGGATGCAGAAGCGTCTGCGGGCGATCGGCCTTCGCCCGATCAACGCCCTCGTCGACATCACCAACTATGTCACCTTCGACCGCGGCCGGCCGCTGCACGTCTTCGACGCGGCCAAGGTGGCGGGCGACCTCACCGTGCGCGACGCCAAGGCCGGCGAGGCGGTGCTGGCGCTCGATGGCCGCACCTACACGCTCGCGGACGGCATGTGCGTCATCGCCGACGACAAGGGCGTGGAATCGATCGCCGGCATCATGGGCGGCGAACAGTCCGGCTGCGACGCGGCGACCACCGACGTCCTCATCGAGTCGGCGCTTTGGGAGCCCGCGGACATCGCCCGCACCGGACGGACGCTGGGGATCATCACCGATGCGCGCTACCGCTTCGAGCGCGGCGTCGACCCAGCCTTCATGGAGCCAGGGCTGGACCTTGCGACGCGGCTGGTCCTCGACATTTGCGGTGGCACGCCCTCGAAGCGCACAATCGTCGCGGAAGCCGAGCGTGAGACGCTGTCGATCCAACTGCCCTTTGGCGAAGTCGAGCGACTGACCGGGCTGACCGTCACGCCGGACGAGCAGGTGGCCATCTTGAAGCGGCTCGGCTTTGGTGTGTCGATCGACGGCGCGGCGGGGAGCGTGACGGTTCCGAGTTGGCGGCCCGACATCGACGGCAAGGCCGATCTCGTCGAGGAGATCATGCGCCTCACCGGCGTCGAGACGATCGAACCCCAGCCGCTGCCGGCGGCGGCTTCGGTCAACACCCGCATCCTCACCGTGCCGCAGATCCGCGACCGCGCCGCCCGCCGGGCGCTCGCCGCGCGCGGCATGGTCGAGACCGTGAGCTACAGCTTCATTCCCGAGACCCACGCCCAAGCCTTCGGCGGCGGCGCGGAGGCGCTGAAACTGGAAAATCCGATCTCCGCCGACATGTCGGACATGCGGCCCTCGCTGCTGCCGGGCCTGATCGCGGCCGCCAGCCGCAACGCCGCCCGTGGCTATGGCGACACCGCCCTGTTCGAGGTGGCGGCGGCCTACGTCTCCGACGAGCCGGAAGGCCAGAAGCGCGTCGCCGGCGGCGTGCGGCGCGGGACGGCCGTGCACAGCGGCGCGGGCCGGTCCTGGGATGGCAACGCTCCGGCTGTGTCCGTCTTTGAGGCCAAAGCCGACGCCATCGCCGCGCTGGAAGCGGCCGGCGCGCCCGTCGACCGGCTGATGATCGAAGCGCCCGCGAGCGATTGGTTTCATCCCGGCCGGTCCGGCCGTATCAAGCTCGGCCCGAAGGTGATCCTCGCCGAGTTCGGCGAGTTTCATCCCAAGACCTTGAAGCAGATCGACGCTGCCGGCGCCTTCTGCGGCTTCGAGGTGTTCCTCGACGCGATCCCCGAGCCCAAGCGCAAGGCCACCCGCACCAAGCCGGTGCTGACCCTGTCGCCGTTCCAGCCGGTGCGCCGCGACTTCGCCTTCGTCGTCGATGCCGGCGTGGAGGCGCTGAAGCTCGTGCGCGCCGCCGAGGGTGCCGACAGGAAGCTGGTCGGCGAGGTACGCGTCTTCGACGTCTTTTCCGGTGCCGCGCTCGGCGAAGGCAAGAAGTCCGTCGCCATCGAGGTGACCCTCAATCCGGCCGACCGGACGCTGACCGACGAAGATTTGGAAGCGGTTTCGGCCAGGATCGTCGCGCAGGTCGAAAAGGCCACTGGCGGCACGCTGCGCGGCTGACGCGCGACTGCGCCGGGCAATGGCGTCGGCGGCTGCCGGCGATGGCGCTTCCGTGCTCATGCCGCCGCCGCCAGCCGCTCGCCGGCGACGCGGTAGGAGATTGCCTCGGCAAGGTGAATGCGCCTGACGGTTTCGTCCTGATCGAGATCGGCGAGGGTGCGCGCGACCTTGAGGATGCGGTGATAGGCGCGGGCCGAGAACTTCATCTGTTCGGCGGCATCCCGTAGGAGCTTCAGGCCCTCTGCGTCGGGCTCGGCGATCGTCTCGATGAGGGCGGCCGAGCAATGGGCATTGACTGTCGCTTCGGACAGGCCCACGGCCTCGTAACGCTCGATCTGGAGCGCGCGGGCCGCAGCCACCCGCGCCTTGACCGCCAGTGACGTCTCGGACGGTTGTGGCCGGATCATGTCGGCGGCGGTGACCGCCGGCACGTCAACGCGCAGATCGATCCGGTCCATCAGCGGGCCTGAGATCCGCGCCTGATAATCGGCCGCGCAGCGGGCCCCGCGCGCACAGGACCGGCCGGGCTCGCCGGCCATGCCGCAGCGGCAGGGGTTCATCGCCGCGACCAGCTGCATCTTGGCCGGATAGGTGACGCGGTGATTGGCCCGCGCGATGACACTTTCACCCGCTTCGAGCGGCTGGCGCAGCGAGTCGAGCACCACCGGCGAGAATTCGGGAAACTCGTCGAGGAAGAGGACGCCGCGATGGGCGAGCGACACCTCGCCGGGCCGGGCGCGCAAGCCGCCGCCGACCATCGCGGCCATGGAGGCGGAATGATGCGGCGCGCGGAACGGGCGCCGGTCAGAGAGCTTGCCGCCGGAGAGTTCCCCGGCGATCGAGGCGATCATCGAGACCTCGAGAAGTTCCTTGGGAGTCAGCGCCGGCAGGATCGAGGGCAACCGCTGGGCCAGCATCGATTTGCCGGAGCCGGGCGGTCCGACCATCAGGAGATTGTGTCCGCCTGTCTCTTATACACATCT
>DRFF01000115.1 GCA_011050685.1 Aurantimonas coralicida
GGGCGGATTCTGCCCCGAACCACCCCGATCCCGACATTCGGGTAGGCAAATCAAAGGCAATTGGCAGCCGAACCTCGAACCGTCGGCCAAAATTGCCAGAAAGCCTCCACACCGTCAAAATCTCGCTCTCGCGCACAGGTCTCGTTATACCGTCGCGCTCATGAACTCACCGCTTTGATGTAGGGATAGTTGCAGAGGGCTTGGATGCGCCTGGGATCTTTGGTTGCGCGGTTCCAGGCGTCGCGGCAAGCGTCGATGATGGCTTGCCTGTCGCGGAAGACGCACAGGCTGAGGGAGGTCTCGCGCAGATAGAGCCAGAGCCGCTCGACCGGGTCGAGTTGGGGACTGTAGGGCGGAAGAGCGACGAGGGTGATATTCGCCGGCACGTCGAGGGCCTTTTCGCCATGCCGATCTTCAACTCGGCGCGCACGATGCCGATGGTCCGGATGAAGAAGCGCATCGGTCCCTTCTGCCGGGCGAAGACGTGCTCGACCTTCGAGCGGATCGTCGAGCGCCGGCCATTGGCACGAGATATCCGCTCGCTCATCGGCCGCTCCTTCGGCTTCTTTCTATGGATGTGCGACACGTAGCCGTTCTTCTCCAGCCATTCCTCGTTCTTGGCCGACCGGTAGGCGGTGTCTGCCCAGACGGTCGATCCGGTATTCGAACGATCGAGGACGCTGGAGAGTTGCGCCCCGTCATAGGCTGACGCGCTCGTGGCCGACCAGCCGCGGATGAAGCCGAAGCGCCGGTCGATCGAGACGTGGTCCTTGTAACCGAAGGCTGGCACCGCGATGTCGATATGCTGCGGCTTTCCCGGCGCCGCCGGCTTGGCTTTGGCGAACTTCACCGTCCAGCGGGCGTCCCGATCCTTTTGGCGAAGCTTGGCCGGATGATCCTTCCAGGCCTCGGGGATCTCGCCGGCCTTGATCGCGGTCTTCTCGTCATCGCTGTTGCGCTGCTTCGGCGCCGCGACGATGGTCGCGTCCACAATCTGACCGCCCATCGCCAGGTAGCCGGCCTTGTTCAAATGCTTGTCGAAGCGGGCGAACAGGTTCTGGATCGCGCCGGCCTCGGCCAGATGCTCGCGGAACAGCCAGATCGTCTTGGCATCCGGCACTTTCTCGGCAATCCCGAGACCGAGAAAGCGCATGAAGGACAGCCGGTCCTGGATCTGGAATTCCGCTTGATCGTCGGAAAGATTGTAAAGCGCCTGCAGAACAAGAACCTTGAACATCAGCACCGCGTCATACGCAGGCCTGCCGCCCTTCGCCCCGTCCGAGCGCTTCAACGCTTTCGATAACGGCTTGCGGAAAACCTCCCAAGGCACAATCGCGTTCAGCTTCTCCAACGGATCGCCGGCCTCGCTCAGCCGGATATACCGCTCGTCAACATCCCAGAACCCCGGCTGTCCCCGCATCCATGCCTCACAATCTCGTCCGGAACGATGGAATCACGAAACGGGCCGAAAGGGGAGGTTTTTCGAGATGCGGTCATTGGGCGCGTCCTGGGCGACAATGCCCAGGCAACCGCCAAAGGAGATGACTGCCATGCCGCTTTACGCTGCACTCGATGTCGCAATGGAGAAGACCGCCCTTTGCGTTCTCGATCACGAAGGTCAGGTCGTTCTCGAGACCAACGTTACCAGCGATCCGGATGCGATCGCCGACCGGCTCCAGCCCTACAAAGATTCACTTGGCCGGTTTGGCCTGGAAGCTGGACCGTTGTCGGAATGGCTGGTTCGCGGCTTGGTAGTCCGCGGCTTTGCCCCTTTGCTTCTCGAAACCCGGCACGTGCGGGCGGCTCTCTCGGCCCGGATTGCCAAGACCGATCGCAACGACGCCCGCGGGATGGCCGATCTTTTGCGAATGGGCTGGTTCCGCGCAGTCCACCTGAAAAGCCTGGACGCTCGCGAGCAGCGCACTTTGCTTTCGGCACGACGGACCCTGATCTGTCGGCTTAAGGATATTGAAAACAGCGTTCGCGGGCTGTTGCGCGGGTTCGGCATCCGCCTCCCCCTTGCCCTCCGCCTCAAATGGGAAGGCAAAGTAAGGGAGGCCATCGCCGGACATCCGACGCTTTCGGACGCACTGGAACCACTGCTGGTGATCCGAAAGGCGTTGCGGGAGCAGGTTGCTGTGCTCGACAAAAAGGTCCGCGACGCTGCGAAAGATGATCCGGTCTGCCGACGATTGATGACGGTGCCGGGCGTCGGAAGCATTGTCGCCCTGACTTATCGCGCGGCGATCGACGATCCATCGCGCTTCTCGTCGTCGAAGTCCATCGGGGCCTGCTTCGGTTTGACCCCGCGTCGCTATCAGTCTGGCGAAAGCGACCGGATTGGCGCCATCAGCCGCGCCGGCGACGCGTCCGTTCGCGTCGCGCTGTTTGAAGCAGCGCATGTGATGCTGACGAGATCGTCGAAATGGTCGAGCCTGAAGGCTTGGGCCACGAAACTGGCCATGCGGCGCGGCGCAAAGCGGGCGAAGGTAGCGCTCGCACGCAAGCTCGCCGTCATCCTTCACCGCATGTGGCGCACCGAGGCCGACTTCCGCTTCACGGCCGCTGCCTGAAACAAAAGGCCAACCACGAGATACAATAGCCAAGCCAAGGAAATTCCAATCGTCCCTGCAAGGGACGTGTCTCGCAGGGACGAGGGTGACGAGAAGCCGATGGACACCTGGGAGTGCTTTGCAACTCCGCTTTCGAGATTGGCCCTCGTCGCATCACGCCGACCGCATCATGTGACGATCAACGCATCGATCACGAACAGAAGCATGCCCCTCGCGAAACAAGCCCCTTGACCTCAAGGCCCAATGACAGAAGGTCTCCAGCTTGGGAATCCACGAAGTCAGCCTTCGCTCCCGTTGGTATAAATGGATGGCGAAAATTAAAACATCCGCCGCCGGGCGCGGTCGCAACTGCAACCTTCGACTAACATTGCAAACGGATCAGCCGTTGATGCTCGTACGAGGTTCGCGAAGCTTCTGGGCCGCGATCACCGCCGAGACTCGATTTGCAACCCCGAACTTGTGCATGATAATCGACATGTAATATTTTACGGTCTTCTCGCTCAGATTAAGATGATCAGCGATCTGCTTGTTGGTAAGACCAAGTTCAACTTTGTCAAGGATTTGGGACTCGCGGAAGGACAACTTCTGGAAATCCAAGCGAGTGTCGTTTTTCACTTGTGCAGCCTGGAGAAGCTTCGTCGCGAATTCCGGTGAAACGAACGACTCATCGTGAACGACTGTCCAGATCGCACCGGTCAAGTCTCTCGCGCTCACGCCCTTCAGGATGTAGCCCTTAGCTCCCGCGTTCAGGGCAGAAATAGCGGTTTCGGCACTGTCGCACACCGTCAGTATGATGCACTTCACGCTGGGAACGAGAGCCGCGATCCGTGTGAGCGCGGAGATGCCACCACCGGGGATGCCAAGATCGAGGATCATCAGATCGGGTTTTTGCCGCTGCGCAATATCAACCGCTTCCTTCGCGGAGATTCCTTCCGCGACAAGATCGAACTGCGGCTCATTGGCCAAAACCGAGGCCAAGCCTTGGCGCACGATGGGATGATCGTCGATGATGGCGATGGATACACGCGCAATCTTACTCATAGGGCTTCTCGATACTTGGGGTTCGCCGACCACCAAGATGATCTTAGAACCTTACCAAAAGCAGCCGCATCTATACGCAGCAGTATGTTTTCATTGAGCGTCGCAAGTCAAGCGGCGTGTGGGGCCGCACGACCAACGGGCTTTTTGGGGATAGAAGGTCGTAGGACACCAGAAAATGTGACCGACCACACGATACAATAATTGTTTGAGTG
Organism: Aurantimonas coralicida; assembly: GCA_011050685.1. GTDB lineage: Bacteria > Pseudomonadota > Alphaproteobacteria > Rhizobiales > Rhizobiaceae > Aurantimonas > Aurantimonas coralicida_A. The sequence goes on from DRFF01000115.1 coordinate 3,827, forward strand.
TCTGAATCAAAACGAATGGCGTGATATCAAGGCCTTGCGAGCCTGCGGGTGAGCAGGCGGATGTTTGCGATGAACACCCATGCCTCGGCGGAAGCGATGGTTTTCTCGAAGTCCTTTGCCAATCTTCGGCACCGGCCGA
>DRFF01000116.1 GCA_011050685.1 Aurantimonas coralicida
GCCTCAATCCGGTTCATCCATTCGCGCCAGCGGAGCTCAACAGGCAGATCGTCGAGCTCACGATCCAGCACTTCCAGGTCTTCGTCTTGTTTGCGCACGGCCATCCTCAGGACACTCCGTACAGTCGGAAGGTGGCCCGACCTGTAAGCTCACGGACAACGCCAAGCTCGACCAGGCGTTCGCAGAACCGTCGCGCCGAACGCGCGGTCATGGGGGTGTTTGAACCTCGAATAGTCGGCGACAACATGGAGGACGGCAATACAGCGTCTTCTGACAGGAACAATTGAACTGCCTCGTCTGATCCCTTTGACCGCAGCTTGGGGGCAACGGCGCGAAGCCGCGCGGCGCGACGCGCCAGGTCATGCGCCAATCGGGTTGCGTCCTGCGCAGCTCGCGCAATCGCAATTTGACAGGCGACCCGGACGTCTTCGCCCTCGCTGGCTGCGCGCAAGGTCTTGCGGTTTACATAGAGTCCAAAAAGAGGAAGCGGTCGCGGCCACCCAAGCGACCGCGCCAAAATGGCATCGGCACAGAGCAGGGCGATTACCTCTTGTCGAGGGAAGGCCTGAATGAGCGTGAACAAAACCGATACGGCTTTGTTGATCGGGTTACCCTGTATGTCTTCGGCGCGCGCCAGCCAATCCGCCACGTGCTCCTGCATCTGGTCAGGCAGCAAAGCCTGAAGCCGCCCTTGCCATCCAGCATGACGAAGGGAGATTGCGCTGCCTGCGCGCCAGAACGCCAACATGTCTCCGTCAGGACCCATCGCATCGCCCGGGACGGTCAGGAGATAGGCATCGCGCAACTCGGCCTCCGTCACCGTCCTGCCCTCAATCTTGCTGCACCGCACGGCGGCGCGCAGCGCCAACCGCGACCGTAGCAACTCGACCGGCACGCAACTGTTGGGATCATTGAGCAACACATGCAGCAAAGAAAGGGATGCCCCACTGGAAAACGCAGCGTCTTCAAGGCAGTCTGGAGTCTGATGATCGAAGATCCAGGACGGTAAGATCGGCTTGGGAAGCGCGTCCAGATCATGTTTGAGCGGCTGGTTCATGCAAATCAACTTAACTCACAACGGCGCTTCATGCTATTAAATAGATGTATAACCGCCCCATCTTACAATTCTTTTCTATGTCCAATAAGTTTGCATTATCGGACGTAGAAAGATATGCTCTGCGACATGTCAATGTCATTCTTGTTTAATGGGTGGACAGCCAGCAAAACAGCGGGAGTGGACAGAACAGGGTGGTCATGCGGCGCGTTTTCTGTTTGCGACGGTCAGCCGACCATCGAGAACTGCGGCCCTTGTGACGGCTACTCGGTGAGCCCCTTTGGGCGACCACCGCATCCTTCTGCGCTTTCCCATGCGGGCATTGGCAATGTCATCAACTGATCCTTCGGCACGAGATGACGAGATGGGCAGCCCGTTACGGTACCGTCGGCCATAGTCGACGAGGGATTCCATGTTGTTCGCGAGATAGGTGTACAGTGTCTCGCATCGGGCCTGCACACGAGCGGCAGCGGTGCGGACAGCCAGAGGTTCTTCCGCAAGGCGGGTGCAATCGTGCATGAGCCCCTTCAGATAAGTTTCCGCGACCCGTGCTCTGCCATGCCAAAGCCACCAGCGGAGGCTTTTCGCGGGGCGCTGGAACAGCACCGGAATTCCAGTGAATCCCGGTATCTGGACCAGACCCTGAACGGCGGCCTCGACATGTCGAATGCGCATCGAGATGTGCCACCAGTCGAGGATATGCTTCACCTGGCCGTCGCCACCCGTGGCATTCCGTATGAGGTTCGGGAGAGCAAGCTCGCCGTCAGAGATTACCGTCAACAGACGACCCGGCTTCCATCCAAAGTCTGACAGCTCTTCTCGCATACGGCTGCCTGGCGATGGAGTCGCATTGGCGACCAAGCCAAATCGTCGGCACATATAGCGACTTTCAATCTTACCGACCACAAGATCCAGGTGTCGCTGCTGATACTCCGGTCGACAGCGGATATGCGCACCGTCCAGAAAAACCGTCAAACCACCTTTGGGCGGTGCTTCAACGGGATCGCTTGATGCCCTTCGACTTTTCTCGAGCCCAGTGGCTACTCTTCCCAACCGGTCACGCACCGTGGTGTGATGGGGCGGATGGCATGGGAGGAAGCTTTTCATCAGCCGCGCGGCTTCGCGAAAGGAATGCCGGGACCCAAGCTCCGCATGTAGCCGCTGCAGCTCCGGGGTAGCCCGGTCTGGAAAGAAATAGGCCAGCGGAGAAATAGGTCCGCCGGGCATCGCCGCTGACTTGGCATCACAAGAACAGCGGCGCAAGCGCGCGGCTTTGACCCGAACCCGTCCAAAGAGCGTGTCGAGATCGCGCGTGCGATAGTCATGAATGGCACGAACCGAGGCGCAATCTGGGCATACGCGGCTTTCTCGAATGATCTCATCGACCTGGTCGTAAAGAACTACCCTCTGGATCTGTTCGACGATCCTCTTCCCATCCTCGAGGCGCAGCCCGATCCCGTCTGGACAGGTCACCCGGTAGGGACGAGAAATGCCTTCAAGCTGGTGAGTGCGCTTCTCCCCGTTGTCGAAGGTAGTTTCGATTGTAATCCGTACGTCCATGGCAGCCCCCCTCGCAAAGAACTTAACTTAGCACAGGCCAGATCATCGACGACGACCCCCATGTTCTGTCCACTCCC
>DRFF01000117.1 GCA_011050685.1 Aurantimonas coralicida
CGTCGCGCAGAGGGCGCGTCGCACCGGCCGAATGGAATGCATCGTCCATCACCTGGGCCTGGCTCTCGGCGGACGGCCCGCAGCGTGTTTTGCCCAACGGCTGATGATGCCGGTCAGCAACGACACGCTGCTTCGGGTGGTGCGGCGACGAGCACGATCGCCTCGGGAGACCCCGAATGTCGTCGGCATCGATGACTTCGCTTTCCGCCGAAATCACCGCTACGGGTCGATCGTCTGCGATCTCGAACGGCGACGGATCGTGAAGCTCCTGCCGGATCGGGAGATTGCGACTGTCGCGGGCTGGCTGTCGGATCATCCCGAGATCACCGTCGTCTCCCGCGATCGCGGCGGCGGCTATGGAGAGGCGACGGCACGGGCCCTGCCGAATGCCGTTCAGGTTTGCTGATCGCTGGCATTTGATGGAGAACGCCAGCGCCGCTTTCCTCGATGCCGTGAAGAAGTCGATGAAGTCGATCCGTGCCGCCATCGTCGATCCGGAACTCCTGACGTCGGCCGAACGCCTGCAATATGAAGGCTATCTCCGGCGCGAGGAGACGAACGCCATCATCACCGGCCTCGCCGCCGATGGCGTTCCGGTCAAGGAGATCGTGCGGCGGACAGGGCGAAGCCGAGGGCTGGTTCGCCAGATCGTCCGCGGCGAACGCACCGACGTCTTTCGCTCCCGGCAAGGCTCGCTCGATGCGTATCTGCCCTTCCTCGACGCGCAATGGGAGGCCGGCTGCCGCAACGGCGCTGAACTATGGCGCCGCCTTCGGGAACTCGGCTTTTGCGGCTCGACCCGCGTTGTCAGCGAATGGGCGACGCGGCGGCGACGATCGGAGAAGATGACGACCGCCCAACTTCGCAAGGTCCCATCGGCTCGATCGATCGCCCGCCTGATGACGTTGAAGCGCGATTATCTCACGAAGGCGGAAACCGTCATGGTAGCTGCGATCAGGGCCGGCGTTCCGACCTTGGCGGATGCTCGATCCCTGATCGACCGTTTCCAGACGATGATCCGCAGTCGCACCGTCGTGGATCTCGATCCGTGGATCGCCGACGCCGGCTCCGGTCTTCTCGTTTCGTTCGTCCGTGGCATCCAACGACCTGGCCGCCGTTCGTGCCGCGATAACCGAACCCTGGTCGAACGGTCAGACCGAGGGCCAGGTCAATAAGCTCAAGCTCGTGAAGCGGCAGATGTACGGTCAAGCCAAGATCGACCTGCTCGAAGCCCGGCTGCTCGGCGCCGCATGATCGTCATCGAAAATGCGTCAGATCCTGGTATCCGAGCGAGGAATGCGGTCTCGCGGTGTTGAAGTCCTGCCTCCATTCGGCGATGGCGCTGCGGGCGTGATCGAGGCCGAAGAACAGGCTCTCGTTCAGGAGTTCGTCGCGCATCCGGCCGTTGAAGCTCTCGACATAGCCATTCTGCATCGGCTTGCCCGGCGCGATGTAGTGCCATTCGACACGATGATCCTTCGACCAGGTGAGGATCGCGTTCGAGGTGAACTCAGTCCCATGGTCGGAAACGATCATGTCGGGCTTGCCGCGACGCCTGATCAGATCGGTCAACTCACGTGCCACCCGACGACCGGAGATCGACGTGTCCGGGATCGCGGCCAAGCATTCGCGAGTGACGTCATCGACGATGTTGAGCACGCGGAAGCGCCGTCCGCAGGCAAACTGGTCATGCACGAAGTCCAGTGACCAGCGCGCGTTCGGTCTCGCCTCGACCAGGATCGGCGCTCGCGTGCCAACCGCGCGTCGCCGGGCCCGGCGCTTGCGCACCGTCAGCCCTTCCTCCCGGTAGAGCCGATAGATGCGGTTGATCCCCGACGGCTCGCCCTCCCGCCGCAGCAAGATGAACAACCGCCGATAGCCAAACCGGCGGCGCTCATTGGCGAGATCCCGTAGCCGGTCGCGCAGTTCGGTCTCCGGCGGACGGCACGACTGGTAGCGGATCATCTTGCGATCGGCACCGACGAAAGAACAGGCCCGACGCTCCCAAAGGCCCATCACGGCCTGCAGATGCGCAACGGCTTCGCGCTTGGCGGCGGGCCCTACCATTTTTTTGACAGAAGCTCGCGAAGTGCCGAGGCTTCCAGCATCTGGTCGGCGAGTAGCTTCTTCAGCTTCGCGTTCTCGTCTTCCAGTGCCTTCAGGCGCTTGGCGTCAGACACGTTCATGCCGCCATACTTCGCCTTCCAGTTATACAGCGTCGCCTCGCTGACCCCGTGTTTGCGGGCCAGGTCGGCTGCCTTCGCCCCCGCCTCGTTCTCCCGCAGAACCGCAATGATCTGCTCGTCCGTGAACCGCTTCCGCTTCATCTGTCCATCCTTCAGTCGAGGCCGGACTCTAACTCCAGATGGAGGGAAAACTCAGTGGCAGGTCACGATGGAGGAAATCGCCGCCCACTGCGAGGCGTGATCGCCCTGGTGCTCCAGCACCATTCGCACCGCTCGCTCGCGCACCTCCGGCGAATATCTCTTCGATGTCGTCTTCGTCATCATGACCCCATTCTCTCAGGAAGTGAGGTCTCCGCGAAACCCGGGGCGGTTCACGAGTCAGATCAAACGCTGGCCGGTATCACTCCTCGCGGAGCGAACGCATCATCTGGTCGGTGAAGGGCTTGACGAGATAGGACAGCGCCGAGCGCTCGCCGGTCTGCAGGAACACCTCGACGGGCATGCCAGGGACAAGATGCTTGTCGCCGAGACCCGTTTGATCGGTGATGGCGATCGTGGAGAGATAGTAGGTCTGGCCGGTTGCTGGATCGAGAACCGCGGCGGCGCCGATGATGTCGACCCGGCCATCGATCTGCGGTGTCGTGCGTTGGTTGAAGGCGGAAAAGCGCAACTTGACGTCCTGGCCCGGCCTGACCTGGTCGATATCGGTGGGCGCCAGCCTTGCCTCGACGACCAGATCCTCGCCTTCCGGCACGATCGCCATCACCGTCTCTCCCGGTGCGATCACACCGTCGACGGTGTGGACCTTGAGGTCGTTGACAAACCCCGAGATCGGCGCCCGCAATTCCATCCGCGACAACCGATCCCTGGCGGCGACGATCCGCTCCTGAAGCTCGGAGATGCGCGCATCGACATCGCGCAGTTCACGTTGCGCATCGGTCCTGACCTGTTGGTCGAGTTCGATGATCTTCAGCCGGGCCTCGCTGATCTGGCCTTTAACCCGGGCGATGTTCGCCTCGATCTCACCCCTCAGGCCGTCGATCTTGGTGAGATCGCGCTCCATCGTTCGGGTCTTCGAACTCTCGACCAGCTTTTTACGAACCAATGGAGCCAAGCGATCGAGATCCTCGGCGACCATTACGCGCTCGGCGGCGTTGGACGCCTGTTGGGATTGGAGTCCGTGGACCTGCTCCTCATACTGCTCGATCTGCGACTTCAACTGATCGCGCTGCGCTTCGCGGGTGGCACGGTTGTCTTCGAACAGACGGCGTTCGCCTTCGACGATTGTTGCCGTGCCTGCCGCCTCATCGAATCCGGCGTCAAACGAGATTCCTTCCGAATCATCGCGTTCGGCCCGCAGACGGGCGCGCCGTCCCTCCAACTCAGACAGTTGCGACCGGATGACGCCAAGCTCAGCCTTGGTCTGGGTTTCATCCAGGCGGATCAACACGTCGCCGGCCTTCACCACGTCGCCATTCGACACCAGAATCGCGCCGACGATACCGCCGTCGCGATGCTGGATCTGCTTGACCTGCTTTTTGACCGTCACCTTGCCCTGCGCGATGATCGCGCCCGACAGCTTGGCCTGAGCCCCCCATCCCCCGACACCGCCGATGAGCCCGACCGCCAGGAGACCGGCGACAACGACGCGCGAGCGGATGCCAAACCGTTGCTCGGACGGGCGAACCGTCTTGCCTTTGCCATTCGAGCCTTTGTCTGCCATGGCCTTCTCCCTGCCAGTTCGGCGCCGGGAACCGCGCGCCATTCGATGCGTCAGCTATGATTGTCCAGATTTTGTGCCGCCAAAATGAAGTCGCGTTCGGTCAAATCGTGATGCCCGACGAGGACGATCTCGAACTCGGAAGCAGTGTCCTCGTCGAGGTTGCCGGCGACCACGGTGATCTCCTGGGCGTCGTCAATGAACCGGTGCTCATAGGTGACCGCGCCGAGGTCGTTGCGGCTGGCCGACGCCGCCCCGGCAAAGAACAGCTTCTGGCCGGCGAAATCGTCGGCACCCTTCATCACCCGGGATAGATCGATGCGGTCGCCGATCTCGAAGTCCATGATGTGATCGCGCGGCCCACCGTCGTTGGTGAGCGCGTCCAGGCTTCGGAAAACGAACGTGTCGTTGCCCTCGCCGCCGACCATGATGTTCACTTCGTCGTCTGCCACCAGCCGGTCGCGCCCGTGGCCGCCGGTAACGTTCTCGATCTCGAACAGCCGTGCCTCCTCGACGCCATTAATAGTGACCCAGCCATCCGGAAGGTCGACGGTGGCGTCGAAGACTATGTCGGACAGGTCGAGCGTGTCGGCGCCTGCACCACCGTCGACCTCGTCCGACTCGCCATCGATGCAAAGGACGATCCGATCGTCTCCATCGCCGGCCTCGACGTGGTCGATTCCATCGCCGTCAACAATCTCGTCATCGCCGGCACCGCCGATGAGAACATCCGCCCCCGCACCGCCGTCGAGGTGGTCGTCACCGTCACCGCCGTCCAGAACGTCGGCTCCCGCATCACCATAAAGCGCATCTGCGCCATCACCGCCCTCGACGACATCGTCGCCGTCACCGCCATGCGCTTCGTCGTTGCCAGCATCCCCGGAGAGATGATCGTCGCCGGCATCGCCGTCGAGGTGGTCGTCGCCCTCGCCGCCTGCAGCCACGTCATTGCCGGCCCCCCCCACGAGAACATCCGCCCCCGCACCACCGGTGAGATGATCGTCGCCTTCGCCACCGTCCAGAACATCGGCTCCCGCATCGCCATGAAGCGTATCGGCACCCGCGCCGCCCTCGACGACATCGTCGCCGGCGCCGCCATGCGCTTCGTCGTTGCCAGCACCCCCGAAGAGGTGATCGTCGCCGACATCGCCATAAAGAATGTCGTCGCCCTCGCCGCCTGCGGCCACGTCATTTCCGGCGCCGCCGATGAGAACATCGTTGTCCGCGCCGCCGTCGAGCTGGTCGTCGCCTTCGCCACCATCCAGAATATCGGCTCCCGCATCGCCATAGAGCGCATCTGCGCCATCACCGCCCTCGACGACATCGTCGCCGTCACCGCCATGTGCCTCGTCGTCGCCGGCTCCTCCCAGGAGGTGATCGTCGCCGGCATCGCCATAAAGGATGTCGTCGCCCTCGCCGCCTGCAGCCACGTCATTGCCGGCGCCGCCGATGAGAACATCGTTGTCCGCGCCGCCGTCGAGCTGGTCGTCACCGTCACCGCCGTCCAGAATGTCGGCTCCCGCATCGCCATAAAGCGTATCGGCACCCGCGCCGCCCTCGACGACATCGTCGCCGGCGCCGCCATGCGCTTCGTCGTTGCCAAGCCCCCCGAAGAGGTGATCGTCGCCGGCATCGCCGTAAAGGATGTCGTCGCCCTCCTCGCCAAACAGCGTGTCGTTGCCGTCGCCGCCGAACAGGATGTCGTTGCCGCGGCCGCCCCAGATAACATCGTCGCCGGCTCCACCGATCAACCGATCATTGCCGGCACCGCCATGGATGATATCGTCGCTTTCACGCCCATAGACGATGTCGTTACCGGCCCGGGCGTCGATCAGATCGGCATAGGGCGTGCCAATGAGGATGTCGTCGCCGTCGGTGCCGGCGGTCGCCTCACCCTCAGGTGGTCGTAGCTCCAGATGGGCCGTCTGGATCACCGGCTCCGTGCCATCGGTGACCTGATAGCGAAATACCACGGCACCCGGCTCGTCGCGGTCCGGCGTGTAGAGCCAGCGGTCGATGCCAATGCGCTGCAATTCACCGCCGTCGACTTCCAGATTGCGCACTACAAGCGTATCGCCGTCAGGGTCGCTGGCCCCGGTCAAGAGCTCGCCCATGGTGATGATGATGGACAGATTGACCAGGCCGGTGTCGAGATAAACGGGGCCGGTCAGCACCGGACGTCGGTTCGACCGTGTTCCGCCGGTGCCGCCACCACCCTGGTTGTTTCCACCCGATCCGGTTCCGCCCTGGCCACCACCTCCGGTTCCAGCGGTTCCTCCGGAAGTGCCGTCGCCGGTCGTCCCGGTGTCGCCTTCCGCGCCTCCGGACCCATTGTTGCCATTCCCTGAACCGGCGCCACCGCCGCTTTCAACGGGGTCGCTGCCGCCGAACACCGGGCCGTTGCCAGCCTGTTGGTTATCGTTGGCGACAGGAGGTGCGATTGACGTTCCCGCCACGCCACCGGACTGACCGGTTGGGCGTGCGATACCGTCACCGGGCGACGGGCCGATCGCGGAGGAGTCGAACGAAGCGTGGGAAACGTTATCCTCGGCCCCCGAGAACCCGAAATCCGATAGATCGAAATCAATCACCGAAGACGTTGTCTGAGGCAATGCCTTCAAATAGTCGGCAATGCGGACAACTTTGTCGAGATCGGCGGCCTCGGCCGGATCGATCGCCGTCCCAGTCGCCTCCTGGGCTTGAGGAGACTGGTCGGGACGCGGCGAGCCACGCGGTGGTGGCGCTTCCTCTTCCTCCTCTTCCTTCTGGAAGAACTGCTTCATAATCCCGGCAAAGGCGACGACGAACAACGGCAAGATGGCGATCGAATTGACGCGGGAGCCCCGTTCCGCGATCTCAAAGCGCTTCTTCGGCGCCTCCATCTCATCGGCGTTCGGCACTCCGAGGACCAGCCGATCGTCCATCCCAGCCTCCCTAGAGTTTCGACGCTGCCGCGGCGGCCGTCGCCGCCCCGGTCTTGCCACCCGCGACCGCGGGGAATTTGACCGCGCGAACCGGTTCGCGAAGAATCTCTTCCTTTGGCCCGAAGCCGACGAGCTTGCCATTCTGGACGACACCGACGAGATCCACCGCCGCCAGGGCGCTCGGACGGTGGGCGATCACGATGGCGATGCCATTGCGCGCCTTCACCGACTTCAGCGCTTCCGTCAGCGCCGTCTCGCCTTCCGCGTCGAGATTGGAGTTTGGCTCGTCCAGAACGACCAGGAACGGATCGCCGTAGAGCGCGCGGGCCAGGCCGATGCGCTGGCGCTGCCCTGCCGACAATGCCGTTCCATGCGGACCGAGTTCGGTCTGGTAGCCTCTGTCCAGACGCACGATCATCTCGTGGACGCCGGCCGCCCGCGCCGCCGCCACGATCTGGCGAGCGTCACAGGCTGGATCGAACCGTGAGATATTGTCTGCGATAGTGCCGTCCAGCAGCGAGACGTCCTGTGGCAGGTAACCGATATGGGCGCCGAGCGCGTCGGCGTGCCATTGATCGAGATCGGCCTCGTCCAACCGCACGCTGCCGCGCAGCAGCGGCCAGATGCCGACGATACCCTTGGCGAGCGAAGTCTTGCCGCCGCCGCTCGGCCCGATCAGCCCAAGCGCCTGGCCGGCCTTCAGCTCGAAACCGACCTCGCTGAGCAGCACCGCGCCGGAACTCGGTGCGACGACGGTCATGTTCTCGAGCTTCAACGAGCTTGCCGGCGCCGGAAGGTCGAGCATCCGAGACTCATCGTCCATCGCCGCCAGCGTTTCCTTGATCCGCCGGAAGCTGCGCCGGGCGGCCGCCATGCCCTTCCAGTTGCCGATCGCCATGTCCACCGGCGCAAGAGCGCGGGCCGCGGCAACCGAGCAGGCGATGATCCCCCCGGCGGTCAGTTCGCCGTTGATCGTCAGATAAGCGCCCAGGCCCAGGAGCGCCGACTGCAACATCATGCGCAGCACCTTCGATAGGCCGCTGAACGAACCGCTGACGTCGCTGGTCTTGGTTTGCAAATCCAGATGTTTGGCATTGGCCTCCTCGAAGCGAGCCACCGCCCGGCCACTAAAGCCCATCGCCCTCAGGATATCGGCGTTGCGGGCGTGGGAATCGGCCAGATTGCTTCGCACGATCGCCGCGCGGTGCATCTCGGTGCTGTTCCCCCTGGTCAAGATCTCGGTCGTTACCGTCAGGGCGATCAGGACGACGGCCCCGGCCATGGTCAGCAGCCCGAGCATCGGGTGAAGCAGATAGACGAAGCCGAGGAACAGCGGCATCCACGGCAGGTCGAACAAGGCGATCGGTGCCTGGCTGGCGACGAACCCGCGGACCGTGTCGACATCCCGGCCCCGCTCCAATGCCTCCGACGTCGAATAACCATAGCGCGGCATCTCGATCACCACCTGATGGGTCAGGGGTGCCAGTTTGGCGTCCATGCGTGCCCCGAAGCGCACCAGAATCTGCGAGCGCAACACGTCGAACATGCCCTGGAACAGATAGAGCCCGATCGCCAGAACAGAGAGTGCGACGAGGGTCGGCACGCTGCCGCTGGTCAATGCCCGATCATAGATCTGCAGCATGTAGAACGCGCCGGTGAGGGCGAGAAGATTGATGATGCCCGACAGGCCCAGGAGAAACACCGCAAGGCCGCGATAATTGCCGATGCGGGCGGACATGTCCGGCACTTTGGAACCTGGGCGTCGTCGCTGGCTACTCATGGAACCGTCCCATCACCTATCGAGGCAGTAAAATCGAATTGGCGGGCGGAGGGGCCGAGGCCCCTCCGGATCGATCGGCGGTTTAAAAATCAACCGAAGTTGAAGTCGCTTGCCGCCAGGTTGTGAGTGCCGGCCACGTCGATCTCGAAGTCGGCGGAGCCGTTCCCGTCCGTGTCGGCGGAGACGAGCGTGTGCTCGCCGTCGGCATCGGCGCTATGGGTGACCATCACCTGCCCGGCCGCCGTGAAACCGGTCCCGGCGAACAGCACGAAGGACTGCTGCCCCGCCATTCCCGAGTCGGCATCGATCCCCGACAGGTCGATCTTGTCGCCAGGCTGGAAGCCGACGATCGTATCGCCGTCGGCGTCCTGCGCCGACCCGAAGACGAAGCTGTCGTTACCAGCACCGCCGTCCATGACGTTCACCGCCGCACTGGCGATGATCGTGTCGTGGCCAGATCCGCCGATGACGTTCTCGAAGCCGAACACCGCGTCATGACCGCTTTGCGAACTGACAACGCTGCCATGCTGCAGGAGACCATTGCCGAGATCGACCACAAGATCTTCGGTGATCGCCGCATAGTCCAGCGTGTCCCGACCGGCCTCGCCCCAGTAGACGTCGTCGCCATCGCCCACATTGGCGATGACACGGTCGTCTCCCGACCCGGCGTAGACGGTGTCCGAGCCCGCGCCACCTTCGATGACATCGTCACCCTCGTCGGCGAAAATCCGGTCATTGCCACCATCGCCGAACAGCATGTCCTGCCCGGTCCCGCCGAATAGATCGTCATTACCGGAACCGCCGAACACCACGTCCTTGCCGGCGCCGCCCTTGATCAGGTCGTCACCAGACCCGCCAACCAACGTGTCGTCACCGCCATTGCCCAGGATGACATCGTCCCCGCCGCCCCCAGACAAAACATCCTCGCCGTCGTCGCCAATCATCACATCCGCAGCAGACGTGCCTGCCTGCGCCCAGGCTCCACCGGATGGTCCGGATGAAGGAGGTGCAATCAGATCCAGCGTGGCCGTCTGTGCGATGGCGACAGAGCCGTCGCCGATCTGATAGCTGAAGACGACATCGCTCGAGTCATCGTCGTCCGGAGTGAACGACCAGCTTCCATCCGGCTCTTGAAACACCGTTCCGGAAGAAGCAGAGAGGTTGCTGATCTGCAGCATGTCGCCGTCGGGATCGGTCGTATTGGCAAGCAGCATCGCCGCTGTTAGGGCCATCGGCGTATTCATGCCGATCGACTGTAGGATCACCGGGCCACTCAAGACCGGCGCGTGATTGTGGGTCTCGTCGTCGTCTTCATCGCCGCCATTGCCTGGACCGACTGGAGCGGCGTTCACATCGGCATTGTCGACGGTATCCTGCGGACGCAAATTGCCGATGAGGTGGTTGTTGCCCCCGGCCCCATGAAAGACGATGCGGTGATCCGACAAGAGGCCGGAGATGTCGACCATGTCATCGCCGTCGTCCCCGTTGATTGTGATCGTCGAATAGTTGAGCGCCGTCGTGGAGAAGTCACCGAGGACCGAAACGTTTATCCCCGGATTGGGAATACCGTTACCGTCATTGGCCGAAACATTGACAGCGTTCACAATCAACTCTTCCACATTGAAGAGCTGCGCGATCAGCGCCCCGTTTCGCACGATCACGATATCCGTATTCAGATTAAGGGTGCCGTGCGCCGTTTCAATGCTTGCGCGGTTGGTGGCATTTCCCGCGGAATCCACTGCAAAGATCTGGAAGTCTCCGCCCATTCCGTTGTCGTTGACCACGAACGTGTCCTGACCGCCGCCACCACCATTGACGATGTCCGACCCGTCACCGTTGTTCCAGATGATCGTGTCATTTCCTGCTGCGCCGTTAACCACGTCATTGCCAGCGCCGCCGACCAGATAGTCATCAAGCGAGTAGCCGATCAGCGTGTCGTTGCCGCCCAATCCGAGGATAATGTCCATCGTGTTGACGCCGACAGCATTGCCCTGGTCGCCTCTTAGGTGTCCGGCCCCCTGGACGCCGCGATCATTGCCGCCGGTACCGATGACGAGGTTATATTCGACCCCGTTAAACTCCAGCTTCTCGATCCCGAGCAGTTTGTCGATGCCATCGTAGCTGCCCGTCTGCGGGTCTGCCGGCACCGGCCGGGTGTCAGAAATCGTCACAACACCATTGTCGGCACCGGTGATGTTGTAGTTGGAGATATCGGCTCGATAAACAGCCGTATCGATATCGTTCGCGCCGACACCGTCCTCGCCGAGAATGTGGCCCAGCTCACCGGTGTCGGAGAACACGACGCGGGTTTCCCCGGTTGTGCTCTTCGAGGCCGCTATACCGATGTCCTTGCCGCCCCATTCCGCGAGAAACGTGTAGTTGGCGTTGTCTGTCTCGCCATGCGAATTATAGTACTGCGTGGCCGCCAGATCGACCCAAAGGTCGTTGCGAACGACCACGGCGTCACCGAAGATCCAGTCGACATAGTGGTACGGATCGGTGTCAACATCGCTATTGGTAACAACGCCGGCGTCGTCGCCTAGACCTTTCAGCCTGTCGCTGCCGCCACCGCCGATCAGCTGGTTGTTCCAACCGTTCGACCCGGTGGCGTCAAGGCCGCCGCCTTCCAGATTGTCGCCCTTTGCCGAACCGACGATACCGTCGACGAAGGCATAGGAGTCCAGCAAGTTGCTGTTGGTGCCGGTTGCGTTCAGCGTCTGCAGGCTGGCCGTAACGCCTGTCTGCATGTTTTCGTAACTGGCAATGTCCATGTTTCCGATGGTGCCATCGCCGTTAAACTCGATCAGCGGAAGCGCCGCGGCCGCCTGGTCACCGAAGTAGCGGTCGCCATCGTTGGCAACCGGGCCCCCGCCACCTTCCATCAGGTCGTTGCCAGAGCCGCCGTTCATGTGGTCGTCGCCGACGCCGCCGCGGAGCCAATCATTTCCGTTGCCGGCAAACATCTCGTCGACGCTGTCGCCGCCATCCATGAAGTCGTTGCCGTCACCGCCCTCCATCAAGTCGGTGTCGCCCTCGCCGTACAAGATGTCGTCGCCGTCGTCACCAAAGACCTCGTCAATGCCGTCGCCGCCATGGACTTCATCGTCGCCATCGCCACCGTGCACGGTGTCGAGTACGCCCGGCCCCGCCGAGATGTAGTCGTTGCCGGCACCCCCGTGAATGAAGTCGTCGTTCTCGTAGTCGGTGATCCAGTCGTTGCCGTCGCCGCCATAGAGATGGTCGTTGCCCTGGGCGCCTTCGATGACGTCGTCGCCTTCGTCGCCATAGACATAGTCGTCGCCGAGCGCTGCCTTGATGAAGTCGTTGCCCGTGCCGCCGACGACGACGATATGACCGTCATTGGCGCTGCCGCCGGGCTCGGTGACGGACACTCTCACATTGTCGACCAGGAGCTGTAGAGTCCCTGAGTCACCGTCCGACACCGTGGTGGCGCCCAGATTGGTGATGCGGATGCTGAATGCCTGGCCGGCAAGACCCGCGTCGATCGGCCCGTAACCGCTCATGCCATCGGTCGAGATGCTGACGTCGTGCCAGCCGTCGGTGTCGACCTGCGCCTCCGTTGACCCCAGGACGGTTCCATCCGCAGCGACCAGTTCAACGAGCGCCCGGGCGCCCGGCCAGTCTTCTCGGTTGCCGAGGCTTACCGTCATCGCGTAGGTCGCACCTTCGACGAGGGCGGCGGCCATCAATTGCGACAGCACCGCGCCGTTATTCAGGTAGGCTACCTTGGAGCCGGACATGCCGTTGGGATTGACAACGAAGGCCGGGTCGAGAGCGGTCTCCGTGTCCGGAGCCCATGTGCCGCCACTACCGGCAATGGTCCAGCCAAGCGGATTGCCGTTGATGTAGGTTCCGTTGGTGTTGGTCGTGCCGCCATCGGCGACGAGATCCTGCACCTCGAAACTCTTGTTCGCGACCACCAGATTCTTGGTCACCGCCGGCAGGCTCTCATAGATGGCGTTGAAATAGTCGTTGATGTCATCGTCGGCATCGACGTCCGTCTTCCCGTTCGCATCGCCATCCGCGCCGCTGTCGAGATAGTAATAGGCCGACTGATAGCCGAAGGCGTCGCCGACGTGCTCCAGCCCGGTCGTGCGCATGACGAGATCCGCGAACTGCTCGCCGATGATCTGGTCGCCCAGATGTTGGCCGACCGGCATCCGGTAGAGATAGTAGAAGCGGTCGCCGTCCTGCATGCGCTGGGCGAAGTCGAGCAGAACGAGGCTAAAGGTCGTGCCCAGCGGCCCGTCGAACAGAGGCTGCTCGGCGAGGCCGCCGATCCACAGGTCGATATCCCAGAAGCCCAGGTCGCCCGAACCGCCGGTGTAGACCCAGCCATTGACACCCTGGGACGGATCGCCTGTGTAAACCGGCTTGCCGCCGCCTTGCATGAATTGCACGGCGTCCGCATTGCCCGCGTCATGGGCGTCAAGCATCGCTTGGGCGGCTGCACGGATATCCTGAAGCGAACCTGTTCCAGCTTCGTAGGCGGCGCGCGCCTCATTGATCCCCCAGTCATGGCCGGCCAGATCGTCGCGGGCGTAGGCAGCGATGAAGTTGACCAGCGAATCCGGGTTGCGCATGGAGCCGCCGAAGTCCGCCCAGCTGGTATAGGGAGCGATGCCCGAGCCGTTCGAATTGTTGCTAGTGTTCTGCATCAGACCGTCGAACGCCTGTTGACGCAGTTCGTTCAGAGTCGGCAGGCCAACGTCGCGGCCGCGGGCGATGTTGAGCGCCGGTAAGTCAAGCGGGATGCCGACTAGCGACTGCTGCAAGGCAGCGGTCACGAACTCGTCCATCTCGTTGCCTTGCTGGTTCAACAGGCCCGAAATGATACCCGGAGCGCCGTACTGGTCGTAGGCAGACGGGTTCAGGAACACGTTGAACAGGTCTTCCTGGGTGAACGACGTCGGGATGTAGCCCGGGTCGCCGGGATTACCGGTGTCATTCGGCGTCGCGATCTGCATCTGCTCCAAGAGCTGCGAGTGGCCGAGGCGGAACACGGCCTGGCTGAACTCGAGGCTGACGTTGAGATTGATGTCGGCCGAATAGGAGACGAACTCCGGCAGGGCCGGATAGAGACCGCCCATGTATTGGTCGACCGCGATATGATTGTATTCGGACTCCGTGACGATGCGCGCGGCCTGATAGATCTTCTCGCCGTCCCAGTTCAAGGCGGCTACCGCGGCCTCGAATGCGGTGCTTTCCAAATAGGCGCTTACCGCGGTCGGATCGGTGAGATCGACAGCCCCGAAACCGGTATCGAGGCGGATCTGGGCAAGATCGGCGGTGTCGATATCTTCCTCGAGCCAGCCATTGTTCGAGACATTCAGCTTGCTGACGTCATCTGACTGCAGGGCGTTCAGCAGCGACTGTACCATCACCTGGTTGGCCTGGATGTTGTGCTCTTCGTGGAACACGTGGTGCACCGATGTCAGGCCGATGTTCTCGTTGACGCGGCCATCGCCGGAGACCTTGTGAAGAGCGAGCAATTCGGCGCTGTAGGTTCCCGGGCCGCCTGAGGGATCCGCACTATGCGCAATGTCGGCCAGCAATGGCTGATTGCTCATCAGCACGTTGCCACTGGCATCGCGGAAGAACGGGTCGCCTGCCTCATAGTCGGCAGCGGTTCCGCCGAGCCGGGTCGCCATTTCGTCTAGCGTTTCGTCCGAGCGATACAGGACGGCACTCTGCGGCGTGAACATGACGGACGGATCGAGCGAGGCCAATCCTTCGGCAATGTTGTGTGCGTGGAGCTCGTCATACACGTCCTGCGTGATCAGGCGGCCAATCGCGTCGGCCTTTATCCTTGGGATATCGAGCACGTCGGCGTCGCTCAATTCGACGCCGATGCGTGCGGCGTTCGCCTGCATATCGGCCCATGACGCCAGTTCGTCCCTGCCGTCCAGATAGCGACCGCTGCCGGCCGGCCACTCGACGGCGCCATCGGCATCGACCGCGAGCATCGTCACCGCGCCCGTCGGCATGAGCATCGCATCGAGAACGGTCGCCGTGTGATTGAGCAGATCGATCTGGACCTGCTTGCCGGTTAGGGGATCGATGCGATTGATCAGGCCGTCCTCGGACCCATCGATGAGGCGGCCGGTGAGATTGCCGGCGGAGTCGTACTGGCGCACCAGCACGTTGTGCGCCTCGTGCGAGCCATAGGTCTGGCTCTGGTCGATCATCAGGCCGGTATTGTTGTTGAACTGCGGGGTCACGCCGATCTTGAGCGTCGCATTGCCCATCGCGTCGACGGCGAAGTCTCCGGCCGGGTTGGAGAGGCTTGCCCGGCTGAGCATCATCATGTTCTGCATCGGATTCCCATTGGAAACCGGATCATAAAGCGGATCGTTCGGCGACAGCGGGATCAGCACGTAGCCGCCGCCCTTCGAGATGAAGTCGAGACCGTGATCGAAGAACTGGCCGAAGGCGACGAAAAATTCGTTGTAGGTGACGCCGCCCAGGATGCCGGGGTTGGGAATGAAGGCGGTCTGCGCCGATCCGACGACCGAGTTCGCCACATCCACTGGCTGTCCGCCGAAGGCCTCCATCGCCGCGGCAGCCGCCGGGTTGTAGGTCGGGCTCGCAGGATCGACGTCGGAACTGGTGATCAACTGTGTGATAGTGCGCGGCGATGTACCTCCGGGCATACCCTCACCGGTTATGATGATGCTGCCCATGACATCGGGCGTGAATGTCGGTATCCATCCTGTCGGATCGAATGAGCCTCCGTCGAACGGATCGACGCCATTGGCATCGACGGTCGCTGTCTGTTTTACCGTCTCGTAGGTGACGCCGTAAGCCAGCGTCGGGTCCGCTGCGGAATCAGGATGGTTCGTCATGAACAGCCGCAGGAAATCGGTGTCGGCTTGGCCCCAGTCGGAATTGGCATTGTTGCCGGACACGAGCCCGGTCTGCGCGTCATAGCCGCCTGTCCAGACCAGGTTGCCGGTCACCGGATCGACTTCAAAGCCGCCAACAAGGTTGTTGTTGGAGCCCGAAACCTCGCGCACGCCGTTCGGGTCAATCGGGCTTGCGAGTTGGCTGTAGTCGTTGCCGATGTTTACCTGTGCCAGAAGGTAGCTGAGGTCGGAGGCGCTGAGCTTGATCATGGCAGTTCTCCTGAGAAGGGCGCAAAAAGAACGGATTCGGACACAACCGTGGATGCGACTGCCCTGTCGACCTCGTTGCGGCGCAGAACATGGGACGTAGGACGGTTGCTATGGTTCAAATCTGTAACCGGGAAATCGATTGAGAATCCCGGTCGAGCACTCGCTGGATATTAAGGGTCAAACCTCACAGCCGCTCGCAACTCTTTCTTAAGCATGACATGATCACCGCTGCGGAATAGCGTCGGAAGTCGGGAAACTTTCGCAGAGGAAAGTCGGGTGGTGTCTGGGCATATGGTCGAAATGCGCGCTAGACTAAAGTCCGGGCGAAGAGGCCGATGGACCAAGTTCGTGCGCAGCTTTTTCCTGCGTCTATCTCTATTCTGGCAATTCGTGATCGCAGCGACTTTGGTGCTGGGCATTACCATGCTTGTCCTCGGCTCCTGGATCAGTGGACGCATTGCCGACGGGGTGATGAGGCGGAGCGCGGAGGCCGCCGCCCATTACATGGAGCACGTGCTCGAGCCCTACGTTCAGCAGCTCGCGGACGGAGAGAAACTCTCCTCGGAGATGATTTCGAAACTGGACGAGGTCAGCGCCAACTACGCCCTCCGACGGCACGTCGTCTCGATCAAGGTCTGGCGGCCAGACGGGACGATTGCCTATAGCACCGAGAAGAACCTCATCGGCCGCACATTTCCAACCGAGGAGATCGAGCCAGCGCTGAAAGGCGAAGTCCACGGGTACCTCAACCGATTGGATGAGGACGAAAACGTATTCGAGCGAACGCTTTCGGTCCCGCTCTACGAGATTTACGGGCCGCTGTTCAAAACAGGCACTCGCGAGGTCATCGCAGTCGGCGAATTCTATGAGAACGGCGAACAACTCAACAATGAGCTCGTCGATGCCGTGACCGACAACTGGTTGGTCGTGGGGGCCGCCGGGGTCGGGATGCTCCTTGTCCTCTTTGCAATCGTCTATCGAGGCAGTGCCACCATCGATCGGCAGAACGCAGCGCTCAAACAACGCTTTCGCCAGCAGGTTCGGCTTCATCGAAGGAACGAGCAGCTGCGCGAGAAGATGCAGAACGCCCTCCGGGAGACGGCGCGGATCGATCACGTGACCCAGAGACGATTGGGCGCCGAGTTGCACGACGGTCCAGCCCAGTTGCTAACCTTCGTCCTCCTGCGGCTTGACGAGATCGAGGATGCGTTGCGGGGCGTTTCGGCGACTCCTAGCCCTGTGTCCTCCGTGGTCGGCCAGGTGCGAGATGCGGCAACGGACGCGCTCGCTGACCTCCGCTCAATCTCCACCGGGCTGTTCCTCCCGTCCATTGAGGGCGGACACGTCGCCGAAGTCGTCAAGGCCATCATCGTGGGACACGAGCGGCGAAACGGCAGCACGGTGTCTTTCCGTGCGGATGACATTCCCGAAATAACTGAGCCCGACGTCGTTCAGTGCCTAGCACGTGTGGTTCAGGAAGCTCTGTCCAATGCACAGAAGCATGCCGGCGGAACTGATTCCGAAGTCGCGCTCTCGTTTGTGAATAGTGTCCTACGTCTCGTCATCCGGGATGGAGGACCTGGCATGCCCACCTACGACGCCCTGGATCGGCCTTCTCACCAACAGCTTGGTTTGGCCGGCATCAAGTACCGGGTAGAATCACTCGGCGGCACAGTAATCTTCCGATCACTTCCGAAAAAAGGCTTCGAAGTGATTTGCGAGGTACCTCTTTCAGCTTTCCGCAAGAAAGAGGTTAACGAGAGGCCAATCTCGCTGAGCACGTAGTCCATTCGGATACTCTCAAAATCCGTAATTGACTCAGTGTCCGTTCCAAAAAGAGGTGAGTGATTTCAGTTGGTTATGATTCTGTCGGATTGCTTGGATTCGACGGAGATCACGATGCCCTGGACTGAAATCACCCGAGTTCACTATGAGCGGCGTTGTCCGCGCTACGCAAGCGATC
>DRFF01000118.1 GCA_011050685.1 Aurantimonas coralicida
ATCGCTTCGATCACCCGCTTGCGAAGGTCTACCCCGTAAGCTCGCGCCATGAGTTCGTCTCCCTGTCCTTTGCAAACAGGGAATCACGACCTTCGCGAGATCGCAAACATCCGACTCCGAATTGGCTCAAACCGCGCTAGCGCGGCCTTGCGGTTGGCGAGCAGGGATTCCAGTTGCGGATCGCGTTCCAGGCTCTTCGCCATGTCTCCCATTGCCGACCGTGTGGCCTTGTAGTCCGCCATGTCGCCCGCCTGGTATTGGCGCTGACTGGTGCGGTCGAGCTTCTGCCAGCGCTCCACGAAGCGATCCGCACGAAGCTGCGGATCGGTGCGAAGCTCGGTTTCAAGCTGGAGGGCGCGGACGGCGCGGTTGACTCGACCCGTCGCTGCCTCGTGAGTGAGTTCCGGGTTCTTGGCGTAGGCGGCTTCGGCATCGCGCAAACTGATCGTCTTTAAGCACGATAACGCCCTCGGCAAAGCGCCCGCCCACTCCCTGTTCGACCGGGTCAGGATCGGACGCAATATCGACGGCGAGTTCCGCGAGATCGACGACCGGCTCGACAATTATCCGCCGGCTCGCAAATTCGCGGACTACAAGATCGAGATCGATCGCGAGAACCTGCCGGACGGCGTCGAGATCATCGAGCGGCTGTAACGGGAATGGACGCGGACGATCCGGCAGCCGTCCCAGGACCGGCCTCCCCGAACGAGACCGCGCCCGACCCTATCCCTCTCTCTGCGCTGCAGCATGCAGTCTATTGCCTGCGGCAGGCTGCGCTCATTCATCTGGAACGGATGTGGGCGGAGAACCGCTTCACCGCCGAGGGGCATGTGCTGCATATCGCCGCCGACCGGCCGGGCCACCGCCGCATCAAGGGCGTACGGCGGGTCTCCGCCCTCCCCCTCGCCAGTGCCCGGCTCGGCATTGCCGGCGTCGCCGATCTCGTCGAGTTCCATGCTGGGAACGAAGCCGGATCGGACATCGAGACCGCCTATCCGGTCGAATTCAAGCGCGGCAAGGCCAAGCTCCATCGCGCCGACGAGGTGCAGCTCTGCGCGCAGGGCCTCTGCCTGGAGGAGATGACCGGAGCGCCCGTACCGGAAGGCGCGCTGTTCTACGGCGAGACCAAGCGGCGTGGCGCGGTGCCGTTTACCCCTGAGTTGCGGGCGCTCACCGAGGAGACCGTCGCCGCATTGCGCGAGGTATTCTCCACCGGCGTGACGCCGCCGCCGACGCCGCTGATCAGTCGCTGCCGGGCCTGTTCGCTCGCTGAGCTCTGCCGGCCTAAGGCGGTGGCTCGGCCGGCCGCCGCTTTTCGGCGCCGGATGGTCGAAACGCTTTCCCACGAGAGTCCGGCGCAGCCATGAAGAAGCTGCTCAACACGCTCTATGTGACCACCGAGGGCGCGGTCCTCCGCAAGGACGGCGAGAATCTGGTGGCTGTGGTGGACGGTGAGGAACGCGCTCGCGTGCCGCTGCACATGCTCGCCTCGGTCGTTGTTTTCGGCGCTATCACCGTGTCGCCGGCCCTGATCGGCGCCGCTGCGGCGGCCGGCATCACGCTGACGCGGCTCGACCGGGTCGGCCGATTTCAGGCGCGGATCGAGGGTCCGGTCGCCGGCAACGTGCTCCTGCGTCGCGCCCAGTATCGCGCCTCGGACAAGCCGGAAGAGATCGTCCGCTCGCTCGTCATCGGCAAGATCGCCAATCAGCGCACGGTGCTGATACGGGCGCTTCGCGACTATGGCGGTGAATATCAACCCGACGACCGAGTCGCGATCGAGACGGTGGTCGAGCGCCTGGCGCGGATAGTGCGTCGGGTAGAGCTTTCTGACGACATGCTGGAGCGGCTGCGTGGCTCGGAAGGCGAAGCCGCCAATCTCTATTTTTCCGTCTTCGATCATCTGATCCGGGCGCCCGAGCCCGAGATGCGCTGGCGCGGCCGCTCGCGCCGACCGCCGCTCGATCCGGTCAACGCGCTACTGTCGTTTCTCTATACGCTGCTGACCCATGACTGCCGCAGCGCCGCCGAAAGCGTCGGCCTGGACCCTGCGGTCGGATTTCTTCACCGCGACCGGCCGGGGCGGCCAAGCCTGGCGCTCGATCTGATGGAGGAGCTTCGTCCGGCGCTGGCCGACCGTCTCGTTCTGTCGCTCGTCAATCGACGTCAGGTGACCGCCCGCGATTTCACGACACGCGAGGGGGGCGCCGTGATGCTGTCGGACGACGCCCGCCGGACCGTGCTGACGGCTTGGCAGGAGCGCAAGAAGCAGGAACGCACGCATCCGTTCCTTCAGGAAACGGCTCCGCTCGGCCTCGTTGCTTTTTTGCAGGCACAGATGCTTGCCCGCCATCTGCGCGGCGACCTCGACGCCTATCCACCCTGGTTCTGGAAATAGGAAGGCGCCATGCTCGTCTTGGTCACCTATGACGTCAGCACCATCGATTCCGGCGGCGCGAGGCGCCTTCGCCGGGTCGCCAAGGCCTGCCGCGACTTTGGCCAGCGGGTGCAGTTCTCGGTCTTTGAAATCGAGGTCGACCCGGCGCAATGGACGATGCTCAAGGCGCGGCTCGAAGCCATCATCAATGCCGAAACGGACAGTCTGCGCTACTATCACCTCGGCGCGAACTGGCGGCGCAAGGTCGAGCATGTTGGCGCAAAGCCGGCCGTCGATCTCGGCGGGCCCCTCATCGTATGACGGGCCCGAAGCTGACGAACCCGCGCGAACCGGAAGCGTGACGACAAATAGCGGGGGGTTCGCGCTCGCTTCAGCTCTTTGACATCGTGAAGGAAAACAGGCCCGCGCACCGGGCTAGGCGGACTTCCGGCGTGTTCCGCGCGACCTTCGCGCTTTGACGGCACTTTTCCCTGGCCGAACAAGACGATAGCAATAGGCAGTCGCCCCCCGTGCGGGGGCGTGGATCGAAAAATCTTCGGCGGGTTCGCTTCTAACAACGGCGAGCGGCGTATGCTCGTCATAGTGCTATGGCGTAGACGTAGTGCTCATCTTCATCAGTCACGGCCCGCCACGCCTAAGTCATTGATTTTCTAACAGCGGACGGGCATCACCCCGTCGGGCCCAGCGAAAAAACATCGCCGGCAAGGCGTTCATGACGTCGTTGAGCGTGTCGTGCGACGGCACGCCCCACGCGGAAGGCAGAAAGCGCCTGAGGACATCCAGCTTCTTGCCGGCCCATTCTTTGATCTCAACGCAGTCCTCCGCTCCGGCCATCGTGTCACAAAGCACGATCAACACGATCTCCCGCAAGGGATAGGTCACCTTCCACGCCTGACGCGAGTCTTCGAGAGCCGAGAACTGATCCAAAAGCGACTGGCCGGACATGGGAAACCTCACCGATTCGAGGTCTCCTATGAATCACGGTAATCTCCGTGCCGGACTCGCCTCCTTTCAAGCGATTGCCCCGGGTCTGGCCCACGCTTCTGGCCTTTAGCGTAAAAAGACCCTCCCTTTACTCGACTTTGGCCATTCACGCCGGGTAGCCCGCGGCGGCAGTGATGCGTTCAAAGAAGCTGCGAGGAATTTCGAGGGGGTCCCGGTGATCCCAGGACGTTTCAAAAGTCTCTGAGACCCACAACTGGCGACGCACGGTGGCGAGC
>DRFF01000119.1 GCA_011050685.1 Aurantimonas coralicida
GCAAGGAACAGACGCTTGCGCGGGCTCTCCGGCGGTTCCAATACGTAGACCGAAAACGGGATCCAGATCGGCCACATGAACCAGGTAAAGAAGATGAACCCCATCGCGCCCCAAAGCACGGTGAAGGAATCGCCGGTGTTCACCCCCCACCAGACATTGCCCTCCATGAACTGCTGGATACCAGCGAAGAGCGGCATCAGCGCCACCGGCAGATAGCGGGTGTTGATCTGAACGGCCTTCCAACTGGCGAAAGCGCCGCCGCCGACCAGAAACACGCTGGCGGCAAAGCTGACCGGGGCTGACAGGCACATGGGCGCATCCCTCCACAACCGACATCATCGAGAAGGCCAAAGCCGACCTGCCGAAGGACTGATACGTTTTTCCCGCAGTCTTTTTATTGATTTCGCGGAACACGTCATCAGGCTTCGGATTCCTGCGGCCTCCGGCCAAAGGCCGAGATCGCATCTTGGCACATTCGGGTGGCGAGCGCTTGCCGCGCTGCCGGCCGGCAAGACCTCCGGCGCCGGCGGTCAGGTCAAACCCGACGCGAGCGGTATGCGGCGTGTTGCGACGACCTTTTGGTAAAGCCCCGCGAAAATCATCGTCCGGCTCCAATGATACTCCTCGGCCCCGCTGGCCAGAGATCGGATTTCGGTTTTCCACAGGGCTGCCGCGAAAGGTTCGAGCAGATGGAAAACCGCCGCCATGACGGGCCGCAGCGGGTGCCAGCGCGCCGGACGGCCGTAGTCGAGGAAGATTGCTCGTCCACCCGGCCGGAGCTGCCCCAACGCCGCGTCGACCACCCGGCGCTTGTGCGCATCGGGCAGTTCGTGCAGTAGGAAGAAACACAAAACGACATCATGGCGTTCCGGACCGGTCGCGGCTGCGTCGGCGCAACGCACGGTCGCCCAAGGCTGTTCGGACAGCTTAGCCTTGGCGTTAGCGGCCTGAATCGGCGCCGCATCCACGATCTCGAGCCGACCCCGCGGTCCCAGATGCCGCGCCAGGCGCGGCGACAGGTCGCCATAGACGCAGGCCATCTGCAAGACGCGTTCGCCCGGTGCGATCTCAGCGAGGGCGGCGGCACAAAGTTCGCGATACTGTCCCCAAAGAATAGCCGAGACGACGGCGGGATGATCGAATATTCTCAAACTGGCGGGCCTGAGATAGGCCCACCAGTAGACGCGTTCCAGATAGTCCAGATCGGCCCCATCCGGCGCCGTGCCGATCTCGAAAATATTGGCTTCGGCAGTCTGCTGGGGCGACTGCGCGTCAAACATCGCGCCTGCGTCCCAAAAGACCGAGGCCGATCAGCGTGATGGCACCGAGCGCAAAGACCCAGAGCATCCAGGTCGGCAGATAGAAGGTCATGTAGACGTTCCAGCCGATCCAGCTGAGGCTCTTAGTCACCAGCGAAGGCGTGCCGGTTAGTGATCCGCCCAGGGTTCCGGTGATCGTGATCACCATCGCGCCGATCGTCGCCAGCGTGAAGGTCACCCAGCGTTGCGCGCCGTCAAACAGGTGGCGTCGGAAGCGATAGCCGAGCACGCTCATCACGGTCCAGTAGCTGAGCGTCCAGGTGGCCAGCATGATGTGGTTGCGCCCCAGCGGCGATTCGGTGATCGCCGACCACGGATAGATCGTAAGGCCCAGCGAGTAGGTCACAAAGCCGGCGAGCGTGCCAAGTGCGGTCACGGGCCAGATCGCCTTTTGCAGCCGCACGGCGAATTCCGAATCCGAGAAACAGCGGATCAGGATGAACAGATAGGCCGTCATCCACAACGCGACCGGAAAGTGTGCAGCAAGAATGTGATAGACCGGGCTGAGCGAAAATGCGGGCGTGCCAACGACGGCCACGGCGACGCCTCCGCCTTCGCTATGCGCCAGCGCCGCACCGGTTGCCGCAAGCATCAGGGCCGCCGTCGCCAGGCTGATATGGCGGCCTCGCCGCATCAATCCGGCGCGTTTCATTTTCTCTTCCTTCCGGGCATTCATGGTTGGGTTCAGCGTTTCGGTCGGACGGGTCATTTCATCTCCTCCTCGCGGCGCATCAACAGGTTGATGTTGATGCCG
The DNA here is from genome assembly GCA_011050685.1 of Aurantimonas coralicida. GTDB lineage: Bacteria > Pseudomonadota > Alphaproteobacteria > Rhizobiales > Rhizobiaceae > Aurantimonas > Aurantimonas coralicida_A. The sequence continues at coordinate 2,074 of DRFF01000119.1, forward strand.
ATACCAACGATCAGGCCAAGGCTGGCGATCAGGGTCCATATCCACTGACGCTTGATTTCCTTGGCGAATTCGACCTGAACACCGTAAAGGGCAAGCTGTTCTTCGCTGTGGCGGTAAGCCACCGGTACGCGCGCCGCGATGCGGTCGGCACCGGGGTGCTGGCGCGCATCGGTCAGACGGCCCCAGGTCACCTGACCGGGATAGAAGGTCTTGATCTCGGTCCAGGGCTGGGTCCAGTCGGGCGTGGCGCCTGGTTCGACCCGCTCGGCCACCATCTGTGCGGGCTGTTCCAGCCCCAGCGACACCGGCAGCGAAACATAGTGCCAGCGCATGGTCGAAGCGTTGCGAAACACCGCAAAAGCCAGGTCATAGCTGCCGTCGTCGCGGAAGATCTTGTCCTCCAGCGGGTTGCCGGTGTCCATGTTGCGCACCAGCGTCACGTCCCAGAACCCATTGCGCCAGCGCGCCACCGCAGGCTCCACCACATCGCCGCGCGAACCCGAGGCCGGACGCAGATAGCGGCGCGGGATCGTATCGCCGTTCTGCCACGCATAGTTGGGATCGAACGGCACAGCGGTTTCGGCGCTCAGGTAATAGGTGTCGTTGAACCCGACATCCCCGGCGATCACGGCATCGATCGACAGCGCCGGGCTGCCGGCGACGTCCGGGTTGAACATGTACAGCGGCTGTTCGGTCGCGCCATCCCAGTTTGTCGCATAGGGGCCGGTGCCGGCGTCGCCGCCGCGCTCTTCGGCGACGAAACCATCATCACCCAGCCCGATCGGGTTGGACCGGCTGGACCGCCACTGCCAGAGATCGATGAACTGTCCTGCCGCGCGCAACGTCTCCAGATCGCTTTCCGGTTTCACCGTGTCGAAATCGTTCGGATCGGTGCGGGTCGCGGGCAGGTATTTGGTGCGTTCCTCTTCGGTCTCGGGCACGCCGGTAAAGGTGGTGAGCCCGTCGCCGATGGTGATGTAGCCACCGTAGCGGCCGAACAGCGGCACGGAGCCGTCGTCGATCATCATCGCCACCCGGTCCTCGGTCAGAAATTCCGGGTTCGGCCCCAACGCCTCGCCGCCGCGCGTCTCCCACTCGCCGTCCTGATAGACCAGCACATCGTTGAAGAGACTCGGCCGATCCACCGGCCAGCGGTAGCGGAACCAGATTCGCGTCCCGTCATAGGCGGCCTTGACCTGGAGTTCGCTGGTCAGTTCGTCGGGGATCACGATGTTGCGTTCGGGGTCGTCCTTGACGATGCCGGTGCCATGCGTCGCCCAACCGAGGACCAGCAGACCGCTAAAAATCGCGACAGACGTTGCAAGGATCACGGTTCGCATGTTCGATCTTCCTCTTGGTGACAGTTGGCGGAATGTCTCGCGCCGCATGGGAGTGCCGACGGGCCCTCTACGGGTTGAAGGTCCGTCATATCTTCACGCGGCGCAGCCGTAGCGAGTTGAGCACCACGGACAGGGACGAGGCGCTCATCGCGAACGCGGCGAAGATCGGTCCGATCAGAATGCCGAGGAACGGGTAGAGGATACCCGCCGCGATCGGCACGCCCGCGGCGTTGTAGATCAGCGCAAAGAACAGGTTCTGCTTGATGTTGTTCATCGTCGCGCGACTGAGCTTGCGCGCCCGCACGATGCCGTCGAGATTGCCTTTCACCAAGGTGAAGCCGGCACTTTCGATGGCGACGTCGGCGCCGGTGCCCATGGCGATGCCGACATCGGCCTGAGCCAGCGCCGGGGCGTCGTTGACACCGTCGCCGGCCATCGCCACCTTGCGCCCCTCGGCCTGCAGTTCCTTGATGATGCGGGCCTTGTCCTCGGGTAGCACGTCGGCGCGGATCTCATCGATGCCCAGGCGCCCGGCCACAGCCCTTGCCGTGCGCTCATTGTCGCCGGTCGCCATGATGATGCGGAAGCCTTGCTTGTGCAAAGCCTTCAGAGCGGCCAGCGTCGTCTCCTTGACGGGGTCGGCGACGCTGACCAGGCCGGCGATCTTGCCTTCGAGCACCACGAACATCACCGTCTCGCCCTGGTCGCGGCGCGCGTCGGCGGTTTCGGACAGGCGCCCGCCGTCGAGCCCGAGATCGACCATCAGCTTGGCGTTGCCGAGCGCCACCGCCTTGCCGTCAACGACGCCTTTGACGCCCTTGCCGGTGACCGCCTCGAAATCGTCGGCGCTCACCATCTCGACGCCGCGCTCCTCGGCACCGGCGACGATCGCCTCGGCCAGCGGGTGCTCCGACCCTCTTTCGAGGCTCGCCGCCAGCCTCAGCACCTCGGCTTCGTCATGACCGGATTCCGGCAGCACCGCTACCAGTTTCGGCTTGCCCTCAGTCAATGTGCCGGTCTTATCGACGATCAGCGTGTCGACCTTGGCGAAGCGCTCCAGCGCCTCGGCGTTCTTGATCAGGACACCGGCCTGGGCGCCGCGCCCGGTCGCCGTCATGATCGACATCGGTGTGGCGAGACCCAGCGCGCAGGGGCAGGCGATGATCAGCACCGCGACCGCCGACACCAGACCGTATGCGAGCGCGGGCTCCGGCCCCCAGATCGCCCAAGAGATAAAAGACAGGATGGCGATGCCGATCACCACCGGCACGAACTTGCCGGCCACCATGTCGGCGAATTTCTGGATCGGCGCCCGCGAGCGCTGGGCGTTAGCGACCATTTCGACGATCTGTGAGAGCATGGTGTCGGCACCAACGCGCTTGGCCTCCATCACCAAGCTGCCAGTGCCGTTAATGGTGGCCCCGGTCACCGGGTCGCCGGGCGTCTTCTCGACCGGCACCGGCTCGCCCGAGATCATCGATTCATCGATCGAGGAACGACCCTCGACCACCTCGCCATCCACCGGCACCTTGTCGCCGGGGCGCACCCTCAGCCGATCGCCAACCACGACCTCTTCGAGTGGAATCTCCTCCTCGGTGCCGTCGGGCCGGATCACCCGCGCCGTCTTTGCCGCCATGTCGAGCAGCGCCCGGATCGCCGACCCCGTCTGTTCGCGTGCTCGCAGTTCCATTACCTGGCCCAAGAGGACCAGCGTGACGATGACTGCGGCAGCCTCGAAATAAACGCCGACCGAGCCGGTCTCGGGATCGCGGAACCCGTCGGGGAAGATCTGCGGGAACAAAACAGCCACGATGCTGAACAGATAGGCGGCGCCGACGCCCATCGAAATCAGCGAGAACATGTTGAGGTTCATCGTTTTGAAGGACTTGTAGCCGCGCACGAAGAATGGCCAACCCGACCAGAGGATCACCGGTGTGCCGAGAACGACCTCGATCCACAGCGACATCCACTCACCGAACAGCTCCCTGAAGAATGTGATGCCCAGATAAGGCGTCATCGTCAGGATCAGCAGCGGCACGGTCAGCGCGGCGCCGACCCAAAACCGGCGGGTGAAGTCGACGAGCTCCGGATTCGGTCCTTCCTCACCAATTGGCACGCCTTTGGGCTCCAGCGCCATGCCGCAGATCGGGCAGTCGCCGGGACCGACCTGTTCGATCTCGGGATGCATCGGGCAGGTGTAGATCGTGCCTTCCGGCATTTCCTTTCGCTCGGGCTTGCCGGACAGGAAACTTTCCGGATCGGCCGCGAATTTGTCGTGACATTTCTGCGAGCAGAAGTGAAAGGTTTCGCC
>DRFF01000120.1 GCA_011050685.1 Aurantimonas coralicida
GGGCGGATTCTGCCCCGAACCACCCCGATCCCGACATTCGGGTAGGCAAATCAAAGGCAATTGGCAGCCGAACCTCGAACCGTCGGCCAAAATTGCCAGAAAGCCTCCACACCGTCAAAATCTCGCTCTCGCGCACAGGTCTCATTACGGGACATTCTTTGGCTCAGTTATAGCGTCTCGTAAGGCGTTTTTCCATTGAAGGGGCCGTGGGGTCTTCCGAAGTTGTAAAATCGCTCCCATTCAACGAGTTTGGCCTCCTGCCCGAACAGGTTCCCGTTCGCTGCGGCCCGTCCTCATGCCGGCGATCGAGAGGGCCGGGGGCCTAGGTCAGCCTTCGCGGCCGTCAAGCCTTCGCCGCTCCGTAATCCCTGAAGATCGGCGCGGTGATCTGAATTCTTAATCGTAGCCAGAGACGTGGAAGACAGCCGACCGGTACACAAATCCTCGCCCCCTTTGCGGAGCTCTGTCCGTACGGACAGGTCAAGCACAACAAGCGGCTTGCTGTAACGGTATCGCTCCGGCCTCGTCTTTAGAGCATCGACGGAACGAGCTTTCCGAGCGGTTCGACACGGATGTGAGCGACACCGCTATCTCCAGAAGGTCGCACGCAATCCGTCCGAGCTAACTTAGAAGGACGCCCTCCGATGACACACAAGCAGGTTGTACTCTGTTCTCCCGTTCGTACGGCGATCGGCACCTATGGCGGGTCTTTGAAGGATGTTCCTGCAACCGAGCTCGGCGCAACGGCGGTCCGGGCGACAGTCGAGCGGTCCGGCCTCGACCCCTCCCGCATCCAGGCCGTGGTCATGGGACAGGTGATCCAGGCCGGGGCTAAAATGAACCCGGCCCGCCAGGCCGCGATCGGCGCCGGCATTCCCGTGGCCGTGCCGGCTATGACCGTCAATCGCGTCTGCGGCTCGGGTGCTCAGGCGATCGCCTCGGCCGCCCAGGACGTCATGCTGGGCCATCTCGATTGCGTAGTTGCCGGTGGTATGGAGAATATGGACCAAGCGCCCTACCTGTTGCAAAGCGGCCGCTGGGGCTATCGCATGGGCGATGCCCGGATGTACGACAGCATGCTCCGTGACGGCCTCAATGACGCTTTCTCCGGCGAGCATTCCGGCTGGCACACGGAAGATCTGGTCAAGCAGGCGCAGGTCACGCGCGAGGACCAGGATCGGTGGGCCGAGCGCTCCCAGCAGCGCTTTTCCAAGGCCCAGGCCGGCGGTAGGTTCAAGCAGGAAATTGTTCCGGTCGAGATGAAGTCCCGCAAAGGGACGGTCACGTTCGATACGGACGAGCACAACCGGCCCGATACCACCCTCGAGAGTCTGGGCAAGCTCAGGCCGGCCTTCCGCAAGGACGGCACGATCACCGCCGGCAACGCGCCGGGGCTCAACAGCGGAGCGGCGGCGATGATCGTCGCGGAGGCAACGTGGGCGGAGAACAACGGCCTGAACCCTATCGCTCGGCTGGTGTCCTACGGTGTAGGCGCGGTCGAGCCGGGTTTGTTCGGTCTCGGCCCGGTACCGGCCGTCTCTCAGGCCTTGGAACGGGCGGGTTGGCGCGTTGGCGATCTCGAACGGGTGGAGATCAACGAGGCGTTTGCCGCCATCGCCGTCGCGCTCGTGCGCGAACTCGGACTCGATGAGGAGATCGTCAATGTCGAAGGGGGCGCGATCGCGCATGGCCATCCGATCGGCGCGACCGGCACCGTCCTCACAACCCGGCTGCTTCATGCGATGGAGCGCGACGGGTTGAAGCGGGGTCTGGTGACACTCTGCATCGGCGGCGGCCAAGGCATCGCTCTCGCGTTGGAACGGCTCGCCGCATGATCGTTGCCGCCTATTATGATAGGCGTGATGTCGAGAAAGACGCCACCCGCGCTGGACGACATGCCGTGACTGTCATGGTGGTTTTTCCGCAACGTAAGATCGAAGAGGACACGGAGCCGTTGTTCCGATCCCGGCGGAATCCCTGTGGTTCCGCCGGACCTGTCCGGTGGCCGGGCAGGTTCCGTACGATCACGCGCCGGGGGTCTCCGGACACGACCCGCGACGACTTGGAACGATTTGCTGCCGAGGGCAGGATTGAAGAGGGCGCGGCATGGATCGGCGAATGACGATCAATATCTGGTATTTGATCCTGGCGGTGTTCGGAATCATCTTACTGCAGAATTTTTGGTCTCAGTCGCAACACGTCGAGACCATCCCCTATAGCGAATTCGAGCAATATCTGCAGGATCGCCGCCTGAGCGAAGTAACCGTCACCTCGCAGTACCTCCAGGGGACGCTGAACGGCAACGAGGGGGAGCCGCCTCAGCACGTCGTCGCCAACCGCGTCGATCCGGCGCTCGCCGAACGGCTCGAACAATATGGCGTGCCATTCTCGGCCGCCACGGAGAACGCGTTTCTCAGCAATTTGCTGTCCTGGCTTTTGCCGATGGCGCTGTTTTTCGCTGTCTGGATGTTCCTTGTCCGGCGCATGGCCGAAAAACAGGGGCTCGGCGGCGGCCTCATGTCGATCGGCAAGAGCAAGGCCAAGGTGTATCTGGAGACCGACACCAAGGTCAGTTTCGCAGACGTGGCCGGGGTCGACGAAGCCAAGGCCGAACTCGAGGAGATCGTGGCCTTCCTGAAGGAGCCGAAGGGCTACGGCCGGCTCGGGGCGCGTATGCCCAAGGGCGTTCTGCTGGTCGGACCACCGGGCACCGGAAAGACACTGCTGGCCAAGGCCGTGGCCGGCGAGGCCGGCGTGCCCTTCTTTTCGATCAGCGGTTCCGAGTTCGTCGAGATGTTTGTCGGCGTCGGCGCCGCGCGGGTGCGGGACCTCTTCGAGCAGGCGCGGAAAAAGGCGCCAGCGATCATTTTCATCGACGAGCTCGATGCCCTCGGCCGCGCGCGTGGCGCCTTTCCCGGCATGGGCGGCAACGACGAGAAAGAGCAGACGCTCAACCAGCTGCTCTCGGAGCTCGACGGCTTCGATCCGCGCGAGGGCTTGGTGCTGCTGGCGGCAACCAACCGCCCCGAGATCCTCGATCCCGCACTATTGCGGGCGGGTCGGTTTGACCGCCAAGTCCTGGTCGACCGCCCGGACAAGACCGGTCGTATCGCGATACTGGACGTGCATCTGAAGAAGGCGCAGACAGCCAAAGACGTGGATATTGGACAGATCGCGGCGCTCACCCCGGGCTTCAGTGGGGCCGATCTCGCCAACCTGGTCAACGAAGCGGCCCTGCTCGCCACGCGGCGGGGCGCCGAGGCGGTCGTGCTCGACGACTTCACCCAGGCGGTCGAACGCATTGTCGCCGGTTTGGAGAAGAAGAATCGACTCCTCAACCCCAAGGAGCGTAAGGTTGTCGCCTATCATGAAATGGGCCACGCGCTCGCTGCCATGTCGCTGCCGGGCACGGACGTGGTTCATAAGGTCTCGATTATCCCGCGCGGTATCGGTGCACTCGGCTACACCATCCAGCGGCCGATCGAAGACCGCTTCCTGATGAGTCGGGGCGAGCTTGAGAATAAGATGGCGGTGTTGCTCGGCGGCCGCGCGGCGGAGACTGTGGTGTTCGACGAGATTTCCACGGGAGCGGCAGACGATCTCGCCAAGGCGACCGAGATCGCGCGCAGCATGGTAACCCGGTACGCCATGGCCGAGGGTTTCGGCCAGATTGCCTACGAGAACGAGCCGCAGCGGTTTCTGGGACCGATGTCGATGCCAATTGACCGCGAGCGCCGCTATAGCGACGAGACGGCGCGCAAGATCGACGACGCCGTCCGGACGCTGGCCGACCGCGCGTTCGACACGGCAGTAACCATCCTCAAGGAGAGGCGCTCGACCCTCGATACCACTGCCATGTCGCTGCTGCAAAAGGAGACGCTGGACGGCAAGGAACTAAGCCGCCTCATCTCTCACGAATCGGAAGCTTCGCTCGACGTTGCGGCCGCGTCGGGACGCGATCCCTAGGCGGTTCCGGCGGCTTGCAATGTGGGTTTGCATTTCAATTGCAACCTTGGGAATCGGCATGAGTATCGTCGCTGACCCCGAATCTTAATTTGCCGTAATATTGAGTCGACCTCCGAGAAAATTGCCAAGAACCCACTCAATCGCGTAGGCAACGCAGTATACTAATGTGCGAAAAGAATTAATTGGCCCTGTAGAGCAGATGATGAAATCTGATTACCAAGCAAACAGCATCACCCTCACCGGCGCCGTGTCTATGGGCACCGGCGTCATGATCGGCGCGGGAATCTTCGCGCTCACCGGGCAGATCGCGGAACTGGCGGGACCCTGGTTCCCGCTCTCCTTCATCGCGGGCGGGATCGTGACCGGGTTCAGCGCCTATACCTATGTGAAAATGTCGAACGCTTTTCCGTCCGCTGGCGGGATCGCGATGATCTTGCAGAAGGCCTATGGGGCGGGGGCGGTTGCGGCGGCGGCGGCGCTGTTGATGACGCTTTCCATGGTGATCAGCGAGAGCCTCGTTGCACGGACCTTCGGCACCTACGTCCTGAGGCCTTTTGGTTTGGCTGGGGACGGCATCCTCGTGCCTCTGCTCGGGGTCGGGCTGATCGTCTTTGCCTATCTTGTCAACATTTCGGGCAATCGCTCGGTTGGTCTTTTCTCGCTCGTCATGGCGTTCTTGAAGATCAGCGGCATCGCCGTCTTCGGCGTTGCGGCGCTCGCGGCCAGCGGGTTTACGTTCGCGCCCGCATCCGGATCATCTGAAACCATCCCGATCGCTGGCTTCACGGCGTCGATCGCGCTGTCGATCCTTGCATTCAAAGGCTTCACCACGATCACCAACAGCGGCGCCGAGATCGTCGATCCGCACCGCAATGTGGGCCGCACGATTATCTTTTCCATAGCCATCTGCGTGGTGGTCTATCTGCTCGTCGCGTTCGGCGTCGGCTCCAGCCTCTCGCTTGAAGAGATTGTCGCCGCCAAAGATTATTCGCTCGCACAAGCGGCTGAACCGGTCTTCGGGGTCTATGGCGTTTACTTCACTGTCGCACTTGCCGTCATCGCAACCGCGTCGGGCGTTCTCGCGAGCGTCTTTGCCGTCTCGCGCATGCTGGCGATGCTGACGGAAATGGAGTTGATCCCCCACAGCCATTTCGGCATGTCCGGTCCAATCCGCGAACACACCCTGGTCTACACGGTGGTGGTAGCGGGGTTCCTGACAGTGTTCTTCGACCTCAGCCGCATCGCATCGCTCGGCGCCTTCTTCTACCTTGTGATGGATATCCTGATCCATTGGGGCGTGTTCCGCCGCCTGCGTCACGAGATCGGCGCGAGCGGCTGGGTGCTGATCGTTGCCATCTTCCTGGACGCGCTCGTGCTCGGCGTCTTCGGCGTCATGAAGCTGCAATCAGACCCGCTCATCGTGGTCATCGCTGTCGTCGCCATCGCCGCGGTCTTCGCCTATGAACGTGTCTTCCTGTCGCGCTGGACCGCTGAGACGGGACACGCCGATCATTAAAGCGTGGAATCGCGCACAAACGGGCCGGTCGGGCGCGGGGAAATAATGGAACAGGGCGGCATCGGGCAGAGCGCCCTACCGAGGACAGTGACGCTTTCGGCCGCCATGCGGCGCGACCCGGTCAATGCGAAGCGACATCGTGTCGCTCATGGAGAAGGTGCGATGTGATAGCCTTGCAGGATATGAACGTAATTTGCGCGCTCGAATGCTGTGGGGTCCTTCTGGTTTCGCTGGCTCATGCGTCCACGGATTTTGTCGAGCGAGTCGATTTCGCGGGCTGCCAGCAACTTGGACAGTTCATCAACCAGCGTTCGCATGTGCGCGACGCCATGGCGCAGCAACGAAGATGTCGTCATCACCGTATCCGCGCCAGCCAGCAGATACTTGAACACATCGTCCGCCGATTCGACGCCGGTTGTCGCGGCGAGCGATGCCGTGGTTCGCCCGTAAAGGATTGCGATCCACAGTAACGGCAGCCGAACCTCGGCTGGCGTGCTAAGGTCGAGGTCCATCGACAACTCAAGCGTCGCGATGTTGATGTCAGGCTGATAGAAGCGGTTAAACAGGACCAGCGCATCGGCGCCATTGTTGGCGAGCGTACGCGCCATGGTGCCAACCGCACTGAAATATGGACCGATCTTGACCGCGACAGGGATCGAGACCGCCGCCTTCACAGCCGCCAGGACATTGAGATAGTGTTGCTCGACCTCGCGGCCGCTGACAGTCAGGTCGGCGGGAATGAGATAGATATTGAGCTCGATCGCGTCCGCCCCTGCCTGCTGCAGGCCTCGCGAGTAGTCGACCCAGCCGATGTCCGAGACGCCGTTCAGACTGGCGATGACCGGGATGCCAATCGCCTCCTTGGCACGACGCACGACGTCGAGATAACGCTCCGGCCCGAACCCATAGCCATTATAGGTCGGGAAATAGGTCTGTGCCTCGGCGAATCCGCTTGCCGGCAACTCAGTACGCAGTTCGAACTCGCGCCGCTCGGCGACGACCTGCTCCTCGAAGATCGACGGCAGCACGACCGCACCTGCGCCGTGATCTTCCAGCGCACGCAGCGTCTCGAGTTCGCCGTTCAGCGGTGAGGGCGAAGCGATCAGCGGGTTTTTAAGACAAAGCCCCATGTAGTTTGTGGTCAGATCCATATGTTGCTCCCGAATGCTCGTTTACTCAACGCTCGCCGCCAGCCCCGTTCCCTTTGGCGCTCACCAAGCCCTGGATGCCAACCCCTGCTGATCGAACTCATGATTGCTGAAGACCACTGCTTTCATGATTTTAAACCCGACATTTGCCCTCGCCCCCTCCGTGGTCCTGCCCCGATTGCCCCACATCCATGCAGGCCGGGTTGAAGCATTCACCACCGAGGCTCGCCATTTCTTCGTACTGGCGATATTTTTCGTTCACGGCGCGCTGGGCCTGCGCCAGCAGGGTTTCAGCCGCTTTCGGATCAGTATTCGTCAGCACCCGGTAGCGAAGCTCGTTGTAGGCGTAATCCTTAAACGGGATCGTCGGCCGCGGCGAATCGAGCCGGAAAGGCCGCTCGCCGACGTTGCGCATGGCTGGGTTGAAGCGGAACAGCGGCCAATAGCCGCTGGCTGTCGCCAAGTCCTGCTGTTTGTTACCGTAGCGCAGGTCGAAGCCATGCGCGATGCAATGGCTGTAAGCGATGATCAGCGATGGACCCGCATAGGCCTCGGCCTCGCGGAAGGCGAGGAGTGTTTGCTGCGGATTCGCTCCCATCGCCACCTGTGCGACATAGACGTTGCCATAGGCAATCGCCTGCAAGGCCAAGTCCTTGCGCGCCACACGCTTGCCGGCGGCGGCGAATTTTGCGACCGCGCCCAGTGGTGTTGCCTTGGAAGATTGTCCGCCGGTGTTGGAGTAGACTTCGGTGTCGAGCACCAGCAGATTAACGTCGCGGCTGCTCGCCAGCACGTGGTCGAGGCCACCATAGCCGATATCGTAGGCCCAGCCGTCGCCGCCGACGATCCAGATGCTGCGCCGGACAAGATGGTCGACGACTGATAGCAGATCGCGCGCGGTCTCATCATCGATCGCCGCGAGCTTCTGTTTCAGCGCATCGACGCGTCCGCGCTGGGCGCGCAGTTCCGACTCGCGCTCCTGCGGGGCATTTAGGATGGTACGAGCTAGATCCTCGCCCACTCTTGGCGCCAATTCGCGCAGCAGCAACGTTGCCAGCTCCAGGTGCTTGTCGGCGGCGAGACGGAAGCCCAGGCCGAACTCGGCATTGTCCTCGAACAATGAATTCGACCAGGCCGGTCCGCGCCCGGTGGCGTCCTTGGTCCAGGGTGTCACCGGCAGGTTGCCGCCATAGATCGATGAGCACCCGGTGGCGTTGGCGATCTGAAGTCGGTCACCGAACAGTTGCGACAAGACCTTGAGGTAGGGCGTCTCGCCGCAGCCGCCGCATGCACCTGGGAATTCGAACAGCGGCTGCAGGAACTGCACGCCGCGCACATTGGCGAAGTCAATGCGCGCGCGATCGTTGACTGGTAGTGTCTCGAAAAAACCAATGCTGGTCCGCGCGGCCTCCAGGAGGGGCGCCTTCGCGGCGAGATTGATCGCTCTCTTGCCTGGATCAACAGGACTGCGCGCCGGACAGACCTCAAAGCAGACGCCGCAACCGGTGCAGTCCTCCACATAAACTTCCAGCGAAAAGCGCACCTCCGGATTGCCGCGCGCATTGACTGGCGCCGACTTGAAACCGTCCGGGGCGCTATCCAGCGCATCTTCGTTATAATATTTGGCGCGGATCACGCTATGCGGACAGGCGAAGCCACATTGGCCGCATTGGATGCAAAGATCCTGCTCCCACACCGCGACGATGTCCGAGATATTGCGTTTTTCGAACGCCCCGGTCCCCGATGGCCAGGTCCCGTCGACGGGGATCTGGCTGACGCGGATGTCGTCACCATTACCGAGTCCGCGCATCATCTTGGCGGTCACCTCGTGTACGAATGCGGGCGCGTCCGCCGGTACGATCGGCGGCTGGTCAAACGTGCTTGTCGCCGCAGCCGGCACCGTCACCTCGAACAGATGCGCAAGTGTGTGGTCCACGGCCTCGAAATTCTTGCGCACCACGTCGGCGCCCTTGGCACCGTAGCTCTTCTCGATCGACTGCTTGATACGCTTGATCGCCTCATCGCGCGGCAGCACATCGGAGATCGCGAAGAAGCAGGTCTGCAACACCGTGTTGATCCGCCCGCCGAGTCCAGTATCGCGTGCCACCTTGGACGCATCGATGACGAAGAAACGAAGTTCCTTGTCCAGGATTTGGTGTTGTAGCGCGCGCGGCAGATGATCCCAGACGTCGTCCGGCCCATGCGGCGTGTTAAGCAGAAATGTGCCACCCTTGAGAGCCAGTCGCAGCACGTCGATGCGATCCAGAAAACTCGCCTGGTGACAGGCGATGAAGTTGGCCGATTCGATCAGGTAGGGTGAGCGGATCGGTTGTTTGCCAAAGCGCAGGTGCGAAACTGTCTGCGCGCCGGATTTGTGCGAGTCATAGACGAAGTAGCCCTGGGCATGCATCGTCGGGTCTTCCGCGATAATCTTCACGCTGTTTTTGTTGGCGCCGACCGTACCGTCCGCGCCGAGACCGAAGAACAGCGCGCGCACGACGTCGTCGCTCTCGATCGAGAAGTTCGAATCAACGGCTAAGCTGGTATGCGAAACGTCGTCCTCGATGCCGACCGTGAAACCGTTTTTCGGATCGGATCTTTTTAGTTCGTCGAAAACCGCCTTGGCCTGGGCTGGATTGAAATTCTTTGAGCCAAGGCCATAGCGCCCGCCGACCACACGCGGCATGATCTGACGCTTGCCGCCGGCCACCGCTTGGGCGAGCGTCGTCACGACGTCGATATAGAGCGGCTCTCCAGGTGCACCCGACTCCTTGGTCTGCTCAAGCACGGCAACGGCGCGGCAAGAGTTCGGCAGGGCCGCGAGGAAATGCTCGGCCGAGAAAGGACGATAGAGCCGCACTTGCAGCACGCCGATGCGCTCGCCGGCTTTCTGCAGAAATGCCGCGGTCTCGCGAGTGGTCTCCGCGCCCGAGCCCATCAGAACGATCACCCGCTCGGCGTCGGAAGATCCTTCATACTCAAATAGCTTGTAGACGCGACCAGTGAGGACGGCAAAGCGATCCATCGCGGCCTGCACGATCGCCGGCACTTGCGCATAATACGGGTTTACCGTCTCGCGCGCCTGGAAGAAGGTATCAGGATTATGCGCGGTGCCACGGACGAAGGCATGCTCGGGACTGAGCGCACGGGCGCGGTGCGCTCGGACAAGATCCTGATTGATCATCGTCCTGATGTGGGCGTCGGGCAGCAGGGTCAGCTTGCTGACCTCATGCGACGTCCGGAATCCGTCGAAAAAGTGCAGGAAAGGGATCCGCGACTCCAGGGTCGCCGCTTGTGCGATGAGCGCGGCATCATGCGCCTCCTGCACCGAGGCGGACGAAAGCAGCGCGAAGCCTGTCGTGCGTGTTGCCATCACGTCGGAATGATCACCAAAGATCGAGAGCGCCTGCGTCGCGAGCGCACGCGCAGCCACATGGAACACAGTCGAAGTCAGTTCACCCGCAATCTTGTACATGTTCGGCAGCATCAGCATCAGGCCCTGCGACGCTGTGAACGTCGTCGTCAGTGCGCCTGACTGCAGCGCGCCGTGCACGGCACCGGCCGCGCCGCCCTCGCTTTGCATTTCCTGCACGACGGGGATGTTGCCCCAGATGTTGGTCAATCCCCGCACTGACCACTCGTCAGCGAGCTCGGCCATGGTTGAAGACGGAGTGATCGGGTAGATGGCGCATACCTCGTTGACGCGATAGGCGACGTGGGCGACCGCAGTGTTGCCGTCGATAGTGTCGGTTTCGGGCGTGTCGATTTGGGGCTGCATCGGTTGCCTCGCTCTCAGGTCGTCACCGGTTCAGGGATCATCTCGATGGCGTGGCACGGGCAGGTCTCGAAGCAAACGCCACAGCCAGTGCAGATGTCGTAGTGGACGCTGTAACCGCGACCAGGCCCGAGCTTCTCGATCGCCTGCTCGGGGCACGCCGCATAGCATTGGTCGCATTCGAAACAGTTGCCGCAGGACAGGCAGCGGTCGGCCTCAAAGGACGCTTCCTTCTCACTCAGCCCGGCCACCACTTCGGCGAACCCACTCGCGCGCACGGTCGCTGCCAGTGTCCGTTGTTCGCTACGCAGGGCATCGCTATAGATCGGCAGATGCAGCATCTCGAACGACACGATCGGGTGCTTTGGCGAAGGTTGATAGTCATCACCGCGCAGCCAGCCATCGATATGCCGTGCCGCTTTCTTGCCGTGCCCGACCGCGGCGGTCACGGTGCGCTCGCTTGGCACCATGTCGCCGCCGGCGAAGATCCCTGCATGACCTGTCATCATGTTCGAGGCCACGATAACCGTGCCATCGGTATGAATGTCGATGTCCGGAATCTTCCTGAGAAACGCGCTTCCGGTTTGCTGTCCAAGTGCCAGTACGACTGAATCCGCCGCTAACGTCTCGAACTGTCCGGTTGATTGGGGACGACCGTGCTGATCGAGCTCCATGATCTCAACGGTCAGCTCGGGCCCTGTGATCTCTTTGATGCTTGTCAGCCACTTGATCTTGATGCCCTCCTCGAGCGCCTCATCGGCCTCAAAGGCTTGGGCCGGCATGTGCGCGCGGTCGCGGTGATAGATGATGAGCGTCTCTTCGGCACCGAGACGTTTCGCCGTACGCGCCGCATCCATCGCCGTGTTGCCGCCGCCGTAAATCACAACCTTTCGACCAAGGCGCGGTTTTTCACCACTGCTGACACCGCGTAGGAAGCCCACGGCGTCTAGCACCCGCGCCGCGTCGCGAGCTGGGATATCGACATGTTTCGAGACATGGGCTCCGATCGCGACAAATACCGTTTCGAAACGACCGGCCTCCTTCTCGGCGAGCAGATCCTCGACTTTGTGATTGAGTACAATTTTGACGCCCATCGCCTCGATCTGCCTCACCTCCTTCATGAGCTCTTCGCGGGGCAGCCGATAGGCAGGTATGCCGAAATGCATCATTCCGCCTGGCAATGGACCGGCCTCGCGTATCTCCACTGCATGCCCCAGCCGTGCCAGATGATAAGCGGCGGAAAGGCCGCTCGGGCCAGCGCCAACCACCAGCACACGTTTGCCCGACGGCAGTGCATCAATCGGAAGCTTCCAGCCTTCCTTCACCGCCTGATCGCCAAGGAAGCGCTCGACAGCGTGAATTGACACGGCACTGTCGATCTGTTGCCGATTGCAATTGCTCTCGCACGGATGATAGCAAACCCGGCCGTGCACCGCCGGCAGCGGATTGTCTTTGACCAGCGTGAGCCATGCCTCGTGATAGCGGCCGGCTCGCGCATGGGCGAGCCAAGCCTGAATGTTTTCCCCGGCCGGACAGGCATGATTACAGGGCGGTAGGAGATCGACATAGACTGGACGCCGCTCGCGTACCGGGCCGGTCCCCCGCTCCGCGACAAAATCGATAATCGGCGTAAAGTCTGATGTCCTCATGGTCATGTCGGAAGCTCCTGCTGTGGTCTAGGACGATCGAACAGCGTCTCTATCAGCGCCGCGTAGAGCTCCTCGACCTCTTCCGCGCGGCCGAGACACCGGCGGAGAAAGCCGAGGATTTGCCGATGACCTTCCGCCAGCGTATGTCGCACTGCGGCGTCCGCCGCCTTCCTAGCCACGTCCGGATCGTTGTTCGCAGCCGAGCGCTTTTCTTTATCATCATCCCTCATCGAACACCTCCAGCCGATAAGACGTTCGACCTACACCGCCGTTACACGCGGGTGCGGGTTGGCGACGGCCATTGGTCGGCTCATCGCCGGCTGCAAAGCTTGCCGATTTGGCTCGTGTAACGCGCAGGGCGGTCGAACGTCTTTAGTGCAGGAAAAGGAATATATGGGTCGACCTGATCGGAATCGAAACCCATCAGGGTGCCCTTGGAGGCGAACGGGTTGAGAGCATGCGTGTCTTGTTTGTCACATCCGAATGTCATCCCCTGATCAAGACGGGCGGGCTCGCTGACATTTCAGCCGCCTTGCCAGTCGCTCTGGCCGAAAGTGGGGTCGATATTCGCCTGATGATGCCGGGCTATCAGCAAGCCTTGGACCGGGCCGACCATGTCGGACACGCGATTCCGCTCGGCGAATTGCCCGGCGGGGGTCAAGCCCGCCTCCTACCCACGCGCTGCCCGGATTCCGGAATGCCGCTTTGGTTGGTCGACTGCCCCACGCTCTATCGCAGGAACGGAGGGCCCTATCAGGGCTCGGACGGCCGCGACTGGCCGGACAACGACCTTCGTTTCGCCGCGCTGTGCCATGCCGCTGCGCGCGTCGCACGCAACGCCGCGGGGCTCACCTGGCAGCCAGACTTGATCCACACGAACGACTGGCATACTGGGCCGGTGTCACTTCTGCTGGATGGTACCGCAAGATCCCGACCCCCCGTCGTCTTCACGATCCACAACCTCGCCTTCCAGGGCCTGTTCGACGCGAATCGGGGACTACATCTCGGCCTTCCCGCCGACACCTTCTCGCCTGAAGGAATCGAGTTCCATGATCGCATTTCTTTCTTGAAGGCGGGGCTTCGCTATGCCGATCGGTTGACCACGGTCAGTCGGACTTACGCGAAAGAAATTCAAACGCCGGAGTTCGGCTGCGGGCTCGACGGTCTGCTCCGTCAGCGATCCCAGCATCTCCTCGGAATTTCCAACGGCGCCGACTACGGTCTGTGGGATCCCGCGGAGGACTCGTGCCTGCCGCGGCGGTATAGTCTGGCCGAGATCGGCGGCAAGCGTGTCTGCAAGGAGGTTTTGCAGCGCGAGCTTGGTTTGGACGTAGAGCCGGAAACGCCCGTCCTGGCCTTCCTGAGTCGGCTAACCGAACAGAAGATGGCCGATACGGTCGCAGAGGCCATGCCTTGGCTTGTCGCGGCCGGCGCGCAGGTCGCCCTGCATGGGCAAGGCGACCGCGCCCTGGAAGAGCGGTTCCGGGCGTTGGCCGAGCAGTATCCGGGCCGTGTTTCCGTGCGCGTCGGCTACGAAGAGCGATCCGCGCGCCGTCTTCTGGCGGGCGGTGACATTCTGCTCCATCCGTCGCGTTTCGAGCCCTTCGGCCTGGTGCCGATCTATGCCCTGCGCTACGGCACCCTGCCGGTCGTGCGGGGCGTCGGCGGGTTGGCCGACAGCGTCGTCGACGGCACCACCGCGGGTCTAGATGGTGAAGCGACCGGGTTCGCATTCTGCGCGGATACCCTTGAGGACCTGATCGCCTGCCTGAGGCGCGCTCTGGGGGTTTTCCGGCAACCGATGGCGTGGCGCCGGATGCAGCGCCACGCCATGCGCCAGGATTTCGGCTGGCAGCAACCGGCTCAGGAATATCTCAAGCTCTATCGCACGCTCACCGGATCTCGCGCCGAGCTGGACCGCCGCCAGAGTCCGTGGTCGGACGAAATCCACATGCAATCGCCCGAACCCAAGCGAGCACACATCGGGAAGGGCTGAATGTTCCACCCGCCCAGACCAGGAGGCACATCATGAACGACGATCTCGAGGCGAAAATCCGGCAGCGTGCATATGCTATCTGGGAACGTGAGAACCAGCCCGAAGGCAAGCATCTCGAGCACTGGCGCTGCGCCCAGACGGAGATCGAGGCCGAGCAGTCGTCTGCGGCGGGCCAGCCGGAGCAGCCCGCGTCCGTGCAGACGGAGCCCACCGAAGACGCTGCTGGATCCGCGCCCGAAGGAGGCAGCCGCGCCAAGAAGCGGTCCAACTGAGCCCGGCGCAGTTCACCCGGAAAAACCTTGCTTCTCGGTTGCCATGGACTCGGCGACTTTTCCTGACGGTTCTGGCGTCCGGGAGCGGCGAGGTGCGGTCTCCATGAAGGCGACGAACACTTCCATCGCGCGCACGACATGGCCAACCACGCTCGGGTTTCTGGAGATGCGGTCATTGGGCTCGTCCTGGGCGAGAATGCTCGGGCAAGCCGCCGAAGGAGATGACTGCCATGCCATTCTATGCTGCACTCGACGTCGCGATGGAGAAGACCGCCCTCTGCATTCTTGACCACGATGGTCAGGTCGTTCTGGAAACGAACGTCGCAAGCGATCCGGATGCGATCGCCGATCGGCTCGAACCTTATCAAAATACCCTCGACCGGTTCGGTCTGGAGGCCGGACCGTTGTCGGAGTGGCTGGTTCGTGGTCTTACGCGCCGCGGCTTTGATCCCTGCTTCTCGAAACCCGGCATGTGCGGGCGGCCCTTTCGGCCCGGATTGCCCAGACCGATCGTAACGACGCACGCGGCATGGCCGACCTGTTGCGAATGGGTTGGTTCCGGTCGGTCCACCTGAAAAGCCTGGACGCCCGCGAACAACGCACCTTGCTTTCGGCGCGAAATACGCTGATCCGTCGGTTGAAAGACATAGAAAACAGCGTTCGCGGACTGTTGCGCGGCTTCGGCATTCGCCTTCCACTCGCCCTTCGCCTGAAATGGGAGGCGAAGGTGAAGGAAGCCATCGCCGGCCATTCGGCGTTGTCCGAAACCCTTGAGCCATTGCTCGTGGCTCGGCGGGTTTTGCGAGAACAGGTCGCTGTACTCGATGAAAAGGTCCGCGACGCCGTGAAAGAAGACCCGGTCTGCCGACGAATGATGACGGTGCCTGGCGTCGGCAGCATTGTCGCTCTGACTTATCGGGCGGCCGTCGATGACCCTGCCCGGTTCACATCATCGAAAACCGTCGGAGCCTGCTTTGGTTTGACCCCGCGGCGCTACCAGTCCGGCGAAAGCGATCGGGTTGGCGCGATCAGCCGCGTCGGCGATGCGTCCGTTCGTGTCGCCTTGTTCGAAGCGGCGCATGTCATGCTGACGCGATCGTCGAAATGGTCCAGTCTGAAGGTCTGGGCCATGAAACTGGCGATGCGGCGCGGGGCAAAGCGAGCCAAGGTTGCGCTTGCCCGCAAGCTCGCCGTCATCCTCCATCGCATGTGGCGCACCGAGACCGACTTCCGGTTCTCCGCCGCCGCCTGATCGAACAGAAAGTCGGGCACCGATGAAACATCAACACAAAAAAGGACATCTCAATCGTCCCCGCAAGGGACGTGCCTCGCAGGGACCAGGGCGACGAGATGCCGATGGACACCTGGGAGTGCTGCGCAACTCCGCTTTAGAGATTGGCACCCGTTGCATCACGCCGACCGCATCATGTGACGATCAACGCATCGATCACGAACAGAAGCATGCCCCGCACGAGACAAACCCTTGACTGAAACGCCCAATGACAGAAGGTGTCCAGCCCTGCCATCGGCGCCGACCGTTTTCTCTACGGAGACGGCCGGCGTGTGGCGTCAATCAGAGAAACGCTTCGGCCATGGCGCTATTACGAGACCTGTGCGCGAGAGCGAGATTTTGACGGTGTGGAGGCTTTCTGGCAATTTTGGCCGACGGTTCGAGGTTCGGCTGCCAATTGCCTTTGATTTGCCTACCCGAATGTCGGGATCGGGGTGGTTCGGGGCAGAATCCGCCC
>DRFF01000121.1 GCA_011050685.1 Aurantimonas coralicida
CCTGATCCCGCAGCTCCGCGGCGTGCTCGAGGACGCCGAGACGGCGGCGCAGTTGAAGGTGGTCAAGAAGTGACCGACTTGGTGCTGTCGCTGTTCCCGGGCATCGGGCTTCTCGACATGGCCTTCGAGGAAGAGGGCTTTTGCGTGGTGCGCGGGCCCGATCTCCTATGGGGCGGAGATATCAAGAGCTTCCATCCGCCGGCCGGTGTCTTCGACGGCGTGATCGGCGGGCCGCCGTGCCAAGCCCATTCGCGGCTGCGGTACATCGTCGAGCATAACGGCTACAAGATCGCCGAAGATTTGATACCGGAATTCGAACGCTGCGTTGCCGAGGCACAGCCCGAATGGTTCCTGATGGAGATGGTGCCCGACGGGCCAGTGGCCCGGGTGGACGGTTATGAAGTCGATGCCCAGCTACTTCGGGATGTCTGGGCCGGCGGTCTGACGCAGCGGCTCAGGCGGTTCTCGTTCGGTACGCGCGACGGCATGCGCCTCGCCCTGGACACGCTGGCGCTGCACCCCCAGGGCGAGGTGTCGGCATTGGCCGCCGGCGGGATGCGGGAGCGGCCAGTCGCAGTCGGGGGTTCGGGGAAGCGCAAGGACCGTGGGCGGCTGAATAACCGAGGGTATCTGTCCGCGCGGACGCTCGCCGATCACTCCCGCTTGCAAGGGCTACCCGACGGATTCCTCGACGATGCGCCGTTCACGGTGGCCGGCAAGATCAACGCCATCGGCAACGGCGTCCCGCTGCCGATGGGCCGCGCCGTGGCGAAAGCCGTGCGGCGCGCGATTTCCACCGATGCGAGGGCCGCATGACTGAGCCCGACCTCCTCACCTGGGCCGAGACTCACGCGCACCGGGTCGATCCGTCCACCTCAGTTGCGGCGGCGCTGCACGCGAGGAAATTCACGGGCGGCCACTGCGGCATCATCTACCGATTACTCGCCGAAAATCGCCCGATCAAGGGCGCTGGCCTGACCTCGCTCGAGATCGCCGCCCGCACCGAGCTTTCCTACCACGAGGTCGCCCGGAGAATCGCCGATCTGAAGCACGCCGGCCTGGTGATCGATTCGGGCGAGCGGAGACGCAATCCGAACGGACGGCAGGCGGCGGTGTGGAGGGCGCGCGATGGCTGAGCCTTCCCGCCACTACACCGTCAAATCTCTCGCGGCGCATTGGGCTGTTGACGAGGAGACGATCAGGCGCATGATAAAGAAACGGCGAATCGCGCATCTCAAGATCGAGTCCTCGACCCGCATCCCCGTCGCTGCCGTCAAGGCATACGAGAAGGCAAACCTTTGTCCCGCCGCGCCCGACCCGAGCCGGAATTCAGGCTCAAGCGCATCCCCGGACGCCGATACTGGCACATCGTTTGGTCCGAGCGCCGCCGATCGAAGAAAGTATCGACGGGCGAGGAAGACTGGACCGAGGCCCGCGCCTGGATGTCTGGATGGCTCCGGCAACGTAACGCCCTTCCCGGCCCAAAGGCCCGCACCGTGACCCAGGTGCTCGATGGATACCTTGAGGAGCGGCGCCTTGCTGGAGTGCTTGCCTACCAGCGGCTTGTAGAAGCAACCAAGCCGCTCAAACGCCATTTCGGCGCCATGGTCCCGGACGAAATCACGCCAGCTTCTATCGCTCGGTACGACCGGGCGCGCGGACATCTGAGCCCGTGGACGCTCCGCAAGGAGAAACAGACCTTGCGGGCAGCCCTCAGATGGGGAGAGCGGGCCGGCTGGTATCGACAAGCTCCGGAGGTGCCGCTCGGGCCGATGCCGCCGCCCCGCGATCGCTGGCTCGACACGGGTGAGCGCCAGCGGCTTATCGATGGCGCCAGGGCGCCGCACGTCCGCACCTTCATCATCCTCGGGCTCTATACCGGGGCGCGCAAGGGAGCGATCCTTGGGCTCCAGTGGCCCGCGGTAGACTTTGACACCGGACTGCTCACCTATGTCGACCCCGACCGACCCGAGACCAAGAAGCGCCGCGCCACGATCCCGATGCCGAATGTGGTGCGCGAGGAACTACTACGCGCCCGCGTGCTCGCCCAAACCACCTATGTCATCGAGTGGAACGGGAAGCCGGTCAAGGACATCAGACAGGCGTTTGCGCGAGCCTGCCAGCAAGCTGGGCTCGTGGGCGTGACGCCGCACGTCATGCGCCACACATGCGCTTCGATGCTGGCGATGAAGGGGCGCCCGCTCGACGAGATCGCCGACTTCCTCACCATCAGTCCGGCGACGGTCTACAGAATCTATCGGAAGTTCAAACCGGACTACTTGAGGGATGCGGCCGCAGCCCTCGATGAGAGTGCGCCATGTGGCGCACTAATCCGTGAACAGGAATCGAACTCGGCGGAAAAATGATGATTCCTCGATCAGCCAAGTCGTTGAAAATCATACGATGCGGGTGCTGGTCCCCGTGCCGTCGGGACGGAGGGGGAAGGCTTAAACCCTCTCGGGCACTCCAATCTTTTCAAGGGCTTAGCGCCCATTCCCGAAAATCACCGGATCGATTAGTGCGCCATCTGGCGCACTATAGGCGCGCTGCAATGGGCGAGGCGGCCTGAGATGTGGGTGCCGGTTGATCCAGGAGAGCGATTCAGATGGTGGGGCCGACGGCGGCACCGGGCTGGCTTGTTTATCGGTCTCATCCTCGGCTTCCTAATCGGCGCCGCCATCTGAAAGCCGCAGGGGATTCGACGCTGTTCATGCGGATCGAGGAGCACAAGAGCTTACGGGGTGTTCCCTCCCGTAAGACCCCCGAGAGGGGGACTACCCTTGACTTGCCGGGGTTCGGACATGGCGACTCGCCGCAATAGAGTCATGGTAACGGGCTATGCCCGAGGCAACCGGAGGCGGCCGGCCCCGGCCTTTTTCTCCGTGCTAAGCGCCTGATGGACCCGACGACGCCGACATTGCCGCGCCCCCACCAGGGCATAGATTACCGCCGCACTCAGCGCGATCGCGCTGAGTGCGATTTCTACGTTGAGCCCGCGTGGGCGGTTGAAGCTCTACTCGACGTTGAGGGGTTTGCAGGACGAATATGGGATCCGGCATGTGGCGAAGGCACGATCCCGAAGGTACTGGAGGCGCGGGGTTATCTGTCGGTCATCGCTACTGATCCCATCGACCACGGCTATGGGATAACGGGAGTAGGATGGGACTTCCCGGCCCTCGACACCAGGGGGATGGAACGCACCGACCACATCATCTGCAACCCACCGTTCAAATTAGCCGAACCCTTTGTCCGCCAGGGGCTCAAGCTCGCCCGATCCAAGGTGGCGTTGTTGCTGCGCCTTGCCTTCCTTGAGGGCCAGGCCCGGGTCCGGCTGTTCGCGGAGACCCCGCTTGCCCGGGTCCATGTCTTCGCGCGGCGGGTCTCGATGCCGCCTGGTGGGCAAGGGATCGAGGCCAAGGGCGGCGCCGTGGCATTCGCTTGGTTCGTGTGGGACCACGGCCACCGTGGACCGCCGACGCTCCACTGGCTCAATCCAGTCAAAGGGGCGGATCTGTTCACGGAGCCGCGCCCATGAACGGCCCCACCATCCGCTGTATCCAGCGCGAGACGGCGATCGCCTTCGATGTGCCCTTGGATGCCATGACGGAGCGAGGGGCTACCCGCGACCTTACCCGCGCCCGACACGCGGCCATGTATTTGGCTCGGTGCCTGACCAACAAGAGCTTCCCCGTCGTGGCCCGATGCTTTGGGCGCGACCACGCGACCATCATGTACGGTGTCGACCGAGTGCGGCACTTCCATCAGCGCGATCCGGACTTCAAGCGAAGAATTAACGCTGCGGCGGAGGCAGTAGCCAAGACCGTCAAGTGACATGCCCAAGCTCGCCTACATCAAGGTGTACTTCGACGACTTCGAGGCCGCGACGGCTCTCCTGCCGGACGACCGAATCGATGATCTGCGGTGGAAATATCTGCGGCTTTTGGTGAAAGGATCCTACGAGCACGGCAATAAGATCCCGGCGGTCGACCGAACCATAGCGCGCCTCTCTGGCATAGAAAGGACGAAGGGATGGCGGAAGGAAGTCGCTTTGTTGCGGGGATTCTTCGTCGAAGAAAACGGCTTTCTCGTGCAGAAGCGGGCGGGGATCGAACTTGAGAAAATGGCGGGAAACAACGTGATTCAGTTAGGGATGGGGGTGCGTTTGCCGAGGGAGGGTGGAGAGCGTGACACGAGGGTACACCATACCCAGAGCCAGAAAGGAGAATCCGTACAGGCTCGGCAGATCGTAGGGGTAGGTGTGGAAGGTGGGGATAACTTTGGGGGGGGTCCGCGGATTAGTGATGAAGTGAGGGAGGAGGCGAGAAAACTTCATCCTGAACTCGACATCGAAGATGCGGAGCATCGATGGAGGGTTTGGAGTCGGGAAAAGGGCGAACCGGTGCTGAGACCTAGAAAGGCGTTCCTTGCCTTCTGCGCAATCGATCAGAGAAAGGACCGGGCGTGAAACGCGCCTCTAAGCACGTCGTCATGTTCTCTGGGCGCGGCGGCGCGCTGCTGGAACTGGCTAATCCTATTTAGAGCCCGCCCGCAATCGCGCCGACGATCCTGTCGACGATCGCCGTGGTGACCTCCACTTGAGCCTCGGCGAGCGCTTCCTCTACGGCCGCTCTGATTTCCTGGCCCCGGAAGGCGGAGACATCATTGGCCGAGTACGTGAAGTTATCGCCCCAGCTTATGCTAACGTCCGCCTTCTCCTTGCCATCGATCCAACTGACCTTGCAGAGATAATTGTCAGTATCTTCCTTGGCGGACTCGCACCACTCGATCGTGACGTTGGTGATGCCGGCGTTGTTCTGGGGGTTCCAAGGCTCAAGCCCGATGCAGCCAGTGAGGATTAGAGTGGCGAAGATGCCGCAAGCGAATAGGCGGATCATTTCGGCGCCTCCCGCTTCGCCTTGCCTACTACCAGCGCCACACGCTCGATGAACTTGTAGAGCTTGGCAAGGGCAGCGTCGTCGCGCGGCGTCGGCGTCAGGGCCGTGATGGTCGAGGCAAAAACGTGCAGCGCACCCCAGGCCGCGACGATCAGCGGCCAGTTTTCAACAAACCATTCCATGATGGGTCACTCCTTCATTTCACGTCGTTGTAGAAAGCGTGGTTGCCGGTGACGAAGCAGGGCTTATGCCCCTTCGCCCAAGCTGGCGAGATCGACAGCGCGTGGTAGTGCTTCGCGCTGCCGGTGAAGTCTGGTTCGTTGAGAGCCTTGAGGGCGGCGGCCAAGCAGGCACGGAACACCGGATCGTTGAGCGTGACCGTAAGCATCCTGTCGAGATTGCGGGCTTGGGCCGGCGTCCCGGCATCCCAGGCGGAGAATTGCCGGTGGCGTAGGCAGGCCGTGGCCAGGGTGTCATCGCGAGCGAATTGGCCGCTTCTCGATTTCCAGCGGTTGATGGGCGTGTGCGCTACCGCGCGGCGGCCCTCATCGTCTTCCCCGCGCGCCTCGCCGTAGACCGTCCGGGCAAGGATCAACACGTCCTCGAGCAGGATCATGCTCATTGCTTGGGCCCGCCCTGCCACAACAGCCGGTCCACCTTGGCCTCGATCCGCTCGATGCTGGCCGTAAGATGCGCGACATCGTTCTCCACCACGGCGAGCGTGCGCCAAGAGACGAAGGCGTTGGCGGCGAGCAGTATGACAACGGCCGCGGCCAAGGGAGCAAGGCATCGCTCTATGAAAACACGAACGGTCATATCTCGTCCTCGGCCTTGTGCCTGTGGAAAGCGAACCACGAGCCGCTGGGAAGGGTGCCTTCCACCGGCTCCACCTGGATCATGTAGACGATGTAGTTGTCTGGCGTGTAGGTGGGTTCCGACACCGCGATCGCGTGGACCAGCACCGGAGCGCCGCCGAAAACACGACAATCTCTCGTGCGCTCGTACTTAAATGCCGGGAGCGACGTCGCGCCCACGCCGCGCTCCTTGGCCACCGCGAAGATGTCGTCCGCGGCCTTCTTGTTGCAGACGCTAAAGGCCGGGCGTTCCTCGCCGATCGCAGGGGCATGAGCCAGGACGGGCATCGGCCATAAAAAAGCCGCGACAAGCGCGGCAATCAGCAAAAAGGAATGACGATTTATCATGGTTTCGCTTCTCCTTGGTTCCGGCGCATCATCCAATAGTGACCACCGCGGTGGAGCCGATGTTCGCCCACTGGGCAGTGGACATGCCCCTAAGCGTGATCGTCGCGCCCGCGAGATTCACCCCTGAAAGGAACAGGGTTGATCCAGCCCCGCCGGCAGTTCCCTTGAAGATGATCGCGGTTGAGGTGCCACCGAACGAGATCTCGGAGGCGCTGGTATCAATGTGGATTTCCTTTCGCACACCAATCGCCGGCGCCGCGATCTCAAATGTGAGGGCCGTTGAGGACGATGACGACAGGCTGGTGAACCCCGCATTGGTCAACGTCGAGCCAACGCTGCTGGCAACCGCGCCCACGGCTACCGGGAAATTTGCTCGCGCGAAGGTGACGGCAACCGTCGATCCGGGAACGCCGGTCGAGGTGACGACGAACCAGGCTTCAGCGTTCAACAGTCCGGTCGAGACATACACCAGGGTGCCGCGCACCGAATCGCGCTGGCCGTCGAAGTCGGCCTCCCGGCCCCAGGTCGAGCCGTTGAACGAATAAATGCCGTTCTCGGTGTCGGTCGTCTGATCCTTGAACAGCGCGCGGATTCCGGTCGAGGGCGTGACACCGTCGATGTCCCCGGTCGAGGCGAGCGGGATGTTGCCAGTCGAGGCGAGGAGCACAGGTGCCTTGACGGCGACCGAGGTGGTCAAGCCGCGGAGCCTGTCGGTTATGGTTGACGGCATTTAGAAAACCTCACAAAGTGTGCAGCCCAATCAGGAGGAAGCGGTCATGTGGATAATCCTCGCAATCTTCGCGTTCGCGTCCGTCGCTCCGGCGCATGCATCGATGCACAACCTGCCGTCGTGGGAGGCCTATGGCACCGAGCGGTGGTTGGACCAACAAGAGGGTGACCGGATATTCGAGCGGTTACAGCCGCAGCCCTATGCTGATCCTTATGATGGTCTCAGATCAGGCGAGACAGGCTTTGGCGTAGGCTCACAAGAAGAGTTGACCCGTGATCCCTACGATTACGGCTACAGATGAGCGGCTGCTTATAGGAAGCTGCCGCGGCTGATGGCTTGTTGTTGAACGTTTGGCGGGGGGCCAGCCTCTTCACGCTCCGCGCCCCCGACCTCCCACAATAAACCAGCTATCCAAGCGTGAAGCTGTCGGCGAACAAACTTCACGTTTTCCGGTTTACTCAAATCCATGAGAAGCGCCTTCATGAGCGCGGGATCTTCGGTCATCACCGCATCAATGATGAGCCGCGTCGCCGGGTCTTTGACATGCGATTGAATCATGCTGCGCACTCTTGCCGAGATCATGCCTGGAACCTGGATCGTGCCGAACCCGCCGCCAATCCGTGATATGGCCCGCAAGATACCGATACGCGCCATCGACTCGATCATGATGTTGGGAATATCGCCGATGATTCCCTCGCGCGCCGGCCGCGCCCTCCGAATCATGTCAAAACGCAAGGCCGTTTCGAGAGTTTGACCCAAGCGTTCTTGCTGCTCCGCCGTCAACACGCGCGCCGACATCGCTTGCGTGGCTTCGTCTTGCAAGGCGTTGCGGAGCCTCATCCCGGACACATAAGGACGGCCGGCGATATCGGTTTGCGCGATCATCGCACGAGTCAGAAGCCAGTCCAGATATGCCGCCTGTAGCCCCTCAGTCGCCTCGCCGGTTGCGTCGCGCGCCGCGAGATTGACGAGGTTCTGCATTTCCACCCCGGGATCGCGCATGGTTCTCACAGCCTCGAAAGCCTTTTGGGGATCGGAGCGGATAAACAGCGCCGCCTTGGAAATGCGCGGGTTCGCAAGCTTGGAGCCGATGCTTTCGGCCCGCCGCTCGGCGACCAGCAAGGCACTGTCATTCTGGATCGCGGCCTCTATGTCCGACCGGACGCCTGGGAATTCATCCAGGAGCTCCTTATTGTTGCGCAGGAACGCCTCCGCCTTACCTTGGTCGATCCGCTGATTCCTGATGGCGTCCTTGACGAACCGGGCCTTGATGAAGTCCTCGGCCGCGCCCAGAAGTTCATCGGGATTGTCCTGGACAGCCTTGATCATGGCGCGCGCGTTCTCCCCCGCCTTCGCGCCCCTTATTCCCAATGTCGTCTCAAGCGTCAATGCCTCCGGTACTGCCGGCCCCCCACGCCTTTCCGCGCCGAGGAGCCGCCCCACGGGGCCGCGGGTAAATCTCTCATTGAGAGAGTATGAGAAGTCCAGCGCGATACGCAGATCTTGGCCAGCCTCGCCAGAGACTTGGCCCCTCAGGGCTCCGAGATCTGCCAAGATGGCTTCTTGAATATCCTCGAGAATCCGCACCTTGTTCCGACTTCCCGTTCCCGTGCGTAGCTTGGCCCGTTCGGCGCGTATCTCACCGAGAACCCGGCTCCTGAAAACGCGCATCTCCTCAAACGTGGCGCCCTTGGCGAGCGTGCCGCCGACGAACTTGCCCTTTCTGTTCAGCCCGCCCAGGAACTCGGTCACGAAGACCGGGATGTCCTCCGGGTCGGCCGTCCGCCCGCGCCACATCAGCTCTATTTTGAGGGTGCTTCTCGTAGTGGTTGGCAGAACCTCGAGATCAATGGGCAGAACCGCGTAAAGCTCCTCCTCGGTTGCCCGGGCCGCTACATGCGCCTTATCCAGTTCCTGCGCCGCTATCGTGTTGGCTTCTTTGGGGGTTTTCCCCGATGTAAGAGCTGCGATGCGCCTGTCCGCTTCCAGGGCCGCGATGCGGAGTCGCCCATCAAGCAAAGACAGGAGGTAGGCTTGCGCGGCTTCGAAATGCTCCTTGGTTACTGCGACCTGACCCCTCGGGGCTTCCAGGGATTGTATTATCGTGGCGTTGAGTTCGGCAATCTGCTCATCCGCCTGGAAAACAGCCGTATCGCTACTCTCCATGACGGACCGCTCCAAAGCCAGCACCCCAGGTTCGCCGGTTTGCTGGGCGGGCGTCAATTTCGCCTCCGGGAGCACCCCCGGCTCTTCCATACGGGCTAATGCCGCCTCTGGCTCCTCGACGGCACGGGTCATACGCGCCCGAGCCCGCGCGGTTGCGCCGCTTACAGTGAAAAATTCCCTGGCCCGTTGAAGGATATTGGACGCGATTCGTATGACGGTTCCCGAGACCGGCAAATGCCTGCCAACAGCAAGCGTTCCTCGAACTATGGCCCCTGGCGCGGCAATAAGTCCTGCCGGTGTCAGGCCAAACAAGATTGCGCCAAGGGCTTCGGCCGCAGGCGAATCAGGGAAGCGTTTCCGCGCCTCGTAGATACCGACTCCGGCCGCCGCGGCGGACACGGATTCAATGGCCGCAAATCTTTCTGGCTGGCGCACTGCGGTCTCGCCTATCTCTTTAACGCCACGGACAATGGCTTCCCTCGGCCCTCCGGTTGGGAGCGCTGTCGGGCGGACTCCTAGCGGACGAAGCCCAGCCGCCTTCGGCACCGGGAGTGCCAACATGGCGGCCACCCCGTGCATGTGCCCGGCGGAGAATGCCCTGGTATCCGGCTCCTGCCCTCTCGGCGGAGTCCAGCCAAAGCCTGCGAAGACGTCGCGCACTGTGCCTTTTGATGCGCTGATGCCGAACCTTCGAAACAACTCCGCGAAGGCATCCGGCGCGAAATCCAGAGTGTCGGCGATCGCCGTGTTGATGCCCCATATGTACTCCTGCCATGTGCCCCGACCGGCCAATGCTTTCAGGTTGGCTCCGGCCGATCGTTCTTCTGGGGCCAAAAGCCCAGGCGATGTCTGTTGCAGCCGGGAGGGCCCCCCCAATGAAAGCTCTGGATCTGCCTTGGGTTGCACCAACGCCTTGAGCGCCGCGCCGCCTTGAGGCGATTCACCTTCTTCCGCCATTGTGGTCTCTGGCAGGACAGAAACGGCTGTGGTCCTCTCGGATTTTCCGGGGAGCTCGGGCATGCCTTATTGCCCCTTCGTCAATCTGTCGGCCATGAGGTCGACCACCTCTGGCGGAAGGAGGTTTAGCTCTTCCTCCGGCGTTCTTTCGACGAAGGCCCTCAACTCCTCTATCGATCCTGCACCGACATCTTCCACCGTGCGGAACTCAGGGAACGCCGGGTTAAGTTCAAAGTTCCTGATGCGCGCCCGGAAGCCAGCGAGGCTCATAATCTCGCCAAGGGCTTCTGATTTCATTTCTATCGGCAGAGGGGCCTCTAAGAGCCTGCGATTGATCTCGATATGGTCGGTAAGCAACTGTTCTATCGTTTGAAGCTCTACCCGGACGGCCTCGGGTGATCTGAGAATCGCTGGCCCCTGGAAGATCCGCGACAACTTCACCTGCTCCCAAACCGGAAGTCGAGGGCTGCGCCTGAATGCCACGACAAACTCGGTCTCAAGAAGCGCCAAGCGTTGACGTGCGGTAACGATGTCCGGGTCAACATATGAGGGATCGATTTGGCCGACGATCCTGTTGCCGAAGAAGTCAATGAAGGCGGACACCGCACCAGTCGCGTCCTGCACCCGAAGTTTTTGCTCGGCGCTGGCCAACTCGGCTTCTGTCGGACCCTCGGCCGTTTCTTGCTCGATTGCCGCTATGCCTCGGTCTGCGATCTCAGGGAAGGAAAGTGCTTCGGGCAAATCAACCCGTTTTGTGGCCAACGCCACGGCCTGGCCGATACTATCTTCCTCTCCCGCCTCAAGGATTTTTTCGGTCTCGGCGCCAAGTTCCTGGGCGGCACGGGCTACATCTGCGGGCAGCGCCGTTGTTTCGCTACCACCGAGAAGTTGTACGGCTTGCCGACGAATCTCCGCCGAAGCATCACGTTTGATTGCGCCAGTTTCATCAAGTACATCCGGTCGCACCGGCACCACTTCTTCGAACCCAGCTAATTGAATACGCTCCCCTGGTCCGGGCTCGCGCCCAAGAATGGCAGTCGCTTCTTCAATCGTGGCTGCACCCGCGGCCGCGCCCGTAAGGCCGCGATTGGCAATTTCTATCCTCGCGTTGGTGAGGCGCCGGAAGAGGTCGCCTTGAGACTCAGTTCCGAGGACGCCACGCACTGCGGGATCGAGCACGATCTCCTCGGCATCGTCGATCTCGCCTTGGGCGATTAGTCTATCCACCGCGCCGGTGATGATCCGTGAGTATGTATCGGCTCTGGTGAACCGTTCTTGCTCCGGCTTGAGACCAGGGGCGTGCTTGTCGACCAAGGCATCGGCTTCGACTAACAAAGATAGAGCGGCGCTCGGATTTTCGAATGCACGCCTTTGCAGATCGGCGGCGCCCTCCTCGATCTGGCCAAGGAAGAAGGCGTTTTGCGCGCCCAGCGTTTCCGCTGCCGCTTTGCCCATCCAGGAGTTGTGTCTCTTATAAAGGCTGGCTTCGAAGGCGGCGCGAGCATCGACCGAGCCCGAGAAACCGGTGAGCGCGTTTTGCCTGGATTGAGAGGAGAAGTCCCGATATTCGGTGCCCGTTTTGATCAGTGCCCAGTCCTGTTCGGTCGAGATCGCATTGAACCTTTCTCGCATGCCTTGATCATAGGCGGCTTCCGCCTTTGTAACCGCTATCAGATCTTCTCTTTTCCTAATGCGGGCTTCTGCTTGGGCGAATATATCCCCGGCTTCGCCCAGACTCTGCGCGAGCGCGCCCAGCTCGGTTCCTGTTTGCGCCGCTTCTCGAGAGAAAATATCGGCAGCGGCCTGCACCCCGCGGCCGGCCACGGCCACATCTTGTACGCCCCGCGTCGCGCGCGGGGTGGGACGGCCTCCGAGGGCCGTTACATCTGGAAGTTTTGGCATGGTTTACCCGTAGGAATATCGGCGAACGCCGCCGCGAGACGATCGCCGGGTGTAGTAAGTGGAGCCTCCGCCTGTCGGAGATTCGGGGCTGTACTTGGCGAATAGAGAGGAGCCGCCTTCGAGAAGTGTACCGGCGGCGGAGAGCCGGGACCGCGCCGCCGCAGACCGGCCGGCGCGCCGCGCCGCTTGTCCAGCAAAGAGCGCCCCGGCCCCGCCCGCACGCTCGAGCGTGGCACCGTATTCAAGACCCCTGGCCCTCTCCTCGCCCTCATAGAGCGCGGTCAAGGCCCGGGTTTCTTCCTCGGTGCCGATGTCGCCAAGGATGCCGACGATGGTGGGATCGAGTGCGCCGGCTCCCGAGGCCGCCGAGAGCGCCTGAACCCGGGAGGAGACAAACCTACCGCGCCGCCTTTCCTCTTGTGCCGCGCGCTGGGAAACCGCGCGCTCCTGGCCCGCCTGCTGCTCCATGACTTGGGCTTGGCGGTTGGCGATCGCCGCCCGATGGGCAGCGGCGGCGGCTTGCGCTTGGCCCGCCGCCTGTTGCGCCGAGGCCTGCTGCATTTGGCCGACGACACCAATGAGGGTGGAGGCCACCATCATCACGTCGCCTGCGGTGACGGCGTAGGTGCCGAGCATGATACCCGTCTCGATGCCAGTCATTTCATTCTCCAGAACATGCCCCAAGCCTCGAAGCCAAAATGCTTGAGCGCCGTCGCGCCATCCTCGCCCATGTGCGCGACCACCTCGATTCCGAGTTCCCTCAGCATGGCGACCAGCGCGTGGGCCCCCTTGACCCGATCGCGCTTACTCATGGCCTCGTGATAATCGGTGAAAGCCAGTACCACGCCGTCGCTCAAGTAATAGCCGCCGATGCCTAGAACCTCTCCGGCCGTCGATTCGGCGGCGAGGGCGCGCACCGTCATCGGCGGGGCTGTTCCATAGAAATCGACGAAGTCGGCGCGGGTCGCCGGGCGGACCGTGATCATGTCTTCTCTTTCGTTTCGATCTGGATCACCATGCCGAGCACGGTCACTGGCCGGGGTGCCGTCGCGCGCAGCACGATCCTGGAATCCGTGTCCCACTCACCGGGAAACTCGATGGACTCTTCATCGAAGGTGGCGTTCACGGCGTCGGTCGAGATGGTGGCCCCGGCCGACATGAGTGGTAGAGGATCGAGAGTGTCGGTCGATGGTCCATACTCAAGGCCTTGGGCGTGGGCGTCGGCCAACACCAAGCCGATATGGTTGACCCGCTTTCTCTGCGTCAATGCGGTGCCCAGCGAAGAAGGAACCGCATAGGCGAGCTTGGCCGTTCGGTAGAACCCGGTGTACGGCAGGCCAATGCACACCGTGGTCGATGCCTGAGAGATGGTAACGCCGCCGGTTGAATCGACGGTGTAGCTGCCGAGATCGGCGGTCGAGCCCCACGCGATCACGCTCGAGCCCACGAGGTGCGTGCTCGGGATTAACGTTGCAGCGGTGCCATCGTAGACCGTGAATGAATCGGCGAGCCGGTTCGAGGAGCCGCCGCGCCCCTGCGCTTCCTGCGCCCACTTTTCAAGATAGCGGACGGTCGATCCGTTGATCTCACGGCGCACGATGTAATAGACCGCATCCTCGACCGAATCGGGGAGCACCGCGACCTCCTCGATCACGCCGTTTATCCCATCGGCGTCGCCAGTCTCGATGTCTATCCAGGCCGTCACATCCTCGGCGGGGTCGGAGACCAGCACGGCGACCGTGCCGTCGGTGGCCCCGCGCACGCAATGGATTCGCGTGTCCGGCTGGCGCTGTACCGCCATCCTAGCAATCGACGGCTCGCCCATCTCCGGGACGAGGACCGTCCGGTCGGCGGTCTCATAGTCGAGCGATTCGCCCGAGTAGCCAGTCTCCATGACGCGCACGCCGCCCTGTTGGACGCTCAGCAGGCGCTTATCGACCTTGACCGCTTGGACGTTGCCCGATCCCTGGTTCGAGATGTCGCGCAAGTTGAAGTTCGAGGGGGTGATGGGTTCATCCAAGGATCCGGTCTTGGCCTGCAGCTCGCGCATCCCGGTGCCGATAATGAGCCGGCCTAAGGAGGCGAGCCACTCAATGTTGTCGACCGCTCCGAAAGCTATTGAGCGATTGATTACGCCTGAATCGCCTTCGACATCGGGATCGAAGGATTCATAGGCGTCGGAGATTGAGCCCCAAATCTTCGCCTTGCCCGCCCAATACAGACGCCCCTCGTGGAACGATACGGCGGATGGCCAGCCCCGGAAGTCACTCCACTCGCCCTCTTGCCACAACTCGGTCGGCCTGGTCGAGCCGAGCGCGACGAGCACAGAAGCCGAGCTTTCTGTCGCGGCGGCAACCGAGGTGATGCGCACGATTCCTGTGATTCCGCCAGACGGAATGCTCAAAGCACATACCGGCGAACCCGAAGTGTAAGTCGAGCCAACGCCGATGCGGTAGAAGATGATTTCATTGTCCTTTTGATCATCAAATGATTTCGTGGCTGTCGTGTTGGTCCATATCAGCGACGGTGACCTGATGTCTCCCCAATCATCTGTCGAACCTTGTGACCGTTGCAGTCTGACAGTCGCCGTGAATGTAGAGCTCGCCGTAATGGAAATATCGAAAGTGCGAGTGTGGTCCGTGGTGCCATCGCTGCCCAAATCGACGCCAGTGACCCGAATCGGATCTGACCATTGGTCCGCCCCGGAAAGCGTGATCGACACTTCCTGGCCTACCGAAGTTATGCGGAACAGGGCCCCGATATGATTCGGGTCGAACAGCGGCTTGTCGCACTCCAGCGTGATGTTGCCCTGAAGCGCCGAGGGAGTGAGCCGTTTGGCAGTGATATTCGGATTGCGGAACGGGCCGTCTTGGGGCTCGTAATCCGCCATGCCCCAGGACTCCGCCCCGTAGCGCTCAATGCGCTTCTGCTGATAGCTGGAGTTGGCGACGAATATGACATCGGCCGATGGATCCCATCTGAGCCGGCTAAGATCGGCACCGGCCCAAGTCGTGCCGATTACCATGTCGCCGGACGATTCGACCGCGATCGACTCGACGAGGCTCCGATAGTAGGTGTTGGCCGAGAACTCGATGTAAAAGTTCCCGGTTGAGGCAATGGCGAGCGAGTAGGTGCCTGGTCTCAGGCTCGCTTCACGGAAATAATCATCGGCCCCGGCGGAAGACCCGATCCTCAAGTTGACCCGGCCGCGTGCGATGACCGTGGTGAGTCCTTGCGTGATAGATGTCGATGTCGATGTAATGGTTTGACGACGGATCGCCTGGGCGTATCGGGAGCCGACCAAGCTCATGTAGTTGCCGGTGAACCACCCCGAGGTCGAGCCCGACTCGTCGGCGTCTGTCCAGCCAGCGAGCGAGGTAGAGGTAAAGGTGCCTCCGGTGATCGCCGCAGTCGAGGCGGCACGGGTGATGACGGCATCGCTGCGCCACACCCGCATCGCCGTCGAGGTCAGCTCGATGAGCGCGGTGTCGGTGGCCGAGAAGATGAAGGGCAGTAGGACCGCGGTCGA
Organism: Aurantimonas coralicida; assembly: GCA_011050685.1. Taxonomy (GTDB): domain Bacteria; phylum Pseudomonadota; class Alphaproteobacteria; order Rhizobiales; family Rhizobiaceae; genus Aurantimonas; species Aurantimonas coralicida_A. The sequence goes on from DRFF01000121.1 coordinate 15,382, forward strand.
TGAGTTGCGGATCGTGCCGATGTACTCGAGTCCGGGCCGGAGCATCATCGAGCCGAGGGTGCGCGGCATGAAGTTGGTCTGCACCTCGGCGGAGAGCCTGGTGCGGTCGAGGTCGACGCGGGCTAGGCCGAGGGCCGAGATTCTTCCGCGGTTGAACACGACCAACGGGGCGTTCGTGCGAGCCATGCGACTTACAATCCGATTATGATGGCATTACAATTCGAGCGTGCGGCGGCGTGACAGCGTCGGGGTGAGGCTGCGCCTGTTAGTGCGGTCTGTCAGAGAGCTTGGTCCGGTGAAATACCAGACAGGTGGCTCGGTAGCAGGGCGGGAAACCCTGCCCGCACCCTTCCTTTACCCGATCAACTGGCCCCTTGAGCCACGGTCGCGGCGCCCGGTAGAGCGGCCGAACCGCGCCCTCGCCCAAGAAGATAACGGCGGCCACCGCGGCGGCTCCTGGGCGGCGTCCTTGGAGCGGGCGTCGATGAGATACCTTTTCGTCTTCAACTGAAGTTCCTTGTAGTCGGCGTCGTTCAGGAAGCGCGCGCCGATCTGTGTCGCAAGCCAATGGCCCGCCCATAGTGTGAAGGTCTCCGGCCACAGGGTGAGATCGTTGCCGAAGCTCGCGTCGTCCGAGATGTAGCGCATATAGATCGGGTCGACGTCGGCGTAGATGAAGGCCTGCTCGGGTTCATAGCGGACAAGCGGATCATCGAAATATTCGCCCGCCGAAAGCTGGACCAAGCGGATGTAGTCCGTGGGTATATCGAAGACATAGGTGAATCCGAAGGAGGTCGACACGGACGTCGAGCGGTCGATCTGTACCGTGCGGATGGCGAAATTCCAGTAGCCCTGCTCAAGGAAATACTCGATCGCTCCGGCACCGCGATTCCAGATTTCATCGAGTAAGCGCCGCGGCTCGCGTCCCTCGGTAAGAGAAGCAATCGAGCGTTCGCCGACCGCGGCCAAGGCGATGTTGTAAAGCGCGAGTTGGTCGGTGGCCATGGCTCAGGTCTTCATTTTCCTCAGATGGTCGCGCAGGTAGGCGACGGCCTGGGACTTGGGGTAGAAGCGATCCTTGATCACCTCGCCGGTGTCGCGGTTCAACACCCCCCACTTAGCGCCTGGGCCTCTCCATTTGACCACGTACAGATCGGACGTGAGGTCGGCGACATCGGCCTGTTCATGTTGGACCACATGGATCGGTGATACCCGGACCTCCACCCGACCGACGAACATGACGCGTAGAAGCGCCTCCCATGAGCCGTCCTCGCAGAACGCCTCGATCAGGTCCATGGGCCGGATTGAGGCGGTGTGGTGCGCCCAATAGCCGGGCTCGAGAATGGTGGCGATTTCTGTCCCGGCCGGAATGTCGGCGAACAAGGTGCGGCGCGCGTGCTCGGCCTCCTTGAGCCGGCCGAAATGCAGCCGCGCCGCTTGGACCGGGACCGGAGCCACTTGGGCCGGGGCTGGAGGCTGCGGCTGAGGCTCTGGCGGTGGAGATCCGGGTTTCACCGTAGCAGCGTGTGGCGGCTCGGCATGGGTCTCGACACCTTCTGGGTCGCCTTTGACCGCCGTCTCGATACCTTCGGATCCTGGACCGCCTGGATCCTCGGGAACCGCCGCAGTTTTTGTCTCTTGCATGATCTCTCCTCATAGAGAAGGGGCGACCAAGAAGGTCGCCCCAAGGGTTGAGTTAAGAGAGGTGGTTACGAAGCCGAACTCACGATGAGACCGGCGGAAACCGTAACGCCCGTGCTCGTGACTGCGTTGATCACGTGATTCGAGATTATGTAGGTCGTTGACCTCGAAGCGATCAGACAATCGCCGAGCGACATGCCGAGCTGTTGGCCATCGGTGAAGAAGCCAGCCTCGGCTATGTCGGAGGAGTCGTGCGTGGACTTGTAACCCCACGTGTTCGGCGGTGACCACGAGCCTGCGGCCCCCGTCGAGGGGAGTGACGACCCCAATCCAGTTGACGCAATGCCCTGAGCGATTAGCAGAGGGACATTGGCGCTGGAACCTTCCGTAGAAGATGCGTAAGCCATGATTCCCTCCTTATGTCGCTGCGTAGCCGGAGGCGTCGTGAAGTGCTTGGACGACTCCAGAGTTCTGCAAGAGGACCGCGCCCATGTGGATTGATTCGCGGGCATACGAATATGCCTGCTCCTCATCGTAGCCCACAGCCATGTCGATGCCATCCCTATCGATCGCGCAGCCAATGGCATCGCGGTGATAGAAAAAGCACTGTTCGGATGAGCCACTGCCGCCGGCGCCCACCGAGTTGGTGAGCCGCGGGTGGACCATCCAGTTGAAGCCAGCCCAGCGGCGGAAGCGCCGCGCCGGGCCAGTGAACGGCTTGACCTCGACGTAGTCGGCCGAAGCGTACTCTGGCACCTGCATCATGTAGCCGTGGAAGGCGGGACTGACCAAGGCGTACAGGTTGTCCTCGTCGGTGATGTCGACGAAGTTGTTGCCAAGGATCGTCATTGCCCACACGACCACGTCCAAGGATGCGATGGCCGCCGTGCCGGTGTTGTTGGTCGAGGTGTCGAGCTGAGCGATGATCAAGTCGTCGATCTGCCGGTTGATGACACTCATCGAGGTCATCTGCATGATCCGGCGCTGATCACCCTGAGAAGCGAAGATGTTGAAGTTGGTCTTGCGCACCAGGTCGTGATATTCCCGGAGCGTTGCGGTGTTCTGATCCAAGGCGTCAGCGCGTGCCGGGATCAGGCCGTTGACGCCGCGTGTGACGGCGCTCGCGGAGCCTGAGCCGGCGACCAGGAATACCGCCTCGTTGCCTGAGATAACCGCCTCCTGCACACAGGTCGCGCGCAGAATCGTTTGGCGGTCCTCGAAGGCGGCGATGAACTCCTGCCGATACTGACGTTGGAAGGCAGTGTCAGCCATGATGGGTCTCCAACATGCCCATCGCGCTCGCACTGAGCGAGACGGGCCTGGGGTTGCCGGAAACCGTGGCGCAGGGTGTCTGCTTGTGTGTGCTAGGGGGTGTCCGCCGAAAAATTGCTTATTGCTTATTGCCGGCCGGCGGGGCCGTCGCTCAACCTAGCAGGGCGTTGCCCTCGGTTGCTCGTGCGCGGGGCGGGACGCGGAAGCGCGGGTGTCCGCCCTGCGGCTTTGCTTCTTTCAAAAGAAGCCTAAATGTCGAAATCCCTCATGTCCAGTGTCGTCAGCCTTATCCGGCCAATTCGCCGCCTACTCCCACCAATTGACGAATCCCTTAAGGCCGATTTTCTTGACGAACCAGCGTTTGCGTTCCGCCAGAATGCGTTCGTAATTGCGTGCGCGCTGCATGCGAACCTTGGTCACCATCGGCAGGTGGAAGTCGATAATGTCGCCGTCGAAGCCATGGATGTAGGATGCTTGCCGCGTGATTTCCGCATGACCGACGCGCGAGAACCAGCTCGCGTAATCGGTAAAAGTGAGCCTTTCATTGTCCGAAGAAGGAGGCTCGATCCCTTCATTGCTGATCCCGGGCGCCAGCACCATGGCGCGCTTCTGCGCCTCGGCAACGACGGGTGCCGAGACGAAGGCGGCTGCGAAAGCGCGCAGGGCCATGCGGCGGGTGAGCGGGGTCATGCGTTGCTGAGAGCCTCTTTCACATCCTCCGGCGTGTGCGCCTCGAAGTCGCGGAACTCGCGCGGCTTCCAGTGTGCGACGTCGACCGCGATCTGACTATAGGCCGCTTGGTTGATCACCTTATAGCCGCCTTTGGCGACCCGTGGTGATCCGGCCGCCTTCAACCGTTCAAGATTGCCGGGCGATACCAAGTCCACCGACAGCCCATCCCGCCCGCCGCGATTGTCGGAATGGGGCGTAAGCGGCAGCGCCCCAGAGCATTTGCCGCAGTAGCGATCCACTTGATCCTGAAACTCGGCTGGGATCTTCTGCCACCAGCCGGGCTCGACTGGGTAGCCGCCTGGCCCGTCAAAGAGCCAGTCCTGAGCGGCGGCGATCTCGCAGAAGAACGCGCCCTTCGGGGTGATGGAGGCGCTCCACCGGGCCTGGAAGGGGCAGTTCTCGATCATGATCCGGCGAAGTTCCGGGTCTTCAACGACTTCCTCGATGGCGACCAGGAGCGGGTGGTGGCGCCCCGTCGTTTGGGTGTGGTCGTTGTAGGAGATGCGCTTCTTGTAAAAGGTCTCCAAAATATCGGATTCGTATACCTCCCACTTGAACCCGCTGGTCCAGAACTCGCGGCGCCCCTTGTCGGGGATTTTCTCCCGGAATAATGCCAGAATTTCCCGGAACTTCGGATGCAGCGCGGGTTCCCCGCCCATCATTCCAATCCGTCCAGGGAAGCCTTCCAATGAGGCGATCGCCTTTCGGATCATGTCCAGGTCCATGAACATGGGCTTGCGGTGGTGACCGATCATCCGCGTGCAGTTGGCGCACGATAGGTGACAGGCCCCGACCACGACCTCGATGTGGATGACGGTGTTGTCGTAGATCGGGCGCACCTACGTCGCCCTGGACTTATGCCGCTGCTCCATCTCGTCCAGCTCACGCCAGCGCGCCTGCAAACCCGAGGCCTTCGGACCCTTCCAGTATTCGGAGTTCTTGTCTGACATGAGGGCTTCGAGTGGTGTCTTCTCGGCCTGAATGGTTTGCAGCGGCGTCTCTCCGGGCGCTGGAGTCACGGTGCCGTGTGGGTTGATCTCGCGAGCAGCCCAGGCCAGGAAACGGAGGATGTCAGGGTCATCACCGAAGGGCGTGCCGTCGTTGAGCCTGGCCGCGAAGAACTTCTCTTTGAGTCCTTTGACGCCGTGGCTGTCGAAAAGCCCATGGACGCCGTTCAAGTTGGGGCGGTATTCCGGGCCCCATTCGGCCCTGAGCTCGTCCTCATTCTGGGCTCGGTTTGTCTTGTCGGCCTCGGTCTGCTCGGTGAGCAAGCGCTCCTCGTTGGCGTAGTACCATTTGAGCCCTTCATGGACGTAGGCTGGCGGCGCATCGGCCGCGTGCATGGCGGTGAGGTACGAAGCGACCAGCGGCTGGTCGCTCTCGCCGATGATCAGCCCCTCAGGCAGTCTTTCGAGATAGCCCTCGGGTTCCGCAGGAATGCCAGCCTGGGCACGCCATTCGTTGAGCACCTCCTCATCGGTGCCGTCTGGCTTCGTGGCCTGCAATTCGCCAGCCGACATCTTCTGCCGGAAGGCCATGAGTGCTTTGACGACGTTTCCGAAACTCGCATAGCGGCCAAGGTACTGCTCGGTCTTCGGATCACCGCCCGAGGCGAGCGCGCGCCAGTTGTCGGGAAAGATGGTGGGCGTCGGCTGGGGTTCGTCTTCTCCCTCACCGCCGCCCTCGGCCAAGGTGGGATCGCCGCCATCCCCAGGGGGCTGGTCCGGGGCTGGACTCGGATCGGGCCCTTCGCCCCCCGTGGGAGGTTCGGGCGGGCTGTCCGGCGATGGCGGCGATGGGTCTCCCGCTGGGGGGGAATCAGGTTCCGGGTTGTTCGGTGCTGGGTTTGGGTCTGGGGGCATGATCTTTCCTCAATAGTTTCGTGTTGATCTTGGTGGCCTTGACGATTTGCAGGCCAGCGTGACGTAGGCCCTCGGCGAACGCGGTGTCGCGCTCGGAGTCGGGCCGGAACGACAAGTCGTAGGTTCGGCACACGTCCTCAACTATCCATTTCAAGGCGCGGACTTGCTGGTGGGGTTCAGCCTCGCCCTTGGCCATCGCCTGGATGGCCCCTATGTCGGCGAGCTGATAGGGAGCGGGTGCCCATGGGGCGCCGGCCGGAGCTTTGCGAGCCATTGATTTACCCAATTGTCCCCAGATAGATTCCAGTTTTCGCGGGATCTTAGCCTAAGCCCTTGTTTTCGCGCGATAACTGGAAACGAGATTTATCCCAGTTTTCCCCAGATCAGCCCGCTGGCTGTCCGGTGCCTTGCGCCCCAGCGAAGTCCTTGACCGCGCTCCCCACATCCTTGGCGACGCCCGCCGCGGCGCCAGCAGTCCCGATCATGGCTGGGAGTGCCTCTGCTTGGCGCCTGGCCTCGTTCTTTTCCTCGAGTTCGCGCTCGTCGCGGGTCCAGTCGGCCGGCACGCCGATGCCGTCGAGCACGTCGCGGAGCGCGTCGACCGCCTTGAGCATGGGGGCCGCATCAGGATCCAGCTCGACGGCCTCAACGAGCGCAGCCTTGGCCTCGAGGAACTTCTGGCCCTTACGGCGCGAGGCGGACTCGTGCAGCGGGCTCTCGAACTTGAACTGGAGGTCGGCGCCGCGGAGTGTCTCCGGGATGTCGGCGGGGGAGCCGAACGCCCCGTTGCGCATGAGGAGGTCGAAGGTATCCTCGCATGTGCCGCCGTTGTACTCGAACTCCACCGGCTCAAAGATCGGCATGGCCTGACGAATCCATTCCGAGATGCGCTGGGCCGTCTCGAAGGCGGTCATGTCACGCACGTCAGCGGGCGGCAGCGAGAGGGAGTTGAGGAAGAACGCCTCGGTGAGCGCCTCGCGCACATCGGCGCGCATATTGAGGCCGATGCTCACCCCTTGGCCGCCAGCCGGGTGGTAAAGGGGGTGCAACGCCTCGCCGAGCTTCTCGTCATACTCGGCGTCGACCCAAGTCACCCCGCCGGCAAAGAGCTGGATGTCCGTTCGGATCGCCTCTTGCGTCGCGATCATCGGCGGGTCGGCAAATTTCTCGCCCGCCTCCAAGAGCGTCAGCGTCATCGCCTGGATCAGCCTCGCATCGGGCAGGGCTGCGGTAACCGCAGGGGAGGAGGCGTATTGCGAGCCGGGCACGGTGACCCAGCGCGGGATCAAGTAGATGCGCGAGAACGAGCCGATCTCCTCCATGAGATAGTCATTGGTCACATCGATCCAGACCGAGACCCAAGGAGTGCGGTAGCGTTTGCCGGCCGGATCCCTCTGCTCGTAGTTGTCGGCGGCGATCACGATGTGGCGGCACTCGAACTTCGTGTAGGGATTGTCCTTGAGCGCCTCCTTGACCTTGTCCGAGACGTGTGAGCCAAAGGTGGCAACGAGCTGGCTGGCCGTGGGCTTCCACTTGCGATGAACCGTGTCGATCTCGCCCTCGGCGTTCTCCACCCAAGCCACATCCCGCAAATGCCACGACCGATAAAGAAGGGTATCCCTTGCGCGGTTGAGCTCGATGGTGAGTACGCACTGGCCGAAAGTCGCGAAGGCGTGGTCGCCTTCCTTGGTGGCCCGCACAAAATTGGCGGCGCGATCATACATGGCCCGGCGCATGATGGTGGTCGCCCACTCGAGCCAGCGCTTGGCTTGCATGTCCTCGCGCTCCTCGCGGGTCGTGATAATGGAGAACCACACCCCGGGCGAGGTCGTATCCAGATTGACGGGACGCAGGAGTGCCGAAAAGGCATCGCCGAGGGTTCGGCGCGCGATCAAGGGGTAGGACGTGGTCAGGTGGTCGGCGAACTCCTCGCCTATAGAGCGCGTGGTCGTGAAGGTGGCGACTTCTGGATAGAAGTTGAGCGCGACCTCCTGCCAAAACGAGTCGAGATCCTTGCGCTCGGAGAACAGCCGGTCGCCGTCTTTCAGGAGCTTTCTGTGTCGCTCATCCATGTGTCGCTCAGTTTGGTAGGATGATTCCGCTCACCGGCTGTAACTTGAAGCCGGGTTGGTTGCGCGCGGCGCGCACACCGCGGTCAATCAGAGGCGGGATCAAGGTGATCAGTTTCCCGCGCGCCGCCGCGTCCGGCACTTCCGCCACTAGGTTGACGACGCATGTGAGGAGTGCGCCAACCGCCTCGTTTATTGGTATCGCCACTGGTTGGCCGGAACGATCACCAGGGTCGCGGTAGGCGAGCGTCAGCGTTGTCCAGAGGGCCTCGGTGACTGCGCGTCGCCTTCCTGGATCGTTTTCAGTCAAGGTCGGCATAGTTCATCCACTTCATGTAGATATGTCCACATCTGGGACATCCGAACGGAGGGGGATGGGGCTGAAGGAACAACTCGCACCATTTCCCTCCCCGGTATATTCGCTTCCAACCTTGGCTAGGGCCTAGCTTCTGAAGCCATTCGTGAGCGCAGGTCAGGCAGCGATACGCAGCGATTCACCTGGCCTGCCGTATGACTTCGGGAGGCAAGGCGAATCACGCACCGAGCTTCTCTATGCCGCCGCGTTCGGAAAGGATGGTCGACTGAAATCCCGATCGTTTCGTGGCCGTGGCAGCGAGGCGGCGCTTGCGCTGACGCAGCGCCACGTTCTCTGGATCGGGCAGAGGGGCCGGCGATGGCGGCGGTGGAGGTGGTGGTGGAGGCGGAGGCGGTTTGGGGGCTCCGCCGAAAAGTGCGCCCATGATGTCTCTCCTATTTCCTGCGTTGCGCGTCATGCCCGCGATGGACTGCGGGCCGATGCTGGTTTCTCAATGCTTTGCGCCAGATGGTGCCGTGGGTGGCCACGGTCGCTCCCGCCCACCAGGCCATGACAACAGCGTCGCCTGAATCGGTCGACCGGCCCAGGCGCTCGACCACCTTCTCCTTTGGCTCGAGCTTGATGCCGTTCGGCGTCACCTCGAAAGTGGCCGAGGTGAGATCGCCGACGAGGCGGGGGTCATCGGGCAGCGCGATCGGCGAGCCGTTCGGCTGGTCCGGATCGAGCGCCTCGCGAAAGCCGTAATAGGCTGCCGTCCGCGTGTTGACGAAGAGATGCCTGCGATCTTGGGTGCGCTTGTTCGATCCCTCCGCGCCCTTGAAGCCCACGCACTCGATGTTGTTCTCGTGCAGCTTCTCGTAGAGCGCACCGCCGTAACCGCCGCCGAGATCAACCACGACAACGGCGTTATTCCTGCGGTGCGAGACGACGATGCCGGCCGACATCGAGCCCATGCGCGCCACCTTCAGCTCGGCCCCGGGCACCTCTATTAAGGGCGCGTACCAGCCGTCGTAGCGCATGGCGATCATCATCGGATCATCGCCGCCGCCAGAGGCGTCGACTCCCATGGAGCACATCGGCGCGTGCAGCGGCGGGCTGTCGGTCCAGCGGGCCTGCGCGGCGCGGACCCAGGCCATCGGGATGAGCTGGTTCGGCACATCAGCAAGTGCGGCCTCGAAGTCCCCGGCTCGGTAGATCTCCCGGAGGCCCTTCGGCGCCGCTGCCCTGGTGGCGTCGTATCCGGTTTCGGCCAGGTCCGGGTTCTCGTGCAGATAGCCGCGGATGAAGGTGCGGCTCTTGGCCATGATCGGCTCGCCATCGACGATATGCGGGCCTCGGCCGTCGACTTCCGTGTCGCGCCCGTTGATGGCGGTGAACCAGCGAATCTCGCCTGACTTGGCCGGGTTGGGGTGCTTGGGATCGAGCCATGGTCCCCAATGCTCGATCACCCACAGGCCCACAGGCCTAATCGGCGGGTTGAATGTGGCCACAACCCGGCAGCGCTGGTTCGGGTCGGTCGTTCGGTTCCACTGGTTGACGAACAGATACTGCGAGCGCGTGAAGTCGACGACTTCATCCCAGCCGATCAGGTCGCGCGGCGTGCCCTTGTACTTCTGCTTATCGTCCTCGTGCTGGACGCCGCCACATTCGATCAGGCGGCTGGGCAACTCCCAGGTGCCCTTGACGGTATTCAGGCCCCGGCGGTGGCCGAGGATCTCGAAGTAGCGCTCGACGAGTTTGCCCGCCTCCTTGTTGGTTCGGCGCAGGATCAGCGAGCGGTGATGCGCCGTGAGCGACAGGCCAATGAGGAGGTCGGTCTTGCCCGGGCCCGCCTCGCCGCCATAGCCGATCTCATCGGCCTCGCAGAAATACGCCTCGGTTTGCGAGCCTGGATTCGGGAGCCAGACGCCGTCGGCAAGATCAATGATATTGCCAGCCGCGGCTACAACATCGTCGTTGAGTTTCGCCTGGGTTTTCTCATCGACGGCGGCAACGCGCTCGACGATCTCGGTGAGCAGGTTCACTAATACGGCTCCACCATGCCCCAGACGTACATCCGGCGATAAAACTGGGTAGCGCTGAGTTCGCCCTTGAGCTGGTTGATGTTTGCCGCGATTTGGCCGAGCCGGGCGTTGTTCGCGATGAGCACGCGCTCGCCCTCCTCGATGTCCTTGGCCTCGGCTTCATAGGCGCGCATGGTCAAGAGCTTGCCTTCCTGGCGGTGTACTTCGGCGCTCAAGGCGTCGTACTCCGGCTGCTGCTTCTGAATCATCTCGTCGATCCACTTGGCTTTCTTTTCCAGTGTGAGCGCGAGATGGGTTTCCCAGCGATCCGGGTAGGGCGCCGGGTCGCGGAGGAGGCCGCAGTCCTTGGGTAGGTGAATGTTGATCCCGCAAAGGCGGGCGAGATCGAGGAAGTGGGCGCAGCCGACGAATTGGCTGATGTATTCCTCACCCGCTTCCAGGTCGATGCCCCACAGGCCGATGTCGGTGGGCTTCTCGTGGATGGCGAGCGCGATGCACCAGGAAATCGACGACGAGAACCACATCCGCCGGCCGAATTTTTCGAGGATGGTCTCGCGCGGGTAAGTCACTTGCCCCGACCAGTCGCCTTTGAGCACGTCGTCGGGCAGCCCATGGGTGGCCTTCCAGTTCGCGATGGCCTCGGCCCAAGTCTCGGCTGGGCGGTCGGGCTGCGGAAGCGTGACGACCTGTTGGGGCGGCTTGATCAGGGAGAGATCGTTCAGATAACCCTTGAAGTCCGCAGGCCAGAGTCCGTGTACCTCGAACAGCCGCTCCCAGTTGTGGGCATCCTTGCCGCCGGGGCCGATCGTCCATCGCTCCCAGCCCGAACCATCGGCATATGGCCCCAGCCCGCGCGAGGGCGTGGTGCCGAAGATGGCGATCTTGCGTTCGGGGGACTTCAAGATTTTGGCCCCTTTCGGGGCCGCTTTCTTCGCCGCTTTCGTCTTTCTTTGGCTCATCAGATTGGACCGCAATCTTCGATGTCCGTCGTAGTCTCCTCGCCAAATTCCGGCGGAAGCACGTTCCAGACGAAGAGGCGCTTGTAGTGCTGGGTGGCTATGAGTTCGCCCCGAAGGCGGTTGAGGGAGGCCGTCAGCTTTTCGACGTACCACTTGTCCTCGGCGGCCTTGGCTTCTTGCTTATCGACGTCCTCATACGGGAGATCAGCGTGCAGATACATTTCCCGGATGCGGCCCAACCGCTGGTTCATTCCCGCCTCGGCTGCACTGAGCTGGCATTCGACCCTATCGATCAGCTTCTCAATATATTTCGCCTTGCTTTCGAGGGTCAGCGCGAGGGTCGTCTCGAAGCGGTCCGCATAGGGGTGGGGATCCCGGCGAAGAAGGCAATCATGGGGCAGATGGATTTTGATGCCCAAGACCTTCGCCATGTCGATGAAATGCCGGCACCCCGCGAACTGCACCACGTATTCCTCGCGGGACTCCATGTCGATGCCCCATAGGCCGATGTCGGTGGGCTTCTCTTCTAGGGCACAAGCGATTGCATAGGTGATGGACGAGGAAATCCAGATTGCGCCGTATTTCTTGAACAGCGCCTCGCGGTCGATCACGATGTTCGCTGGTCCGCCAAGTGGGATGATCGACATGACTTTCTTGGGCGGCTTCACCTTCTTGAGACGGTCGAGATACGCCTTGGGGTCGGGTTCATAATCCCATTTTTGGTGTATCTCGAAGAGTCGATCCCACCGCTTGAGATCGAAGCATGTCCGGTTAAAGCTCCAGATTTCCCACGAACGGTCACCATAAGGTGCCTTTTTGCAGGACGGACTCGTCCCGATGATGGCGATCTTTTTTACTGCCATTGGCACCTACCCGATGACGACTGCTGCTGACGAACCAACCGAGATCAACGTCCATTCGCTGGAGGCGAATCCCATGAGGGTGATCACGGTGCCCGCCAAGGGGAGCTGAACAATGGACAAGCTCGAGCCGGCACCCGCGATCGCGGGCCGGAACACCATGGCGGTCGAAGTGCCGCCGAAGATGATCTCCGAACCACTGCAATCGAGGTGGATCGTCTTGATGACGCCAACGACCGGAGTTCCGAGCTGATGGCCGGTGACCAATGTCGCCGAGGCCGACGACAGGCTCTCAAGGCCGTAGTTCGTGAGCGTCGAGCCTACGGAACTTGGCACCACGCTCTGTGCGTTGAGGCCCCACTGTGAAGCCAACAGAGCGGTCGAGTTTTGAAGCATATCGGCCGTGCTTCTGATGAGGGCCGCGTATTTTGTGCCGTCGCTGCTCCCTTGCAGGATGGCACCCGTGCTGCCAAGACCGAGCCGGCGCCCATGGATGGACGTTTGCTGAACAGGATTGAAGGTCATGACGTTCTCCTTGCTGGTGCTGTTGCTGGATAAGAAAAACCGCCCCAAGCGGGACGGCTGCTGAGATGGGCCGTTGTGCCGGCGGCCCAGGCTGGTTAGGGTGCGATCACTTTAACTCTAGGGAGATCCCACATGAAACTCATCGTTCCAGATTCGATCTGGCTCAAAGGTCGCGCCAGCATCGATGCTTTCCTTTCCAGTTTGATCGACGACATCATGTCGGGCAAAAAGTTTGCTGCCGCTCATCCAACGAAACGCGTAGCGCGCAAGACGGCCAAGCGAGCCAAGGCGCCGACCCGCACCAAGCGACTCGGTCGGCCACCCAAAGGCGTTGCGCTGGGGAAGATGAGGCGAGCCCGCAAAGGTGACGGCGGGATGTCGGCCCACGCCTGACTTTCAGATCAGAACGCTAGTTCGCGCTCAATGTTCACCGCGTTACGGCGGTAGGCCTCCAAACCTACCGTCGTTTCGCCTGGCCGTGGAATAACGTAGGCCAGGACTTCATCGAGCCAGCCAATGCGCACGCCCGCTTTCCAGAATCGATCAGCGAGATCGGTGTCGTTGACCCGGTTCCATCGCTTCCGCCAGCATTCCTGATTGTACCGCATGAACCGAAGGTACGAGCGATATAGCCAGGTCTGGTGACCGCCGATGTACGGGGCTTCGATTATGTCCGATCCAAAATGGGGCACGACCTCGCGAACACCATCGCGCTCCCGCTCATAGGCCGCTGAGACGAACTCGAAGTCGCCTTTCTGGGCGAAGCGCAGCAGCTTCTCGACGTGATCCGGGGTCCAGATGTCGTCGTCATCAAGGCGGGCGATCCATGCGCCGCCCGCCGCCCGCAAAGCGGCATTTGCCGGGGCTACCTCTTTTGCGAACCAGTGGTTCTCTACCGTGGGCGGGTAGGTGCGCCGGCGCGGTACGCCGAGCACACATGTTTTAGGTCTGCCGAGTCCGCAAACGCGACTTGCCGTCCCGTCAGTACACCCGTGCGCCGCGACGATAATCTCAATATTGCGATAGGTCTGGGCCAGCACGCTCGGCAGGGCGCGCTCCATCAACAGATCGACCCGGTTGTGCGTCGGGATGTAGACCGTGACCAGTGGATTGATCGGCGGGTCCGAACTTCCGTAGATCGTGAATGAACCGTCTGCGTTTTTCTGCGGCGCATGAAACCGCGGATCGTTGAGGCCATCATAGTCACCCCCATGCTTCTGGCGGGCCCATCGAAGTCTCACCGGCTCGGTCGCCGCGTACCATGCGGCCCAGGTGCCTGAGATCAGGCGGTTTGAGATCGCGCCCATTCCTCTGGAGTAGACCGCAACAGATGATCTGACAAGCCCTGTCCCATCGAGTGCTCGTACTTGGTGGCCCTGTTGACGGCGCTGAATGGAATCCCCAGTGCTTCACGCACCTCGGCCTCCACCTGGTCGCGCAACGCCACCAGCTCCGCTTCGCTCAGGCCGTCGGTATGGACCAGCGAAACGTACTCACCGGGCATCCCCTTGTAGTAATCGGCGTGCTCATTGTAGTCGACCTCCCGCATATGGAGGCGATCGCCGGTCACGGGCTGGACGTATGTGAACGACCCGTCGGCTTGCTCCACCGCCTCGTCATGGTAAGGCGAGCCCGGATAGGGCGTGATGATGGTGACGTCGAAATCGTCCGCCTCTTGTGCGATCAGCCAGTCGCGGACCGCCAGCACGGAGGCGCGGGACTCGCCTGGGTGCCCGATCGACATCAACGCCTTGACCTTCAGGCCGTGCTTGTGCGCGACCTTGATCACAGCCGTGTTGTCCTCGATCGTCGCCCTCTTGTTGATGTTGGTCAGGATCCGGTCGTCGGCGCCCTCGAAGCCGCAGAGCAGCCACCGGAACCCGGCCGCATACATCGCGCGTGCCTGGGCCTCGTTGAATAGCTCCGCCTTGATAAAGCCTCGTAGGCGGAACTCGGTCCCGAGGCGCGCTTGCAGGGCTGTGAGCCGATCCAGCAACTCGAGGAAGCTGGCCTCGTTCACGTTCAACTCGTCGTCGTAGAACATGAAGCCGGTGTAGCCATAGGCCTCATGGATTTCGGTGAGCTCGTCGATCACCGTGGCCACGGGTCGGGTGCGGATCACCCTGAGCATCGAGGAGTTCCGGCCGCCGCAGAAGCCGCAGTTGAAGGGGCAGCCCAACTGGGAGATCAGGCTGGTCGCCCGATGCCCCTCGATCTCATAGGAGTAGCTGTCCAGGTCGATCAGGTGGCGCGCGGGGAACGGCGATGCTGCGTACTGGTCCCGCGTCTGGAACAGCGGACCTTTGCGATCGTCGGCGTCGATAATCTTGGGTGGTCGGCAAGGCCCTATCGCCTCGAAGATCGCCGCCTCGCCATCACCGACCGAGAGCACTTCATAGAGATCGCAGAGTTGGTCCAGAGCCCTTCTGCCCCGGCTGTATTTCGAGCGTTCCTTTTCCTTTCGCGCTGCCGCATGGACCAGCGTGACGTGGGGCCCGCCGAGGATAATGCGCTTACCGGTGGCAACTTCCCGGATACGCTTGGCGATCAGGTGCGCGGCCGGCATCTGCGGCGTCGTCGCAGTGATGCCGATGTGGCGGCCAGTGAACCCGGCGAGGAACACATCGAGCGCGTCCAGATAGTTCTCGACCCCCGATAGATCCAGAACGCCGACATCCTTGCCCGCAGCCTCGAGGACAGCGGCGATCTTCAACACGCCCAGGCTCGGGAATACCCGCTCGTCCATCAAAAAGGTCGATGGCGGGATGACGAGACAGATGTCCATTGGTCTACTGCGACGGTAAGACGACATCCCGCAATGGATGGCGGAGATCATCTGGTCCTACCACGAGCGTTCCCGCCGGAATGAAGGTCTCGGGTTCAAGGGTCACCTCTTGCACGATGATCGCGCCGGCACCGATAAAGCATGCCTCACCGAGCGTCACGTTGCCGCATAGGATCGCACCGGGGCTGATGACGCAATGTGACGAAATATTGCAGTCGTGGTCGATCTGGGCACCGGTGTTGATCAGCACATTGTCGCCGATTCGGCAATTTGGCATGATCATCGCGCCCATGATCATCTGGATGCCGCGCCCGACTTTCACCGACGTATGAACGAAGGTTCGAGATGCGCGCATCTCCTGCACTTGCGAACGGAATTTCTTAAAAAGCGACCGGCGCTTCACCACGTCGCCGACACCAATAAGAACGGAATCATCAGGTCGGACTTCGTCGTCATCATCAGTCAAAATACAGGAGTCGGCCGGATAGCCCATAAGCGCCTGTAGCGTTCGCGCATGGCCGCCGGTGCCGAGAATCACGATGCGAGACATTACCCTCTATCGCGAATTGCCTTGAGCAGCATGTGCCCCATTTTGGCGAGGTTGTGGCTGAGGGCGCTGCCGGGATCCATGAAGTTAAAACAGAAATCACAATGCCATGTGACCTGATGGCCGGGACCATAAGAAGAGGTCCGATGGAGTTCGACACCCTCCTGGCCGCAACTGCCGCACTCCTCCGGTGGATCTGGTCTGGCGTCTGCACTGTCAACTTGCATTCTTTTCCCTCCAAGCGCGCCGCTCGGCGGCGATCTCGATGGCCCCGGCCTCGCTCGCCTGGGGCCGCTTCACCCCGTCGCCCAGGGCTAGTTCGACACTGCGGATGCCAGTGACCATCGCAGAAAAGCGATGGGGATCGAGCGAGGCCGCATGGTCCGGGCCCCGCATCCAGGGATCAAGCGTCAGGTGCTTCTCGATGACCTCGGCGCCGAGCGCCACCGCCGCAATCGGGATGGCCGTGCTGTCGGTGTGGTCGGAAAGCCCGACGGGGCAGCCCAGCTTCTCGCGCATAGCTACCATCGCCCGCAGGTTGATGTCAGCCGGCGGCGCCGGGTAGGCGCTCGTGCAGTGCAGCATGATGCCGCGCCGGAGCTCCCCGCGCGCCCGCCCAACGTCCTCCATCGTGGCCATGCCAGTCGAGACGATCAGGTGGCATGGGGACATTCGTGCGGCCTCAAGCAGCGGGGCGTTGTCGAGCTGGCCGGAGCCGATCTTAAGCGTCCCGACCATGACATCTTCGACCAGGAAACGCAGGGAGTCGAGGTCGAACGGCGTGGACATGAACTCGATGCCGAGATCCATGGCCTGCTTCTTCAAGGCGAAATGCGCCTCGTGCGAGAGCTGGAGCTTGGCCAGCATCTCCCGGCGCGCGCCCGGCGGATCCAATCTCTCCGCATCGAAGGTCTGGAACTTGACCGCGTCGGCGCCGGCGCTTGCAGCCGCCTCGACCAGCTTGTGCGCGATGTCGACGTCGCCATTGTGGTTGACGCCGGCCTCGGCAATTACGAAGACCATCGCTTCACCAGAATCCCGTCGAGATCGATGTCGGCCAGCACGTCCGCGATCTTGGCCGAGGCCCCAGGCCCGCCGTAGGGATTGTCGAACGGGCCCACAAACGCCAAGGCCCGATGTATCGCCGCCCCAATTTCAGCATGGTGTTCCCTGCAGTCCATCACCGAAGGCCCTTTAAGCCTTCCGTCCTGGCGTGGCCCGACGTTGACCGTGGGAACCTCGAGCGCCGGCGCCTCGATGATGCCGGCCGAGGAATTGCCGATTATGGCCGCCGCGTTGCGGGCGAGTTTCAGATAGGCGTCCAGGGCAAGGAACGTCCATCGATCGGCCTTGCCCCAGGCGATGACCGCGTTCTCGATCTCTTGGCCGCCCGGATCGGCGTTCGAGCCGGTCCAGATCACCCGGTAATCTGGGAAAAAGTCGAGCGCCTTGAGCAGTGCCTTGATTCCGCCGGTTTCGGCCAATGTCGGCGGGTGGTAGGTGACCAGGAAATACTTTCCCAGGGTGCGTTTGGGCAGGTTTGGGAAATTGTCCAGCCCGGGTGCCCCCACCGTGTAGATGTGCACCGGATCCTCGCCAATGGCCATCAGCCGCTCGCGAAACGGCTCGGCCGCGACAAGGTGGATATGAGCGAGCTTCGTGACCGCGTCCCGGATCTGATTGTCGAACGAGCCGAAGGAGGCCTCCCCGCCGTGAATATGGGCGATGGGCACCCGCGCCAAGGTCGCGGCCGCGGCGGCGGCCAACGTCTCATAGCGGTCCCCAAGCAAGAGCACGATGTCGGGCAGGTGCTCCTCGATGTCTTGGGTGACCCAGCGAAGCTGCCCAGCCATGCGCACGGCGGGGTTGGTCGGGGCGTACTCGCCGGTGACGGGCTCGCTGATCGGGACCGAGAAACCGCGCACCGCAAGGGCGGTGATGACCGGAGTCATAGGGCTCGCGTCCGCCCGCCCGCTTACGACGACAAGAATGCGGCGCATGCAGCTATCACCTTGTCCTGATCCCCTTCCGTGAGTCCGGTCGAACATGGCAGGCAGACCAGTTTGTCCCAGATCGCCTCGGTGATGGGCAGAGGATCGCGGTGGCAGTTCCGATATGGTGCCAGCATATGCAGCGGCGTCCAGAAAGGCCGCGCGTCGATACCCAACTTGCGAAGATGCGCGAGCATCGCGCCGCGCTTCTCCGTCCGCAGGGTCGCCATCCAGCACGACTGTGATCGGACGCCGGGAAAGGCTGGTCGCAGTGCCTCGCGGTAGCGCCGCCAGATATCCCGCTTCCGAGAGAGGGCTGGCTTGAGCCGCTCCATCTGCGCGCACCCCATGGCTGCAGTGAGGTTCGTCATGGGGTAGTTGAAGCCAGCGGCGTCGTACTCGTATGGCCCCGTCTTGGCCATTGTCCCCAGATGGCGCACAAGACTGCCAAACTCCAGCTCGTTGCCGAGGACGGCGCCGCCCTGGCCCGTGGTGATCGTCTTGTTGCCGTTGAACGAGAGGCAGATAACCAAGCCCTCTTGCCTGATCCCGACGGCGGGGGCTGCATCGACCACCCCGCCCAGCACCGTCCGATCATAGGTCCAGCCATCGGTGATGTCGCGAAAGTGGATTGTGCCGCCCGCGGCCTTCACGGCGTTCGCCGCCCCGATGTAGGCCATCGAGGGCATATCGACGCGCATATCCCGCCGCAAACCGCATGCGGTTTGCGCGAGATGGATCGCGTCAGTTCCGGTCAGGGTGGCGACGCACCATCGCCGGCCGCAGGCCTTCGCCACCATCTCCTCGAAGCGCTCGACGAACGGGCCGCCGCCGGAGATCCAGCCCGAGGCAATAGCCTGGCGGACGTATCTGGATTCGTTGCCGGCCAAGTTGGGCTCGGCGAGCGGGATCACGTCAGATAGACCTGGTCCTTGCGGAACGGGCGAGAGCGCCACCAGTCGATGGTGCGCTTCATCCCTTCGCCGGGCGGCACTTTCGGCCTCCAGCCAGTGCGCTTGGTCAATCGTGTCGCGTCTGCCTTGAGGGCCACCACCTCGCTCGCCTCAGGCCGTATGCGGTCAGCCATCCCAGAGAGGATTGACTTGTCGCACCCGGTCAATGCCTTTATCAGCTCGCCGAGATCGCGGACGTTAATAATCACGCCGCCGCCAGCGTTGTAGACGCCATACGCGTTGATCCCGGCCACGGCAAGGAACGCCCTCACCATATCGTCAACGTAGGTGAGGTCGCGGGTAGCATGGAGATTGCCGAGTTCGATCCGTCGGCATTCCGGGTCGAGTGCTTGGCGGATGATGGTCGCCACCACGGCTCTTTCCGACTGCCGCGGGCCATAGGTGTTGAACGGCCGCAGGATTACCGCCGGCAGCCCGTAGCTCCGGTAGAACGAGCGCACAAGGGCATCCGCCGCCACCTTGGAGGCCGCGTAAGGAGACTGCGGAGCGAGCGGCATGTCCTCGTTTATCGCCTTGTCGGGGACCGAGCCGTAAACCTCCGAGGTCGAGGTGTGGATGACTTTTGCGCCGATGTGCCCCGCCGCCAGAAGCACGTTTAGTGTCCCCGTGACGTTCGTGTCGATGAAGCTCTGCGGTGCCTCGAAACTGTATGGCACCGAGACCAGCGCTGCGAGATGGAACACGATGTCGGTCGACCTGTTGCCGATCAGATATCGCATCTGGTCGGCATCGCGCACATCGCCGCGGACCTTCTCGACTCCTTCCACCTCATTGAGCCAGCCGAAGGAATCGAAGCTGTTGTAGAGGGCGAGGCCGGTCACCTCGTCGCCTTGATCGCGCAGCGCCTCGCAGAGATGGGAGCCTATGAAGCCATCGGCGCCGGTAACGAAGGCTTTTGTCATGCCGCTCTCCTCACGGGTACGTCTGCGGCGCTGAGTGCCTCCCTCATTGCGCTCAAAGGCACCCGGCGATAGTGGAGTGCTCCGGCAATGGCGACGCCTGATGCGCCCGCCAGGGCGGCGGAAACGGCATGGCTGGACTCACCGAATCCGCCCGAGGCGACGACCGGAACAGGCACAGCCCCGGCGACGGCGCGGATCAGCTCGAGATCGAAGCCTTGTCCGGTTCCTTCATGATCGATAGAGGTGAGTAGAACCTCGCCAGCGCCTTGTTCAACCGCATCCTGCGCCCAAACGACAACGTCTTTTCCGGTCGGCTGCCGGCCGCCGTCCGAGTACGCTTCCCACGATGACGCTTTGCGTTTCGCATCGATCTGCACCGCTATCGTTGAGGAGCCGAATTTCTCGGCGATTTCCGTGATCAGTCCGGGCCGCTCGACCGCCGCTGTATTGAGTGCCAGCTTGTCCGCCCCTGCCCTAAGAAGGGCGCGAGCATCAATGGTCGATCGAACGCCGCCGCCAACAGTAACAGGAACGAAGGCATGCTCGCTGGTCCACTCGACAAGCGAGGCGAGACTGTTGCGTTGGTAGAGGCTGGCGACGACATCGATGTAGAGGATCTCGTCGATGCCTTCTTGGTCATAGCGCTTGGCGTATTCCTGCGGATCGCCGACCACCCGCACGCCCTCGAGGCGCACGGTCTTGATCAGGTTCGGAGCCTTGATGTCGAGGCGCGCTATCAGCCGGAAGGCGAGGGGCATTTCTTGGAAGGCAGTTCCCGCTTGCGCCCGAGGTAGGCCTCTTGGAACGCGACAACGTCGCGCTCCATATCAATGATCCAGCGCACCAGATCCTCGATCGTCCTAACCTCATTGGGTATGATCTTGCCAGTCACGCCGCCACTGTCTCCTTGTCGTAGACGGCGTGCTTGAGCTGCCAGATGCGGCTCACAGGAAAAATTGTAGTGCCATCAGCGCCAGACACTATACCGGTACAATCCCAAACATGCGGGGCGCGAAAGCGGTCAATGACGTGCTCAAGCTGCTGTCGGTCCATCCCCAAGTAGTCTAGGCACTCGTCCAAGTGACGCCCCGGGAACTCACCGTCGTAGCGCTTCACCAGCGCGATCGCTTCCTCGCGCGTGATGTCGCCGTCCCTTACCTCATGGGCGGCGTCGGAGGTTGCCCGCCCGATCCCGAATTTCACAAACGCCATGAAGTAATGGAACCCGTCGAGCTTGTCGTCGAGCGAGGCGTACTTGGAGTAGGTGCCCTCCGATCTCTCCTCGTTCGCCTCAAAGCCGGTGTGCTCAGAGGCGTAGTAGTAATTCTCCTGCGGGTGCCAGCGGCGGTAGTAGCCGAACCAGTGGAATTGAGCGGCTACGTCAGTGTATGCGACGGTCCCTGGCCGCAGAACAACTTCAACGTCCGGGTCCAACGATGGCATCCGATAGAACTCGCTGGCCGCGCGCGACTCCTCTTCCATGATGGCGCCGATATGTACCCCTTCGGCTAATAGCGCCTCGATTCCCGCGCCCTTGCTGTAGACGCGATCCCAGTCCTTGGTATCCCAGCATGGCTTGTCGTTCGCTGCCGGGTCACCACCATACTCGGCCTCGCCATTCTCGCCGTACATCACTAGGCCGACGTCGCGGTCGACGGCTGCCCACATCGGCCAGGCGAGCTGGCCGTAGACGAACGGCTGGAACGGGTCGCCGTAGAACTCGAAGGCGAGACGGGCGAGCTTGCGGTGCAGGTTTCCTGCGGGGCCGAAGTCCAGGCGATCAAACTCCTCGCCAAGGCTCTCCCAATTCTTGCGCCCGATCTCCGTTTCCATGAACGGCGCGAAGCGAACGCACAGCGGGTGCATCCCGTATTCGTGCTTCAAGCGGTACGCGATCATGCTCGAGTCCTTGCCGCCCGAGCAGGGCACGATCACATCGTATCCGGATGACCGTCGGTGCTTGTCGAGGAGCGCCTTGAGTTCGGCCTCGCGTGCCGCCCAGTCGATCCCCCACCGTTTTCCATCGGTGTGCTTCCGGCCATACTTCTTCCGCTCCGCGTATTGGCAGGCAGAGCAAACCCCGTAGTCGTCGAAGCGTATCCGCGGGCGCTGGTTGGAGACGACGCAGCGCGTACAGAAACGGACTTCTTGGGGCCTTTCCTGGCTATCGAGATTGCGCGCCTCGGCGCGGACCCGGGCCTCGACCTCGGCGGACCACAGCGGCGGGAAAGTCATGCCGCCCTGCGCTTGCGCCTTTGGTCTGCCGCTTTTCGGCGGGAACATGCACGGCAACGGCGATAGCCGCTCTCGAAATAGAGATTATCGCCCGAGTAAGGATGCCCATAAGGGCAATGTGTCTTGGCGGCGTGTCGATTATGCCAGCGGCCCCGGTCCACCGTCCGCTGGGCGTTTTCCTGTGGCGTCACCGCTTCCAAATGATCTGGATTTACGCATGAGGGCACCGAACAGAGATGATCCAAGGCTGCGCCTGGAGGAATCGGCCCATGCACCAATTCATAGGAGAATCGATGAGCATAGACCAACCGTCCCTCGACCCAGAAATGCCCATAACCGCCGCGAGCAATCGTTGCGTCCCAAAGCCAGCAACCGGAATTTGGCTCAGGCTGGATTTTCGCGAAGAAGCGTTGCTCCGGTGTTTGAGTGACTGCGAACGTCATTGTTTCGCGCCCTGCGATAGTCCTTGATAATCATAGCATACGGAGCAAAGCGGGCCCTCATATTTCTTCGCCGCAAGCCGTTTGCGATACTGTTCAATCACGCCATGCCGCCAAATATCATCGATGCGGTGTTCGTTGACGTTCCCTAAATTGGTCACGCCTGAGAAATCGTTGCAGCAGATGCGCACGCTGCCGTCCGCATGGATGGACAGTTTGTCATAAACTTCCGGGCAGGGCGCGGGGTGAACCTTCGGAGCTGAATCAGCCGCCTTCAATTTCTCCAATGCCTCGCGCTGCTTCGGCGTCGCCGCGCGCACCGCTCGGGAATCGAGGAAGTCAAAGATCGTCCGTCCCACCGAAAGCTGGTCTACCAGCGGTTCCAGGCGCCGCCGGAACACCTCCACCATTTCCGGGCTTTCGCCAGTGATCGATGTCGATGCCGCGATGTAGGGGTCATCCCGATCGCCCCGCGCTGCACGCAGCGTCTTAATGGCTTCGATCATGCCCTCGAAGAAGTCGATCTGCCGCGCCTCGGCAAAGGAGTCGCGATCAACGCCTTGGAATGAGAATTTGAGCGACTTGAGTCCGGCCCGGACCAGTCCAGCGGCCATCCTCGCATTCAGCTTCGACCCGTTGGTGTTGATATGCGTGTCGATTTCTTCCGTGGTAGCGATCTGGACAAAAGCCACCACCTTGGGATGCAGCAATGGCTCTCCCCACCCGATGAAGCGCAACGGCGTGCCGCGCGGGGAGCACTGCGCGATGATATTGGCGTATGTCTCGGACGTCATGTTGACCGCTGCCCGATTGAGCCCGTGGAGTCCAGTTGGACAGAATACGCAGCGGAAGTTGCACGCGCTGGTGAGCTCGACGTCTATGTGGGTGGGAAACTCCGGCAGGTTCGCATACTTGGTCGCCGAGTCGCCCTGGTTGCAGGCGTCGTAGAGCGGCTGGAAGGGATTCATTTCCTCATGTCCTCTCCCAGCGCGTCATCCCACATCAAGAAGGATGCCATCGCCTCGGCCCGGACGAAATCCTCCTCGGTATCGATGTCGAGCGAGCAATCCCGCGCCATGGGATAGAACTCCGGCGCCGGCCCATCGAAAGGTGCGGCATCGCCGGCGGCCAGGCGATCGCGGAGCCAATCCGTGCGGCCCACATAGATCGCCCCATTGCCTGCGGTTTCCTTCTCCCTGACTGAAATCACCGCCGCCAAGTCCATTTGCCGCGCCGCACCGATGCAGTTGTCGATGTCGATCGGCCGGCGGAACGGCGAGGTCGGCTGAAGCAAGCACAGATAGTCGAACGGCTCATCGAGGCTGTCGAGCGCGTGGAGCATCAGCGGATAGGAGGAAGCCTCGTCGGTCGCCATCTCCGCTGGCCGCACCAGCGCCTCGGCGCCGCATTCGTGCGCCACCTGGAGGATCTTCGGGTCTTCGGACGAGACGACCAGACGGTCGAGGCTATGCGTCATCTTGGCCGCTTCGATGGTCCAGCCGATCAGCGGGTGGCCGCCGAGCAAGCGCAGATTCTTCCCCTTAACGCGCCGCGAGCCGCCGCGCGCCGGGATCAAGCCGAGGACATTCAATGCGTCGTCGACCCCGGGTGGACCTTACCCTTGCTGGGTGGAGGAAGGTTGTGAGCGCGCGCCGCCTCGTGGTTAGCCTCGTTGAGCGCGTACTGGGAAGCTGCGGAACTGTCGGTGTCAGTGAAAACCTCAAGGCATTTCTTCAAATCAATCCTGATGTCGGCGCCGAAATCGTCCCTGAAGGTGAACTTGCCCTTGCCCGTGTCCCACGCCCCAGCCTCATTCCAAACCTTTCGGGCGCTTTCCTCGGTGCGGAACCGGCCATCGGTCGGCACGGTTCCTTCGAGAGGCATGAAGCGAACAATCCAGACGGTCATAACGTGCCTGCGCTTTCAGCCATTTTGTAAAGCGCGTATAACACGCTAGCGGTCAAGATAGGCAACGTCAAGGTGCTGATTAAGCGATTCATATGATCACGCTGCCCACTCTGTGTTCGCCATCGCCAAGTCGATAAAGCTGCCGACATCCACCCAATATCCCTCGATCGGGTAGGCCGCAACCCGGTCCAGCCGGTCAATCAGCTCAGGCATGTCGAAGTGTCCCTCGGGCGCTAGGTCCAGCGCCTTCGGGTCTAGCACATAGACGCCGGCGTTGACCAGCGTGCCCTCGATCGGCTTTTCGCGCAGGGAGATCAACCGTATCGCGGTGGAGCCTGGGGCTGGCTCGACATCGAGGACGCCGTAGGGGCCTTGGCGCTGGGACAAAGCCGCGCAGACCGTCGCCTGGACGTTCGCCCGGGCGTGGTATTCCATGAGATCGCCGTATTCGATCTTGGCGAGCACATCGGCGTTGCAGAGAATGAAGGGCACATCGAAGGCAGGAAGCAGCCTGAGCGCCCCGCCGGTGCCCAATGGCTCCGTCTCGTGGATGTACTTGATCTTGAGGCCTCGCACCCCGCCGTCGCCGAAGTAATCCTTGATGAGGTCCGCCTTGTAGTTGACGCATAGCCAGAAGCGGCGGAAGCCTTGGCGCGCGAACCCATCGATGATCTGCTCGAGGATCGGCTTGCCACCGACCTTCAACAAGGACTTGGGGTGTTTCTCGGTGAGCGGATGGAGACGCAAGCCTCGGCCACCAGCCATGAGAATCACAGGCGTCATGGCCAGACGTAGCGCCCCGCTTTTTCGCGCCGCTTCCGGCGCCGCTGGCGTTCCTCTTCCTTCACGATGTGATGTGTGTCCCGATAGATCGGGATCTGGCGATCAAGGCGATCCATTATCCACCGTATCGGTTTGGGTGGTTGAAGCATGGCCCGAACCTGGTGACCGAAATCAAGCGCCTCCGCTGCCTTTTGGGCTTGGGCCACCCGCTGTTCGATGTCAGCCGATGAAGGCTTCATGCAGCATCGTTGAAGTCATCGAGGACTTCGTTGAACCGCCTGAGACGGTTAGCGAATTTGGCCTCACGGGCGAAAAAGGAATCCTCACGCATCTTGATGATGACCTCGCGCATATCCAGATCGGCGCGCCTCTTGGCAAGTGTCCTGGCCTCGAACTTGAGCCCGACATCGAGCGCCTCTATCGCCGCCTGGGCTCTGTCTAGTTGGGCGGAGCGTTCGACAAGGCGCTCCAGAAATACAGCGAACGACATGGCGCTGATTTCGGCTCATCGGGTAGATCTAGTCGAGGCCTTCGTT
Source organism: Aurantimonas coralicida (assembly GCA_011050685.1). Taxonomy (GTDB): domain Bacteria; phylum Pseudomonadota; class Alphaproteobacteria; order Rhizobiales; family Rhizobiaceae; genus Aurantimonas; species Aurantimonas coralicida_A. The sequence goes on from DRFF01000121.1 coordinate 40,743, forward strand.
GAACCGGCTGAGCCGGTTCTGGAAGGTGGTCTCGCGAACCGATAGCGCATTCTCGCGGGCTTTCAAGGCCGTCTGGCGGTCGTTCATCTCGACGGTTCTGTCGTCCAGTCCTGCGGCTTGCTTCTTGAGGCGATCAGTGGTGGCTTGCACTTCGTCGCGCTCCTCGCCTAGCCGTTTCTCATCGGCGGCGAGCTTAGCGGCGAACTCGGCTTGGCCGGCGGTCTCCTGCGTCAACCGCTTTTCCTTGTTCTCCAGCCGCTCGCCCTCTTTCGCACGAACCTGCCCGAGCTTCGTCATTTCCTCCCTGTGGCGCGTCTGGGCTTCTTTCGACTTCAGCGTTGCCTCATCCATCGCGCTTTCATGTTTGGCGAGAGCGGCAGCCGACTCTTCCTGAGCCTTTAGTGCTGCGGCCTCGGCCGCGCGCGCCTTCGCCTCGTCCTCGCGCGCCTTCTCTTGAGCGCCGGTGATCTCGGCGATTATCTCCTCATAGCGCTTGGGCTCTTTGGCGATCTCGATCAGCACGGAAGCCGGAACCTCCATTGCTGGACGCCTTGGGGCAGGCATGGTGCGTCTCCTCCCTACGCGCCGTAGCCGAGCGTCACGTTGGCTGTGACGTCGGTCGACGACTGCATGGCGATATGGGTGTGGCTGGGAAGGATGGGGTGGAAGACCTCGACGGTCCCGCCCAGCACAAGCATCGCATCGGACGAGCCGCCGAGGGTGATGTCGCTGGTGCCGAAGGCGACGAGATAGTCATCGGCCGTGCGGGTCGCCAAGCGGACGGAGCGGTTTGTCGGACCAGCCCACTCGCGCAGACTCGTCGATTGCAGCGCAAGGCTGGTGGAGGTGTTATCGAAGGTTGCCTCGAAGCTCGGCGCTGTCGAGGCAATCGGGTGGAAGGGAAGCTGGAAGCGGCTGGGCATGGTTATTCTCCGTCAGTCTGGTGAATCGGCCTACTGGGGCGGCAGCCCGGCCGGCCATATGGCTTTGAGAGCGGTTGGGTTGGCGGCGCCGGCGATGCTGGCCGCCACGGCCGCGAGATCCATCCCCCCCAGAGACGCGCGGTCGGCGGCGTGTTGGTTGGCGGCGACAGTCCGCCCCTCCAGTCGCGCTCTGTCCTCGTCGATCAGCAGGCGGTTGATCTGGCTTCGGCGAGCGCCTTGAATCTTACCGGCTTGGATCACCCGCGCCTTCGCCATATCGACGCCGATCAAGCCGCCGCCCACCGGACGCGTCCAGGCATCTCGAAACCAGCGGTCGGTCGGGATGGTGGATCTGTCAACGACCTCCACATCTGCGGCGTCGACTGGGACGTCCTCAGCCTGTATGACCGCGAGAGCCTCGACCTCAGTAGGAAACGTGGCGACAAACTCCGGCGCGGGGCCAACAACGGTGACTCCACCATCAGGCCGCGTGTAGACAATCTTTAGGTGGTCCGCCCAAGCAGCCGTGGCTGAGACAACTAGGATGAGAACAAAAACTGCAACAGAAATGAGGTGCTTCATTTTCATCTACTGATCCCCGAACGCAACAACGTGGTAGCTCGTATCCGGGTCGGCCTTGGTGCCGGAGTCGTTGAAGCAAGTTATCTCCGTCGTACCAGCCGCTGGCGGATTAGCATTGTCCACAGCCGCGTATCTGTTCGTTCCTTCAGCGGTCGCCACAACAACGTAGTCTGCACCGCTGAAATCCGTGGCCCAGGTAATGGTCATTCGGCCAGTACCGGTGTCGGCAACTGACGTGACGTTGTGGCTGACGATAATGCTACCAGCGATATCCGCCTGAACCCAGCCCTTGGCGACGCCGGGACTATGCTTGAGAAGATCAGGCGGAGCGTAGGTGTCCTCGTTAGTCTCGGCCTCGAGGGCAGCCTGATCTGCTTGAGCGAGGGCCAGTAGCGCCGCCGTACCAAGGCCAAGCGAGGTCCGCGCTGTGGCCCCACTCTCGAGTCCAAACGTGCCAGTTCCGGTTCCAACGACAAAGTCGGTGTCAACGACCCCGGAGGCATCGAACTCTAATCCGCCGCGCTCGTGCTCGATCGTCCCCGCGCTGAAGAAGGCGGTGGCCGTGTCGCCCGTCAGGACCGCGACCGTGCCCGTCGCAGAGACCGTCGCGTCGCCGCTGAACGCAGAGGCCGGCGGGAAGTTCTGGACCGCAGCGCCGTCCCCGACGTGGAGAATGTTCGCGTCAGCCTCCCAGAACACCTGGCCCTCCGCCACTCCTCCCGGAGCGGCAGAAGTCGCGTGCTGAGGCAGGATCAGCCCCTCTGTGTCCGTGGAGGCGTCTGTACCGCTCATGTCGAGCAGGTCCGTTGCGCCGGAGGTAGCAGTCAGCCCAGCCACCGACAGGTTGCCGCTGCTGTCCCATGCGTAGACGACGGTGGCGGCGGTCTTCGCGTAGAACAGAGAGACTGACCCGGAGCTTGCGTGAGTCCTAGTTACCTTTATGTCGAAGGTTCCGGTGTCGGTGTTCACGGCGTGCGAGGTCAGGTCGACCGCGTCCCACGCCACGACGCCGGTGTTCCTGAACCCGTTGGTCCCGTCAACGGGGGTGAACGCCGTGAACAGGTGCGACCCGGCGGTGGAGTACCCGAAGGTCGGCTGAACGCCGGGGTTCGGTGCGGCCGTCTCGATGATGAACTCGATCTCGGTGAACGCAGCGGCGGCCCCGATCAAGATGTAGTCGTCGTCCGAGACGAATATCGTGGTGTTCGTGCCGTTAGAGCCGTCGATCATGGCGGCGACATCGGTCGAGGTGGTGTTGTTCGTGCCAGTCGTTGGATTCGCGAACGAGCCAGCGTCTTGAAGGACTGCCCCGACGACCGCACCCACCTTCAACCCGTAGATAGCGTCCGCCCCACCATCCGTGGCGAGAACCTCAAGGCCAAACACCTCCCCGCCTGTAGCCGCTATCTCGTCGATGTTGACGAGTATTACCGCCTCGTCCTCCCCGGTAGAGATCGCGCCAGTGATATAGTCGATGTCCAGCGCCTTGACGTCGCCGAAGCCGGCCGCGTCCGCGACGATCTCAACCGCGTGGTTGTCAGCTTCTGCGGCCGTGTGGACGATGTGGACATCGGTGCTCGTGACGCGGATGCCCTCGCGGCCCCCGGCGATGAGGGAGAGTTCGTCATCCCCAGCGGTCCCGATGCCGGTGTCAGTGTCGTTGCCGTTAGGAATGAATGTCGGAGTTGTGGCGCTCGGGTTGACGGCCCTAATATCGCCGCCAGGATTAACGTTAAAACCGCCGTTGCTAAAAATGAACCGTATCGCACCGTTGATCGCTGCGCGGAAGTCACCAGACCCCTCCCAGTAAAAGCCGGTGTCGGGGTCGCTGGGGAAATAGAGTGACGGAGACGACACCGACCCGTCGGAAAGTCCAACGGTTGCGCCCGTCGTGTCGCCGATGGCGCCCGGAGCAGACATCTTCGCGGTGATGTTGGCGGGGGTCGTCACTCGGTCGGTGGCTGTCCCCGTGACCGTCTCCGCGTCGGTCGCCAATTCGGCCACGCCTTCCGCCGTCGCGGTCGCCGCCGTCACGGCGCTGCCGGTTATTGCGTCGGCGGTAAAGCCCGCCGCCATGGCAACCGCAAGTTCGTCGCGCGTGATGCGCTTGGTGCGATCCGCCGCCGCGGGTTCCGAAACGTCGACGATCACGAAATGATCGCCAGCCGCCGTGTTGACCCCGGTGATTGCTGTCAGCGCGGAGATGGTGATCGCATAGGCGACGGCAGGCACAAGGACGAGTCCCGCCACCCCGACCCACAGCTTGTTGCGTTTAAGCCAGTCGATCATCCCTCTGTCTCCAGTTCAGTGCCTTCCTCGGTCTCAATCGGAGTCGCATCTTCAGTCTCAATCCTTCGCCCACCAGGACCAGGGGTGGCCCCGCGCTTAGCGGCGCGGAGACGATTGTGGGGGCGGAAATTGAAACCGTCCCGGCCGGTATATTCGCTGGGCATCAGCGGGACTCCAGGATGGTGCGGTGGCGCTTGCGCTTCCGCTTGGGCAGCTTGCCGCCCTTGTCCTCGGCGACATATTCCTTCGCCACCTTGATCGGGATCCCAAGGCGTCCTCGGCCAGCGGCGGCGGCGTGCATGGCCCCGCGCATGGCCTCGCTTAACATCGGCATCAGAGGGATCCGCTCCTAGAGGACTTCAACCGAGGGTGCGGCGCCGGCGCCCAGTAGTGCCGGCAACGCGGTATTTTCCAGGCCCGCCCCCAACTGGAGGCACACCAGCGCGCGCCTTACCGCCGAGAGGAGCGACGCGCTGCCTCTTTGGCTTGCTTGGCTGGGCGGCTGCTGCCTTACCTATTCCGTAATGCGCCAACAGGGTTGCTCTGGGCGCTGTCTGAGGAGCGTGTGAGTGATGTTCCTGACCTGGATTAGGCGGGAACGGATCGCTCTTCTTCGGCCCGGTCGGCTTATGCGACGACCCACCGTAATGTTTCCCCATGTGGCCGTGCGGGGCTGTGCCCTCTGGATGCTCATGCTTGTCTGCCATTTTACTCCTTGCCTTTCTTCGGGTCGGCCCGGTTCAAAATGAGCGCGATCCCACGGGCGAGCTGGCGGCCCTCGAGCTTGATCGGGATCGGCTTCTCGCCGCCCTCATGGACGATCTTATCGGCGTAGCGCGGGAGGAGCCGGGAGACGATCCACTTGCGCGCGTCGATGCGCAGACGGTGGCGGGCGAGCCGCGCCGAACTCATCGCCAAGTCGCCGACGTCATCGTCTTTTTCGTCGTCGGCAATCTCTATGATGTCGTCCGCATAGAGCTCGGCCTGGGCCTTGCGCGCGTGCGCGTACCGTAAGGAAAATTCGGTACGCGGATCATCCTTGGGATGGGTATCGAACAACCACCCCATCACAGTGTCGACATGCGGCATGCCAGGTGTTTGGCATATGCGGCGCAGCGAATCGCCTTTCGCCAGCCGCTTGCAAATCGTTGCTGCAAGGGCATCCGAATAGAGGGTCGGCCGGCCGCGCTTTTTGTCCGCGCGCTTCTTGGGCGCACGCTTCTTGGCCATGGGATTTAGGGCTAGTCGACGCGCTTGCGGGCGCTTACCCGCACCACGGTTTGCTCTTTTGTGGTCGAGTGGCGCCGGCACCAAGCGGGCCCGAGCTTCTCCTTGGCCGCCTCGACGTCGAGCGTCGTGCGCTCGTGTGTGGACACGGTGGCGCGGGCACGTTCACCCTCGACTTCCGTGATCCCCGAGGCGATGAGCGCGTCCTTCAATTCGCGCTCGCGCACGGTCAGCTCGGCCACCGCCGCCTTCAGATCAAGTAACTCGTCGGCAAGCTCAGGCGGAGCTAGGGTATCCGGCGCGGCTGGGACGTTACGGCGAAACATGGGGGGGTTCTCGATCGGTTAGGGTGATCTCGACGGCGAGTTCCTCCGTCCAGGCGCAGAAATCAGCGAGAGATGGGGATGCCTTATGCCGCTCCCAGCGGCTCAAGGCCGAATCGCTGACACCGATGCGGGCCGCAAGTTCGGCCTGGTTGAGATGGAGCGCATGGCGGCGCCGGCAGAGCCGGGTGACGATCTCCGAGGGCAACACGGTAGCTACGCCATGGCATTCTTGGGGGGGATTTGTGGGGAGAAGGGTGGGGCCAGGCGACAACCCGGCCACGCTATCTTCGCCTATACCAGATTTAGGCCGAGATGCGCCACGGCGTTTCAGCAAACCGGCGAAAAGGCCGAATCTACCCATTTTCCGTCGTCAGCTCGTCGGCGATACACTGCATCGCTTGCCAGTACCAACGCCGGCAGGTCGCCTCGCTGGGCCGAGCCTGCCCACTGCGGTCCTCGAGGGCGGCCACGCCCGTCCATGTCATCCGGTCGCCATCGCGGCCGCCGGCCAGACGCCGCCAGACCATGCGGCGCCGCTTGCGGCCGAGCCAGTTGAGCCACGGAGTCGTGCCCGAGAGACCAAGCCTGGGCTTGGAAAGGCCGAAAATCGCGGCCTCCATCTCATCGATTTCCTGCGGCGAGGGCGAGGTCGGCTTCATCTCGGACCCAGGCGGCACGCCATCGACCTCGATCGCGCCCAATGCCGCCACAAAGGCGGTCGACCACGTCTCGACGACCTCCGGAAAGCGCGATCTGAGCGGGTTGCGCAGGTAGCGCGCCTCCAAATCCGGCAATCGCTGCAGCACATCAACCGCGGCGACCAGCCAAGCCTCGACTCGCTTCGCCGTCCAGAACAACCATCGCCCCCCCAAAAGTCAAGCAGGGCAATAGGTTAGCAGAAAATCGTGGTTTGGGAAATCAGGTGGGCGGGCGGATGGTGCCGTCAGGATGTTTGGGAGGGAAGCCTGGGAGACGTAGGGGCGAGGCGGTCAGCCATCGGGGTACTCGTTCCAGGTCCGGCCGTTGAGCGCCCGCCCGGCGGCCTTCTTGCCGACGCGATACATTGGTTGAGCATCAATAAGATGCGGCCCTGGCCCGCCGTTCCATTCCGTGTCGGTCAGCGTGCCGTCGGGCAAAGCCATGACCGACCGGCCTTGTGGATCGGGATCGTCGCCTGTCGAAACTACGGGTCCCCACTCTCCCCACTGTTTGAAGAAAAACGGCACGCTGGCGGCTTGGCATTGATCCCGGATCGAGCGCACCCAATCGGGGTGCATGGGCCGGGCGGCGGCGCCCGACTCGCCGCCGACGATGATCCAGTCGAGTTTTCCCCGATTGGCTTGCGGACTTTGCGGCCAGGGATCCCGTAGCCAAGGATCGTCGCTCGGACCCGGTGGCTGTCCGAGCGGGCCAGTTGGTCCAAAGTAAATTGAGCCCAGCAATGGTTCGGCCGAGACGAACCGCACCGCCGCCGCCGTCGCCAGCAAGTGCGGGATGCGCTCGTCGGCGCGCCTCTGATCCTCGACAGAGGTGCCGAGCCAGACGTTCGGCAGGGGCCAGTCCAAACCAAAGGCGGGACGATTCAAGATTTTCGCCGCCTGTTGCCCGACGAAATAAGCGCGATCAGGATGCGCGCCATATGCTTGAATCCGCTCCGGTCGCTTCGTGAGCACCTGGAAGGTGTGCTGCGGGGCGAGCGCCATGATGGCGAAGATGCGGTCGATCCACTCGTCCGGCACGTCCTCATGGAACAGGTCGCCATGGGCGCAGACGAAGATCTGGCGCGGCCTCCTCCAGCGCAGCGGCTGGTCGAGCCATTGCTCGTTGAACCGGATCTCTCCTGTCCATACCGGACCGGCTTTGGAAGGCTGCGTGAGGCCAGCGCGCGAGGGGTGATCGCGGAGCCGCCCGCCGGCGAGCCGCATCGCGTAGCAGTTGGTGCAGCCTGGGGAGACGACGGAACAGCCCGTGACCGGATTCCAGGTCGCGTCCGTCCACTCGATCTTGGAGCTCTCACCCATCACGCCACTTCGTATTCGTATGCGTAGCCGTTGATCCTTCGACGCAGCGCCACCGTCGTCGTCACGCGAAGATGCAGCTTGCCAAACCGCTTCCCATCGGGGTCTTGCCATTCTCGGGTGTAAAAGACGCGCTCAGGATACCGGCCCGGCTTGTGGAGGCTGACGATAGTGAAGATTTGCAGACCCTCGGCTTCGGCAACCGCGATGCCTCTCCCGCCATCCGGCGACGCCTGATCTTCCAATTCGAACCGCAGACCAGGCCGCCATGTTTTGATTTCCTTTGTGGCGTCCGCCTTCTCGTCGTAGACCGTTGCCTTGTCCCATGTGAACGGGTGGACGACCTCAAGGACTTGTCCAGCCTCAAGCGCCTCTCTATTCATCGGGCTTGTCTGGGCAAGTGCCTATAGGAAGGAGTTGCCCTACCGCCTCCCAAAAGACCCTGGCGGCTTCATCCGCAGCGTAGCCCTCGCCGTATTCCACGCTGCCATCGCGCAGGTCGATCGAGACAACCGTTACTCCCTCGTGAACGAAGTGCAACAGACCTGCGTTTTCAAGCTGTGGCTTAATGGTTAGCCCGGTATCTTGAGCGAGGGCGGGAGCAGCAAGCAAAATAAGGACGGCAACAAGTGTGATCCATTTTTTCATATTCATCCTCCTAGATCGGGCGGCATGTGACGGCGTATCTGCGCTGTGGATCGGCGGTTGCAGGATGCTCTCCATTCAATCCAAGTGAGGAGATTGGGCTGGGTCACGCGCGAACTCTTAGGATATTGAGTTCGACATTTGCTTGTTGTCCCGTTTTCGTGATGCGGATTTCCGAGAACGATAGCCCTCGCCATTCCATCTTGCGGCACTTGCTGGGGCACGCAAAGCCAAGAGCAATTAGCCGCTTGGCCCTATTACCAGAGATGTTTCCCGGAACCCGCATAGTGTGTTTCTCTGTAAGAGCGCACAGAGCGATTTTGTCGCCGATCCCTACCCTAAAGATGTCTAAATACATGTCTCTTTATCCTCCTAGATCGGGCGGCCCCTGGCCGACTGGGTATACGGACACGCGCGAGCGACCGCTTGGGACGAGGCTATCCAGCCGCGAAACGCGCCGGCGCTGTCAGTAGAGTGGGGACCAGCAGCGCCACAGGGGCCATAAATTGCTTATTCCTCCGCCCGCGCGCGGCTCAGCGCCTCATCCGGGGAGACGCCTTCCTGATCAGCGATATGGGTGGCACGCTCGGCGGAATCCTTGTAGTCGCGGCGTGTTGGGCGCGCCGGCGCCCCGGCGCGGATTTCCCTGAGCACGGCCTTGGTCAGCGGGCCGACCATACGCTCGGCGACGTCGGCGACATCACCAACGTCCTGATCATCCTCGGCCGCGATCCCGCACATGGCGCAAAGCGCGTAGCGCTTGAGGTAGGTCACCGTGGCGCCGAAGCCCTGCATGTCCTCGAAGGGTCCGATGGATATGCTCGATTCGATCCACTGGCCGGATTTGTGCATGAGCCGGGTAAAGAGAACGGGGCCACGGCTCGTCTCGGTCGGCACCTGGACGAACGAGAGTCCATGTGCGCTGAGCGCGGGGCGAGCCGCGTTCAAGACCTCATCAATGGTCGCGTACTCGAACTCGTAAGTGACCGGGCCGCCGTGTTTGTTGCGGCCATGGACCGTGACCTCCCGGTTCTTGGGCGGGTTCTGGATTTTGGCCTGGGCCCGGGCGAGCGCCTTGGCGAGCTTCCCGATCTCCCGGCTGGTGCGGAGTTCGGATTCGATGATCGGCATTCCCTGTTTGTCGTCATGGTCGGTCATGGCTTATCCTTCTGTTTGGCCTTGGCGACCGCATAGTAAAACGGCCAGCTTTCCTCGGGGTGCCCGCCTTCCTTCGCTAGGAGAACAGCGGCAGCCTTGATTGTTGGGTCCACCCAGCCGGTAATCAGCACCGCCTCGTCCCGTGGCTCCGGTTTATGCTCGGTCATGGCCTCACCTCACTACGGTCTGTTGGCGCTGCCAGATGCGCGCGCCTGTGAGCTGCCGGCCCCCGGCCTTGGCATAGGCGCGGATGGCCTTGTCGAGGCAGTCTTGGGTCAGATGTTCGCGCAGCGGTTCAAGCTCGAGGAGCGCCCGATCCTCAAGCTCTCCGGTCCAGTCCGTGCGCAGCGAGGCAACCGAGCCTAAGTCGCCCCGGGTCCGGCTCAGATCAGCGGCCTTGGCGGCTGCTGCCTTCTTGGCTACGGCCGCATCCTCCGCTGCCCTGGTGGCGGTGCTTTCAGCCGCGAGGGCAGGATCCATATCGCTCGGCGTCTTGAGGGCCTTGGCACGTTCCGCGGCCTCGCGTGCTGCCACCTCGGCTTCCTCGCGGGCCTTGCTCGCAATCTCCTCGCGGGCGCGGCGCTCCTCATCGGCCTTGCGCCGCTGATAAATGTTGAGCCGTTCCTCAACGGCCTTCTTGAGCTTCGCCAGCGGCTCAATGATCTTCTTGAAGAAACCGTCGACGGCGCGACCACCCTCGAGATAGGGTTCCTTCTCGTCGATGCGGGCAGCTTCGGCGCTCTTAATCGCGCCGGTGACCTGTTTGATGAAGTCGCCAAACTTACCGGCTGTCTCATCGTCGTCGACCGAGGATGGCGTCCGGACGCCGGCCGCGAGCAGCTCGTCATGGCGGGCAGTCAGCCCGCGGTAGCGCTCGGCTAGATCGTCCCGCAACATCTCGACTGCGCTGGGCGGCAAGTTGTCGCCCGGACCCGCCGGCGCCGACTCAGGTATGGCACTCGTGTCTCTCATATTCCTCACTCCCTAGAAAACTGGCCTTGTGCGATTCAGATCAATCGGCTCATCCGGGTTTGCCCCAGGCGAGGCTGGGTCGTGGCGGCGATCCCATGCGGCGGCCTCGAGCCGATAGCGATACTCGGCTTCTGTGATGGGGCGGCGGGCACACCACGGCCAGACCGAGTCAACATCAACCCCTTTGCCGTCGCAGAGCGCACACAAAACAGGCGAGCGGTCCTGGGGGTTGTCGGGGAAGTCGGGATCCGGTGTGACGCCGCTGTAGATGCGCACGGGAACCAGCGGGCCGTTCCGCACCCGGTACATGAGGTAGTAACCCTCACGCGGCGCGTCGGCGGTCATGGCGCTTCATCTTCGACAAGGGCCGGTTTCTGTTTCGGCCCCGCCAACAGTTTGGTCGCGTGCTCGGCCACGGTGCGGCCATCCTTCGTCAGCATGAAGGGCAGAAAGACGTGCTCGAACGTCAGGATTCCCGTCTCGATCGCGGTGACCTGTCCCTTGACCCAATCGCGCAGGATCGAGTTGACGGCGATCATGCCTTGGTCGAGCGCCCATTGTTCCCAATCGCGCTTGGTTGAATGCTTCCGATATGTCCATGGGTTCTCGCGCAGATAGGCATTGGCCCAGCCTTGCGCGCTGGCGCGAAGCTGTATGTTGCGCTCCCCCCAGCGGAAGGCGAGCAAGAGGGTGTGGGTGTCGAACTCGTCCATGAAGCCGACGCTCTCGCACCCGAAACGCTTAAGGATGCGTAGGATCTCATCGCGCGCTTTGATGCCGCTGCTGGCGCTGGCATAGGGCAGAGTCATTCCTGCCTCTCTGCTATCAGGCCCTCGCGGCGGCGCGCCTCAATACGGTCTGGCGACCAATAATGCATGGCGTCCTGCATCCGTGAGTTGCTGTCCAATAATCCGCATTGGACGGTGGCCTTCTTGATATGAATGGTAAGCATCCCGCGCCGCGCCGATCTCTCCATCTTCGAATTCCCACAGAAATTCAGCGAGTTCCTTAACGCGGCAACGATAGCCAACAGCGGTACTGCGGAGACCCCTCTTTGTTTGAACTTTTGGGTCTGTATCTCCAGCAGCGAGGGCTTGAAGAAAGGCAAGTTCGCGTTCAGTAATGTCTTTTTTCATCATTCTTCTCCGGTTCATTCCTGCCTCGGGGCCAGCGGCAGAAGGCGGCGTTCTTCCATGCGCGCCCGGGCCCGCTCCTTGGCGTTGGGCCGGCGGGTGCGGGTTGACATGGCATAGTCGTGTTCATCCTGCTTCTGACGCTGGCGCTTCGTCTTGGCGATCGCGGCGACGTCACCCTTGGTCTTTTCCGTGTGGCAGATCTTGTGGAGGGCGCGCTTGTTGTCGTCGGTGTCGGGCCCGCCGCGCGCTTTCGCCCAGGTATGGTCGATCTCGAATCTCTCGTAGCGCGAGATCATATTGCCGCACCAAGGGCAGATGCCGTCTTGGCGGGCAAGAATGGCAAGGGCTTCATCGCGCGCGGTCATGTCACCTTCTCCTTGCATAGCCCGGCTAGTCCTCCGACTAGGCGCCATGAGGCGTATTTCCGCCGCGACCCCCAACAGTGGTGCGGCACGTGGTAGTAGAGGAACAGCATGTAGTCGTGCAGGGACGAGAGGTTGGTGTCGTCGGCGTGGGCTAGGGCCATAGAGAAGTCGTTGGCCAGCACGGCGCGGAGGAAATCCCCGACCGGCGCACCGCGCCCGATGTAGCCCCTGAAACCGTCCCGGCAATGCTCCGGGATATAGCGTTCGAGCCCGACGTCGACATCGCGCATGAGATCGACGGCGGCGGTCATACGGATGATTGTGCGGGCTGGCTCGTCCATGCGCTCACTCCGAGAGGGCATAGCGGACGTTGGTGATGAGGGTCGCGGGCGCGTGCCGGCGGGAGAACAGACAGCGGATGAGGCGGCGGATCATGGCGTATCGTCCTCCATCTCGATTATCAGATACCGGCCAGCTCGCCAGGATCTCAGCGGCGGGGGGAGCTTGGGCCATAGGCGCGGCAGCACGCTTGCGAGGCGGTGCCACAACTGGCCGAGGAAAGACCGCTGGGCGAATTGAGGCAGGGTGATCGGCCTGCGGCGGAGAAATTCAGGGATTTCATGGAGATCGGTCTCGGTCATGGCGTAGGCTCCTTGGCCTTGGGCGCATACACTTCCACCCCGCCGGGAACGCTCTCTGTAATCTCTCTGCCGTTGAGCACCTTAATCAAGTAATGCGCTGGGACGACTGCGCTCACTGTCGCGTCTCCGGCGGTAATCTCGATCTGCACACGGCCATCGGTCCCGACATACATCCTAAATAGCTTGGTCATGGCTTGAACTCCGGTTTGTGGATTCCTGGGGATGAGCGTGAAACGATCTAGGATTTTTGGGTCGATGCCGCGCCCTGAATCGGGATCAAATGCAAACACTGGTGTTTTATGCTTTGGTGTATCTTTGGTCATGGCTTGACACACCATGCCCACGTTCGTATTCCTACTGGATTGTCCGCCCAAGCGGCTTCTGCCTCACGGCGCATCTCCTCGCACTCCGCTTGGGTCGTCTCGAGCACAAAGGTTATGTGGTCCTGGACCGCATAGGGCGGGGAGAGACCTAGCCATATTATCGTGATGATGAGCAGGGTCATGGCGCTTGGCTCACGTTGATCGGGTCGGCACATCCCAGCGCGGCCAGCCGGACTTCCAACCCGCGCACCAACTCGCGCTGTGCTTTGAAAGCGTCGAGGTAGAATTGAAGGTCTTTGCGTCCGGCGGCCCAATGCCTGAACGCCTCACTCCAGTCCGGCGTCGACTGCGACTTGCGCACCGCCTTGTGCCGCCGCATCACTTCATGGGCGTACTCGCGGAGCTTGTCGGAGCGGCGCATCAGGCAGAAGCGGGCGATGCCTAAATCATGCTCGAGGTTTTCCCGCTCGGTGCGGGCCCCCCTGATCGCGGCCTCCCGCTCCCAGGGCGGGATCGGGCCGTTGTAGCGGCGCTCGAGGGCGATGAGCGCGTTGTGGCAGGCGAGGTTATCAGTCACATCGAATCTCCCCATGAACTCATCGGTCATGGGGCATTGTCCACCAGTTTGGTGGAACGGTCAAGAAAAAAATCCACCATTTCGGTGGGGCGCGGGCAAAAAAATATAGGTGGCCAAGCTACTGGTAGGCCGGCGCCTGATCGTAGCCGTAGTCGTTGGGGTTCGGTGTCAGCGGTTCCAGAGGGGCCAAATCCTGCGACCCGGGCTGGGACCATGATCGCATCTCGCGCTGGTCCCGTTGCTGTGTCGCTTCCTCAATGGCGCGACGGGTGCGCGCATCGTCATAACTCTCGCACAGCACGCCGCAGCTCGAGTACGGTGCCGCATACTCCCCTTGATATACCGATTGGGCATGGGCCGGCGGCGCGCTCATCGCAATGAGCACCAAGCCCGCAAACAGAAAGATCGGTTTCATGTCAGCCGCTCGCTTTCACGAGTTTCGTTGACGCATCAAGTAGGGGCAGGACACGTTCCACTTGCTCCTTGTTCATGCCTTCGATCAGATCCACCGCAGCTTGGTGAACGGGGCATCTTACTACGGCGTTGGCCTTGAGATCATCGGGCGTGATGGTGAGAGGAGGAGCTAGACGCTCTCGCCATTTTTCGCCCAAGCGCCGGTCGCCGAGTTCGAGACGGCTGATTTGCTGATTCGATGTGCCGACGAATTCGGCGAGCTTCTGCTGGGAAAGCCCGCGAAGTTCACGGTAATGCTTTAGCAATTCTCCCTCACTCGCCATGGCCTAGTCCTCACCAATCCGCCCCCGCAAGGCAACCACCAAGACGGTGGATAGCCCCTTGACGTGGCTCCACCAATGTGGTGGAGTGCGCTGCGATGAAGTTGAAGGATTATCTAGCTGGCCGGAAGGTCAGCATTGCTGAGTTCGCGAAGCGAATCGGCGTCTCGCACGAGGCCGTGCGGCGCTACATCAATCGCGAGCGGCGTCCTGACTGGGATGTGCTCGAGCGGATCGTTAAGGCTACCAAGGGCGCAGTCTCCGCAGACGACTTTCTCGACGATGAGAAAGCGGCATGACGCGGGCGCACCTCGCCTGTTGGCAGGCGCGCAGCGCAGCACGAACATAGGAGATTATGAGGGACCAGGGCTTAGCTGATTAGACGTCCTTGCTGAGAGAGAGAAGCATTAGGGCCTGGGTGCCACCAGGCCGTTAATTGATAAAGGACCGGCGCCGATCTTGGGAGGAGCGACGCCGGCCGAGGGTAGTTAAGGGGAAGCCGGCTTCCATGCCTGCTAGTTATCCACACATTCTCCCGCCTTTCACTACCGGGCTCCGGTAGCAATGCTTGCCCCAGCGGAGATCACCAAGGGGTTTTCGGCGGAGCGCGTCTCGGCCGCGCTCAAGCGGGCGGCATCCAAAGCGCCACACCGCAGGCAGTGGATCGACGAGCAGGCCGATGCGCTCGACATCCTGCCCGACACCTTCGAGTCCTACTTCTACGCCAAGACGACGCCGGGCCTGGATGCGTTCCAGAAGATGGTCGCGCATTTCGGGCCCGAGTTTGCTTCCGAGGTACTCAGGCCGACCGGCGTGGTGTGCATCAAGGCGAGCGATCTCGAAATCATCGAGTCCGGTGAATTGCTAAAGGCGCTCCGGCTCCTGATCCCGCAGCTCCGCGGCGTGCTCGAGGACGCCGAGACGGCGGCGCAGTTGAAGGTGGTCAAGAAGTGACCGACTTGGTGCTGTCGCTGTTCCCGGGCATCGGGCTTCTCGACATGGCCTTCGAGGAAGAGGGCTTTTGCG